>DAIMYT010000009.1:0-54439 GCA_036734345.1 Dokdonella sp. | reverse complement strand
TGACGATCGGCGTGGAGAACAGCGATCCGAACGTGCCGCCGTTGGTGATCGTGAAGGTGCCGCCCTGCAGGTCATCGAGCGTGATGCCACCTTCGCGCGCACGCTTGGCGAAATCGATGATGGCCTTCTCGACATCGGCGAAGCTCATGTTCTGCACATCGCGCAGCACTGGCGTGACCAGGCCCTTCTCGGTGGATACCGCAATCGAGATGTCCTGGTAGCCGTGGTAGATCACGTCGTTGCCGTCGACCGAGGCGTTGACGATCGGGTGGCGCTTGAGCGCCTCGGCGGCGGCCTTGACGAAGAAGCTCATGTAGCCGAGCTTGACCCCGTTGGCCTTCTCGAACTGCTCGCCGAGCTGCTTGCGCATCTTCGCGACCTGGGCCAGGTTGATTTCGTTGAACGAGGTCAGCATGGCGATCGAGTTCTTCGATTGCATCAGCCGCTCGGCGATCTTGGCGCGCATGCGCGTCATCGGCACGCGTTCTTCCGGGCGCTCGCCCGGGGTTGGCGCGGCGGCCGCCTTCGTAGCGGTCGGCGCCGGGGACTTCGCATGCTTGACGAGGTCTTCCTTGGTGACGCGGCCGTCGCGTCCCGTGCCTTCGACCTTGGCCGGATCGATGTTTTCCTCGCTGGCGACACGGCGTCCGGCCGGGGAAAGCTCCTCGACACCCTTGGCTGGCGCCTTGCCTGCACCCTTGTCGGACTTGTCCGCGGCCTTCGGCGCCTCGGCTTTCTTCTCGTCCTTGCTTTCCTTCTTGTCGCCCGTTGCGGCGGCAGCGGCACCTTCCTCGATGACTCCGAGCAGCTCGCCGCTGGTCACCGTGGCGCCGGTCTCGGCGCTGATCGACTTGAGCACGCCATCGGCGGGTGCCGGGACCTCGAGCACGACCTTGTCGGTCTCGAGGTCGACGAGGTTCTCGTCGCGCTTCACTGCGTCGCCCGGCTTCTTGTGCCAGGTGGCGATGGTTGCGTCGGCGACGGATTCGGGTAGAACCGGAACTTTGATTTCTAGGCTCATGAGTACTGTCCTGGGGCGTGCATGCAGTGCGTCGGATTTTTAAGGTTTGTCGGGATATCGGGCCTGGGCCCGCGCTATTCCAGAGCGTAGTCGCTGCTGATCGGCGAGACCAGCGCGAGCTCGACCAGGGCAGCCTGTTCGGCGATGTGGCGCGCCAGGTGCCCGCAAGCCGGCGCCGGCGAACGTGGCCGGCCCGCGTAGGCGATCGTGTGCTTGCTCGAGACGACAGCCTGGAAATGGTGCTTGATCTGGTACCAGGCGCCCTGGTTCATCGGCTCTTCCTGGCACCAGATGACTTCCTTCGCGCCGGGATACTTTTCCAGCTCGGCCTTCACTTCGGCACGCGGGAACGGGTAGAGCTGCTCGACGCGCAGGATCGCGACATCCGTGATCTCGCGCTTGGCGGCTTCGTCGACGAGGTCGTAATAGACCTTGCCGGAACAGAACACGACGCGCTTGACCTTCTTCGCGTTGGTTGCGGTCAGGTCGGGAATGACCAGGTGGAACTTGCCATTGACCAGGTCGTCCAGCGAGGAAACCGCCATCTTGTGGCGCAGCAGGGACTTCGGCGTCATCACGATCAGCGGCTTGCGGCAGGCGCGCAGCATCTGGCGGCGCATCATGTGGAACATCTGCGCCGGCGTGGTCGGCACGCAGACCTGCATGTTCTCCATCGCGCACAATTGCAGGTAGCGCTCGAGGCGCGCCGAGGAATGCTCCGGGCCCTGGCCTTCATAGCCGTGCGGCAACAGCAGCACGATGCCGCAGAGACGGCCCCACTTGGCCTCGCCGGAAGAGATGAACTGGTCGATCACGACCTGGGCGCCATTGGCGAAATCGCCAAACTGCGCTTCCCAGATGACCAGCGTGTTCGGCTTGGCCGTGGCGTAGCCGTACTCGAAAGCCATGACGGCTTCCTCGCTGAGCAGCGAGTCGATCACTTCGACGCTGGCGTCGGCGCGGATGCCCTTGAGCGGAACGTGGTGCGAGCCGCTCTTCTGGTCGTGCATGACGGCATGGCGGTGGAAGAACGTGCCGCGACCGGCATCCTGTCCGACCAGGCGCAGGTTGCTGCCATCGGCCACCAGGCTTCCATAGGCCAGGTTTTCGGCGAAGCCCCAGTCGATTTCCTGCTGGCCGGCAGCCATCTTCTCGCGATCGGCGTAGATCTTCGCCACGCGCGGGTGCAGCGTGATCCCGGCCGGGACGCGCAGCAGTTCGGCATTGACGGTGGCCAGCGATTTCTTGCTGATCCCGGTCTTGACGACCTCGAAGATGTCGTTGGTCAGGTGCTTGGACCAGTCGACGCCGTGCGGGTCGTGGTAGTCGGCATCGACGCCGGGAATCGGCGCGCCCGCTTCGAGCAGCTTGCGATAGTCCTCGACCATCGCCTTCGCTTCGTCGGCGCCCAGCGTGCCCTCCTTGATGAGCTTGTCGCTGTAGAGCTCGCGCAGCGGCGGGCGCGCGCGGATGACCTGGTACATCAGCGGCTGCGTCGCGGCCGGCTCGTCGGCCTCGTTGTGCCCGTGGCGGCGATAGCAGACCAGGTCGATGACGACGTCGCGCTTGAACTTCTGGCGGTATTCGAAAGCGAGCCGGGCGACGAACAGGACCGCCTCGGGATCGTCGCCGTTCACGTGGAAGACCGGCGCGTTGACCATCTTGGCGACGTCCGTGCAATACAGCGTCGAGCGCGCGTCGTGCGGATTCGAGATGGTGAAGCCGACCTGGTTGTTGATGACGATGTGGACGGTGCCGCCGACGCAGAATCCGTTGGCCTGCGACATGTTGAAGAGCTCCATGACCACACCCTGGCCGGCGAAGGCGGCGTCGCCGTGGATCAGCACCGGCACGACGTGCTCGCGTTCGCTGTCGGCGCGATGGGTCTGGCGCGCGCGCACCGACCCGGCCACCACGGGGTCAACGATTTCCAGGTGCGAGGGGTTGAAGGCGAGGGCGACATGGACGGTGCGTCCTGGCGTGCGCACGTTGGCGCTGAAGCCCATGTGGTACTTGACGTCGCCGGAATGCGCCGGGTCTTCGTGATGCTCGAAGCGGCCTTCGAACTCGTCGAACAGCTTGGAGGGCGGCTTGCCGAGGATGTTGACCAGCACGTTGAGGCGGCCGCGATGGGCCATGCCGATGACCATGTCCTTGAGCCCGGCGCTGCCGCCCTGGCGCAACATCTCGTCGAGCATCGGAATCAGGCTGTCGCCACCCTCAAGGCCGAAGCGCTTCTGGCCGACGTACTTGGTGTGCAGGTAGCGCTCGAGGCCGTCGGCCTGGGTCAGCTTGCCGAGCAGGTGCTTCTTCTCGTCGGCGCTGAGGCCGAACCTGCCGCCGGCGCGCTCCATCTTCTCGTGCATCCACTGGCGTTGGCTGGCGTCGGAGATATGCATGAACTCGACGCCGATCGTGCTCGCATAGGTGGCCTTGAGCAGGGCGATCAGGTCGCGCAGCTTGAGCCGTTGCGGGCCGGACAGCGATCCGGTGTTGAATTCGGTATCGAGATCGGCGTTGGACAGGCCGTGGAAGGCGAGCTCAAGGTCGGGCGCGGCCGGGCGCGGCAGGAGACCGAGGGCAGCGAGCTCTTCCTCGCCAAAGGTATTCGACAGGTCAAGCGGATCGAGGCTGGCGGCGAGATGGCCGCGCGAGCGGTAGGCGGTGACCAGCTTGAGCACGCCGGCCTGCTTCTGTGCCTCGGCATTGTCGACCGCCGACCCCGGAGCCGTTGCGCGGACTGCGCCGCGCCGCTGGGCGGCTTCGATCCGGGCGATTGCTGCGGAGTGCCCCACTTCGCCATTGGCGCGGCCTTTCAGCGACGAGAAGTAGTCGTTCCACGCCCTGGAAACCCCGGACGGGTCGCCCAGCCAGATTTCATAGAGGTCTTCAATGAAGGCCGCATTGCCGCCGGACAGCGCGGACGTGGTCTGGAACTGCTGGAGTAGGGTCGGGGAGGTCACGCGGGCTCCGTGCTGGCGGGGAGGGCCGTATTGGTTTCGGGATGGGCGGGTTCGAGGCGCGGCCGAAGCAAGATGCGTCAGGCTCGCGCGCAACCTGCGGATTATAGCGACTGGTGTCCGCGATTGCTGCAATGCGGCAGCGTTTCCCGGGCAATTGCGGGACCGGTTCAGCCGCCGGACATGCGCGCCGCCCTGCCGGGAGCCGGCGAATGGGACGCGGACGCCTCAGATTTCGAGGCGACGCATCTCGGCGCATTCCTCGCTGCGTTCCCAGATCGCGTTGAAGAATTCCTGCAGTTGCGCCCTTCGACCGGGTGCGCAGGTGCTGCCTTCGCCGTCGAACCGGCTGGCCAGCGGGCGCTCGTACCAGGCGCCGTGGTCGGTGGTCAGGAAGCTGCCGGCGTAATGGCGATCGATTTCCTCGACCGGCGTGCGAAAGGTAAAGACGCTGGTCAGGCGATGCGCCAGCGCGGCCAGGCGGTGTCCATCGGAGCGGGCGCGCAGCGGGTCCTGCAACAGGATCCTGATCTGGATTTGCGGACCTCCGATAGCGAGATGCTTGAACGCCTCCAGGACACCGGCATCGTCGAACAGCTCAGGATCGAGGTCGCGCGTGAGGATGCACAGTTCGCGGCGTGCGGTTGCCATGACCGCCAGCATGGCCGCCCGCGCCGTTTCGCGATCGCTGCTGGCCAGCGCGACGGCTTGCCTCGGTGGCACCGTCAATGGCGGCCGTCCCTCGGGCGGGGAAAGCTCGATGCGCATGTGGCGATGGGCGATGCCGCATTCGTCGAATTCCTCGCCGAACGCGACGAACCCGGCGCGCTCGTAGAAGCCCATGGCGTGCGTTTGCGCATGGATCTCGATCTGCGTGAAGTGGCGTTCGCGGGCGATTTCGAGCAGCACGCGCAAGATCGCTTCGCCGACGCCCTTGCCGCGCCATTCGCGCAGCACGGCCATGCGCCCGATCGTGCCTTTCGGCGTCAGCCGGCCGGTGCCGACCGGCTTGCCCGTGGCGTCGCGGGCCAGCACGTGCTGCGAGTGGGCGTCGAATTCGTCCCATTCCTCGTCCTCGGGCACTTCCTGCTCGAGCACGAAGACTTCGGTCCTGACCGCACGCAGTTCGGCCATGTCGGCGGGCCAGGTCGCGGGTTCCACGCTGAATTCGTTGTTGATCATGGCTTGCTCCGGGTGCGGCTGAGGGCAAGGTGCCCGCCATTGACGAGGGCGAGCAGCAACTCGATGGTCGCGGCATCGGCGAGGTCCAGATCCGCGGCGGAAATCGGCTGGCGCCGGCACAGCCTCTCGGCGAGCCCGCGCGCGCAGGCGTACTGTTCGCCCGCCACGAACAGGATCGCCGCCTTGCGATCCGCGCACCAGGCGAATCGCGACCATGGATTCGCCGCAAGGCTCGCGCCCGCCTTCAACCTGCGGATCAACTCCGCCGCGATCAAGGGCTTGCTGCGCGGAATCGCCTCGTGGGCCGCGCGGTAGCGCGTGATGAAGGAGCCGAACCAACCACGCAGCGGAGACGTCTGCACCGCCAACGAATCCTTGAGCGCCTGTGCGATTCTTTCCATGGCGGCGTCATCGATCTCTCCAGCGGCCCTGGCCGGCGAAATCCCCGCGTCCGTGTAGCGCAATTCCTCGCCCAGCCGCTCCGCCACGTGCCCGGCGAAATCCGCCACCATCTCGGCCAGGGCAGGCGCGCGCATGCCGATCGAAAAGGTCAGGCAGGCGCCTTCGGCAATGCCGTGGTGGGCAATGCCGGGCGGCAGGTAGAGCATGTCGCCAGGTTCGAGCAGCCACTCGTGGGTCGGCGCGAACGTGCGCAGCAACTTCAGTTCGACATCGTCGCGAAACGCCTTCGGCGCTGCCGGATCGTCGCTGATCTGCCAGCGTCGCCGGCCCAGCCCCTGCAGCAGGAACACGTCGTACTGGTCGACGTGCGGGCCGACCGAGCCTCCGTCCTCCGCGTAGCTGACCATGACGTCGTCGACGCGCCAGCTTGGCAGGAAATCGAAGTGCCCGAGCAGGGCGGCGACGTCGGCATCCCACTTGTCGACGTCCTGCACGAGCAGGCTCCAGTGCGAGCGCGGCAGCCCGGCGAAATCCGCTTCGGCGAACGGCCCGCTGCGCAACGACCAGCGATCCTCCTGCGGATCGTGCACGACGAGCCGCGACAGCGCGAAATCCTCGCAGGCGAGGCCGCCGAGGTCGTCTGGGCTCAGCGGACTCCGGAATCCGGGGAAGGCCTGGCGGATCAGCAGCGGGCGTCGTTGCCAGTAATCGCGCAGGAAGCGGGCCGCCGGCATGCCGAGGAAATGTCTTGCGCTCGCTTCCACTTCGATCATGGACTGCTCCCGGGCATTCTGATTTCCGCGGCGATCCTTGCGTCGGGACAGCTGCGTGCGCCGGCAGGATCTTTCCAGCCCGCGTCCGCAGGACATCCGGCGGCGGCTTCGCTTGCAGGCAGATGTGTCGGCAGGCAGGCGCCAGCGACGAGCAACCAGGCTGGCAGGTTCGAGCAGGACGGCACGCGGATTCCTCCGGTGGAAGGTTCGATCAGATCGATTGCGCGAGTTTTCTTGCCAGGCCGGTATAGCCGGCCGGTGTCAGTGCGAGCAGTCGACGCTTTTCGGCGTCCGGCAGGGCCAGCGAGTCGATGAATGCGCGCATCGATTCGCGCGTGATTCCCTGGCCACGGGTCAGGGCCTTGAGCTGCTCGTAGGGATTCGGCAGGCCATGCCGGCGCATCACCGTCTGCACGGCCTCGGCGAGAACTTCCCAACTGGCGTCGAGGTCGGCGTCCAGGCGCGCGGGATCGATCTGCAGCTTGCCAATGCCCTTGGCCAGCGAATCGAGCGCGACCTGGGTATGCCCGAACGCCGTGCCGAGCGCGCGCAATACGGTCGAATCGGTCAGGTCGCGCTGCCAGCGGCTGATCGGCAGTTTTTCGGCGAAATGCCCGAACAGGGCATTGGCGATGCCGAAATTGCCCTCGGCGTTCTCGAAGTCGATCGGGTTGACCTTGTGCGGCATGGTCGAGGAGCCGACTTCGCCGGCCTTGAGCGATTGGCGGAAGTAGCCGAGTGAAATGTAGCCCCACACATCGCGCGCAAGATCGACCAGCACGGTGTTGCTGCGCCGGGTCGCGTCGGCGATTTCCGCGATGCAGTCGTGCGGCTCGATCTGCGTCGTGTAGGCATTGAAGACGAGCCCCAGGCTCTCGACGAAGCGCTGCGCAAACGCCGGCCAGTCGACCTCGGGATAGGCCGCCAGGTGCGCATTGTAGTTGCCTACGGCGCCGTTGATCTTGCCGAGCAGTTCGACCCCGGCGATCTGGGCGCGCTGGCGGCGCAGGCGCGCGACGACATTGGCGATTTCCTTGCCCAGCGTGGTCGGCGAGGCGGTCTGCCCGTGAGTGCGCGACAGCATGGGCTGGTCGGCGAAGGCGTGGGCGAGCGCGCTGAGCTGGTTGTCCAGCGCGTCGAGGGCAGGCAGCAGCGCCTGCTTGCGTGCATCGCCGAGCATCAGGGCGTAGGCGAGGTTGTTGATGTCCTCCGAAGTGCAGGCGAAGTGCACGAACTCGCGGGCGGCCGCCAGTTCGGCATGCTCGCCGATGCGTTCCTTGATGAAGTACTCGACCGCCTTGACGTCGTGGTTGGTCTCGCGCTCGATCGCCTTGATGCGTTCGCCATCGCTTGCCGTGAACGACCCCGCGATCTCTTCGAGCGCCCTTCGCGCCATCGTCGAAAAAGGTGCGACCTCGGCAATGCCGGCTTCGTCGGACAATGCGACCAGCCAGCGTATCTCGACCAGCACGCGCCGCTGCATGAGGCCGAACTCGCTGAAAATCGGGCGCAGGGCCTCGACCTTGGCCGCGTAGCGACCATCCAGCGGAGACAAGGCGAGCAGGGCGTGGCTCATTTCGGTTTTTGTCCGGTGGCGGGTGGATGGTCGGGTTTGACGGCGATGGCCTGCGCGCGCGCGCCCTTCATGGTGCGCACGGTGAGGCTGAATCCTTCGAAATCGAGCGTCTCGCCCTCGGCGGGCAGGCGTTCGAGGCGGTGCACGATCAGGCCGCCGACCGAATTGACCTCGTCCGGCGATTCGATGTCGAGGTCGAGCAGCCGCTCCAGCCGGTAGATCGGCAGGCTGCCGGGGATCGTGAATGACCCATCGGGCGCGCGCTGGGTCGCGTGCCCCGGCGTGCTGCGGTGCTCGTCCTCGATGTCGCCGACCACGATCTGGACGACATCGAACAGGGTGAAGAAGCCGACCACGCGCCCGCTTTCCTCGGTGACCAGGGCGAACTGGGTGCGCCCGGTGCGGAAACGGCGCAGCATTTCGAGCACCGGCGTATCGAGTGGCACGACGATCGCCGGCCGCAGCAGGGTGGTCATGTCCCCGATCGTGCCCTTCTCGGCCATGGCAAGCAGCAGGTCCTTGACATGCAGGATTCCACGCACGTGCTCGAACCCGGCGTCGAACCAGGGATACCGGCTGAACTGCGACTTGCGGATTTCCTTGAGTACTTCCTGCTGGTCCTGTCCGTCGTGCAATGCACCGAGCTGGTCGCGCGTGCGCAGCAGGTCGCCGGCGACCAGTTCGGGCAGATCGAGCGCGTGGCTCATCATCGCGAAGGTTTCGCTGGAATCGCGGATCGCGCGATTGGCATGCAGGATCAGCTTGAGCTCGTCGCGCGAATAGTGGTGCTCGTGGCTGCTGGTCTCGTCGAGTCCAAATACCTTGAGCATCCAGTTGGCGCTTGCATTGAGCAGCCAGATCGCCGGGTACATGGCCCAGTAGAAGACATACAGCGGCGTGGCGGTCCACACCGACATGCGCTCGGGTCGCCGGATGGCCAGCGATTTCGGCGCCAGCTCGCCGAGCACGATGTGCAGGTACGAAATGATGGTGAACGCAAAGATGAACGAGATGATGTGCACGGTTTCGGGCTCGAGGCCGCCGAAGTGCTCGAAAACGGGTTCCAGCAGGCTGGCGAAAGCCGGCTCGCCGATCCAGCCGAGGCCGAGCGAAGAGAGCGTGATGCCGAGCTGGCAGGCCGATAGGTAGGCGTCGAGGTGCTCGTGCACGCCGAGCAGGATGCGCCCGCGCCAGCCGATCCGCTCCGCCAGGCCCACGGCCTGGGTATGGCGCAGTTTCACGAGGGCGAACTCGGCTGCGACGAAAAAGCCGTTCAGGATGACCAGCAGGAACGCTGCAAGGATATAGAGAACGTTGGACAGCATCGCTCGAGCGGAAGTCGTCGGGTTGCGGAGTCTAACATTCGCGCGCGTCCCTTCCGAACGCCTCGTTGCCGCGACGCCGGATCGCCGCTGGCCGTCTTGCCGGGATAGCGCAGGATATGCCGAAAGACCTTGCTTGCCGGCGGACCGGAGCAGGCGCCTGACCGGCTATAATTGGCGATTCCCCCACTCCGACTTCCCTCCAGGAACCAGCGATGAGCGACTTCCGCATCGAACGCGACAGCATGGGCGAACTCAAGGTGCCAGCCGATGCCCTTTATGGCGCACAGACCCAGCGGGCTGTGCAGAATTTCCCGATCTCCGGCCTTACCATGCCGCGCGAGTTCATTCGCGCGCTCGGCCTGGTCAAGTCGGCCGCGGCGCAGGCCAATGCAGACCTCGGTCATCTCAAGAAGACCCAGGCCAAGGCGATCCGCAAGGCCGCCGAACGCGTTGCCAGGGGCGAGTTCGACGCGCATTTCCCGATCGACGTGTTCCAGACCGGTTCCGGTACCTCGTCGAACATGAATGCCAACGAGGTCATCGCGCATGTCGCCGCGGCGGCCGGAACCAGGGTCCATCCGAACGACGACGTCAACAACGGGCAATCGTCCAACGATGTCATTCCCACGGCGATCCAGCTCAGTGCCGTGCTCACCGTCAGCGAACAGCTGCTGCCGGCGTTGGCCCACCTGAAGTCGACGCTGGACAAGCGCGCGAAGGAACTGAAGAAGGTGGCCAAGACCGGCCGCACGCACCTGATGGACGCAATGCCCGTCACTTTCGGACAGGAACTGGGATGCTGGTCGGCGCAGGTCGCGTCCAACATCGACAGGCTCAACGACGCACTCAAGCGCGTGCGCAAATTGCCGCAGGGCGGGACCGCCGTCGGCACCGGCATCAACGCCGACCCGAAGCTCGGCGCGTCCATCTGCGCCGAGCTGACGCGCATGACCGGCGTACGATTCGAAACCGCCGGCAATTATTTCGAGGGCATCAGCACCCAGGATGCAGCCGTCGAGCTTTCCGGCCAGCTTAAAACGCTTGCCGTCGGCCTGCTCAAGATCGCCAACGACCTGCGCTGGATGAACTCCGGCCCGCTCGCCGGCCTCGGCGAGATCGAACTGCCGGCCTTGCAGCCAGGCTCGTCGATCATGCCCGGCAAGGTCAATCCGGTCATCCCCGAGGCGATGGCCATGGTCTGCGCCCAGGTCATCGGCAACGACACCACGATCACGATCGCCGGGCAGAGCGGCAATTTCCAGCTCAACGTCATGCTGCCGGTCGTGGCACTGAACCTGCTGCAGTCGATCGAAATCCTGGCCAATGCCTCACGGGCGCTGGCCGACAAGTCGATCGCCGGGTTCAAGGTGCGCGAGGACAACATCCGCCAGGCGCTGGACCGCAATCCGATCCTGGTCACCGCGCTCAATTCGGTGATCGGCTACGACGTTGGTGCGGCGACTGCCAAGCAGGCTTACAAGGAAGGGCGGCCGATCATCGACGTCGCCCTGGAAACCACCGGATTGTCGCGCAAGCAGCTCAAGGAACTGCTTGACCCGTTGACCCTGACAAAAGGCGGCATCCAGGGCGGGTCGGCTGGCGGCTGAGCGGCATCGCCGGGTTTCGGCCCGGGCTTGCGGCGATCGCGCCGGTCAACGGCGCGGCCCGATTCTTGCTACGAGTGCGGGCGCCGCGTGGCCTTTGGCACATGCCGCGGATGCGCGGAACCTACAAGTTCCAGGAATTGTTTTCGGACTATACGGATAGTGGAGTGATCAGATGAAGAAGCGTTTTCTCCTGCTGATGGCGATTCTCGCCAGTAGCGCTTGGGCGCAGCAGAACACCGACATCAGCGCGGAGCAGTTCACCAGCGGCGCGGCCAACTCGCAACTGTCGGCGCTCGGCCGCCAGGCGGCGTCGTCCGGCAAGCGTCTCGTCGTGACCGCCCCGCAGCATTGGCATGCGCAGATCGCGGCGAAGATCCGCGCCGGTGGCAATGCCGACGTGGTGCTCAAGGACGGGTTTTACGAAACCGTGCTCGTGCGCATCGAGGACAAGGTCGAGGAGCCGGCCAAGCCGGAGCCCAGGCCCGAGCCGAAGCCGGCAGTTGCGAGCAAGGTCGAGCCGAAACGCACGCCGCCGCCGGCAGCAGTGGCGCCCAGCCCCGAACCGGTCGCCGAAGACCTTCCGGTGCCGCCGCCGTCGCGCGCCGTCGTCGAGGCTCCGCCAGCGGCCCCGGCTGCTCCGCAGGTGCAGGCCCCGCCTCCCGCGGTCGCGCCAAGGCCCGCAACGCCGGCGCCCGCGGCGACTGTGGCCGAGCAGGCGCCAGCGTCGGAGCCGCCTGCTGCCCCGGCGGTCAATGATCCGACCGCACCGGTCATGCTGGTCGTGGCCGAACCGGGTGACACGGATGCGGTACGCATTGCCCTGGAAAAGCGCTACAACGAGGGAAAGCGGATCAGCGAGCGCGTGGAGGTTTCCGGCTTGCGTCGCGCGGATACGATCTACACCGGCAACGGTGCGGCGGTCGTCGTGCGCCGTGAAGGCAGCCGGCTGTTGCGCATGTGGCTGATTGGCTTGCTCAACCTGAACCAGATCGGCATCGGCAGCGAGGGCGCCAACAAGTACCAGGTGCTGAACAGCACCCTGAAGTAGGACGGACCAGCCGGGTTCCCGAACGTTCGGGGCGATCTCCGGCCTGTTGATGGACCTTCGGCCCGGCACGGGTAACCGTGCCGGGCCGATTCATGTCCGCCAGTCGGGCCGACCCGGTCAGGTCGACGTTTCGATGCGGGTGCGGCGCAACCAGATCGCGACCGCTATCAGGGCGATGCCGGCGGCCGCACCGATCCAGACGCCCGGCGTCGCGAGAATGCCGTACACGTTGGCCGGGTTGAACAGCTCGAGCATGTCGTCGCCTCGAAGGACGTCACGCGTGAAGTGGAACCTGCCGCCATCGTCGAGCCACCAGCCGGGGAACACGCCGAACAGCAGGCGGGCGATGACTTCCTTGTAGAGGAATTCCTTGCTCAGGTGCGGCAATCCCATCAGGCCGATCCAGCTGTTCGCGATGAACGCGAAGAACGGCACCAGGACGGCCCACAGGAACGGCTTGCTGCGTGCATAGGCCGACCAGAACAGCAGCCAGCCGGCGGTGGGCAGGGCGATCATTGCATCAAGCGGAATGGTCAGCATCATGCGCCAGAACAGGCCGATCGTATGCGACGCGCCGATGGCCGGAAGCGGGTTGATCCCGTGCAGCAGCGCCCAGATGGAGACCATGACGAGCAGGGCGAAGTAAGCCACGGTGGCGACCGCCATCGAGATCAGCGGCGCCAACAGCACGGCGGCGGCGACTTTCGACAGGACCGTCGAACTGTCGGAGACCGGCAGCGATTTCCAGAACAGCACGCTGCGGTCGCGACGGTCGTCGTAAAGGGCGCCGAGCAGGTAGAAGAAGACGACGAAGAACAGGACGACGCAGAGCAGCCCGGCCAGGGCGACGTAGGCGACATCGAGGCCGGTGCCGGCATGGACGAAGTCGCCGCTGCTCATCCTTTCGGAAATCTCGCGCCACGGTATGGCGCCATGGACCTCGACGCGCGAGGCGAAGACCTCGGCAACGACGATGCCGAGCACCGTCAACAGCAGCATCACGCCGCTGACCCAGATCGGCGCCCAGTAGAAGCCGCCCTTGTGCTCCCAGTATTCGCGTTTGACCAGCCATCCAAACGTGTTCATGCGTAGGTTCCTTTCATTGTGGCGACGAACAGGTCGGCGATGCTCGGCTTGTGCAGTTCACCGAGATCGGCAAGCCTGGAGCGGTCGACGCCGTCGAACAGGAAGATCGACTTTCCGAAGATCTGGCGTTCGCTGAGCGGATTCAGTGCACGCGCTGCTTCGGCCTTGTCGGGATTGACCATGATTTCCGCGTAACGGTCGCCGATCTCGTCCATCGACGCATCGAGGACGATCTTGCCGTCACGGATGAAGATCAGGTCGGTGAGGATGTGCTCCACTTCCTCGACCTGGTGGGTGGTGACGATGATCGTCTTGTTCTCGTCGAAGTACTCCGAGAGCAGGTTCTCGTAGAAGGTCTTGCGATAGAGGATGTCGAGGCCCAGGGTCGGCTCGTCGAGGACCAGCACGCGCGCATCGATGGCCATGACCAGTGCCAGGTGCAACTGCACGATCATGCCCTTGGACAGTTCGCGCACGCGCATGCCCGGCTTGATCTTGGTGTGGGCGAGGTAGGCCTCGCATTTTTCGCGCGAGAACCGCGGATGTACGCCGCCGACGAAATCGATGGCTTCGCCAACGCGGATCCAGCGCGGCAGGACCGCGACATCGGCGATGAAGCAGACCTGTTCCATCAGCTTCGGACGCTCGGTCCTCGGATCGAGGCCGAGCACGGACAGCTCGCCGTCGAACTCGCTGAGGCCCAGGATGGCCTTCAGCGCGGTCGTCTTGCCGGCGCCGTTCGGACCGATCAGGCCGACGATGCGTCCGGCTTCGATCTCGAAATCGACGGCGTCGAGGGCGATCGTGGACCCGTACTTCTTGCTCAGCTTGCGGGCGTGTACAACAGCACTCATTTCGAATTCCCCTCGTGTTTCGGTGCGTGCCTGATCAGGGTTTCCAGATCGAGCCCCATGCGTTCGAGACGGGCAAACAGCGATGGCCACTCCTCGTTGAGGAAGCGTTCGCGTTCGGATTTCAGCAAGGCGCTGCGTGCGCCCTCGGTGACGTACATTCCCAACCCCCTGCGTTTTTCCACCAGGTTCTCGTCGACGAGTTCCTGGTAGGCCTTGGATACCGTGATCGGATTGATCTGGAAATCCGCTGCCACCTGGCGAACCGAGGGCAGCGCATCTCCCTGCTTGAGCACACCGTCGAGGATCATGGCCACGACGCGGTCGCGAAGCTGGCGATAGATCGGTGTGTTGTCGCTCCAAACCATGCTCATCGGGCTATTCCTTGATCGTGCGCGGCAGCAACTTGCCAAACGAATAGTAGGGCATGTCCAGACGCACATGAGGCAGCACATCGGGCATGCCGAGTGACGGCGCGCCGCCCGCTGTCGAGACCTGCGCCAGGGAGATTTCCTGGCCTCCATCCGCCGGAGCGTCTGCGCGGACGACCACCAGCGGCAGGGTCGGAATCTCGGCGTCGGCGCGAACGTAAATGGTCGGCAAGGTCGGAATGATCTCGGCCTGCGCGGCACCGGCCTCTGCAGCGACCGGCGAGGCCAGGGTCTGCGTACCGGAATGGCTGAAACCCAATGCACCGACAGTGGCGGATATGGCCAGGGCCAGCATCAGTCGAACGCGGATCAGATGGTTCATGGCGACCTCCTCGAGGTCATTTGATGAGATAGTGTTGTAGGTAACTATAACACCTAATCTCGGGGTGTCAATAGGGGTGATGCCGGGAATAGGGAATAGGGAATGGGGAATGGGGAATGGGTAGAAGAAAAAGCAAAGCGCTGGGATCAGACGCAGGAGTGAGAGGTTTCGCTTTGCCAGGCATCGCGGTTGCACGGTAGGCTGAAGGATCGGACTGGCCGCTTGTACCATTCCCCATTCCCGAATCCCGGTCTTTAACAGCCGAATGGCTGGTCATCCCGAATCCCGGAGTCACAAGCCATGCCCCGCATCCTGCTCGCGCTCTACCTGCTTGCCGCCAGCTTCACGGCGCAGGCCTGCAGCGATCTGCTCAACGTCGAGTTCCGCCCGCTCGCCGGCGAAGGCAAGGTCGATCTGTGCAAGACCTATGGCGGCAAGGTGCTGCTGATCGTCAACACGGCGAGCAAATGCGGATACACGCCGCAATACGACGCGCTGGAGAAACTGCACGCGAAGTATTCGTCGCGCGGGTTCGCCGTGCTCGGCTTTCCGTCGAACGATTTCGCCGGCCAGGAGCCGGGCACCGAGGCCGAGATCAGGGAATTCTGCACCCTGACCTACGGGGTCAAGTTCCCGATGTTCGAGAAGGTGCAGGTGAAGGAGGGCGCTGCGAATCCGTTCTACGCCAGGCTGGCGTCAGCGTCCGGCGGCCGCTATCCGAGCTGGAACTTCTACAAGTACCTGGTCGACCGCAACGGCAACGTCGTCGCCGACTTCGCCAGCAAGGTCAAGCCGGATGACAAGGAACTGGTGGCGAAGATCGAGGCACTGATTGATGCGCCCGGGCCCGCTATTCAGACTCAATAGCGCCAGGAATTATCAAAATAGTCAGTAGGCGATGCGCGCTCGCCCGCTTTTTGCAGGAGCAGGCTTCAGCCGCGATGCTCATTGGCGGCTGAGCGAGAAGCATCGCGGCTGAAGCCGTCTCCTACAGGAGCACGGACTTCAGGCCTGATTGCAAGGCGCAACAGGCAACGCGATTCCAGAACGCGGGCAGGTGCGGGTCTGGACTCGCTTCTGCAACGCCCCATTCCCCATTCCCAATTCCCAACTCCCCGCTTTACTGCGCCGGCCGGATCAACCCCAGCGCTTCCAGCTTGAGCACGATCTGCTGCACGGCCTGGTCGGGCGGCAGGGTGGTCGTGTCGATGCGCATTTCGGGATTCTCGGGCACTTCGTAGGGATCGCTGATGCCGGTGAATTCCTTGATCTTGCCGGCGCGGGCGAGGGCGTAGAGGCCCTTGCGGTCGCGGCCTTCGCAGGTCTCCAGCGGCGTCGACACGTGGATCTCGACGAAGACGCCGCCGGCACTGACGTTTTCGCGGACGATATCGCGCGAGCCCTTGTACGGTGCGATCGGCGCGCAGATCGCGATGCCGCCGTTCTTGGTGATCTCGGCGGCGACGAAGCCGATGCGCTGCACGTTGAGGTCGCGGTGTTCCTTCGAGAAGCCAAGTTCGCTGGACAGGTTCTTGCGCACGATGTCGCCATCGAGCAGGGTCACCGGACGCGTGCCGAGCTCGAGCAGGCGCACGAGCAGGGCGTTGGCGATGGTCGACTTGCCCGAGCCCGAGAGGCCGGTGAAGAACACCGTGAAGCCCTGCTTGTGGCGGGCCGGGTGCGTGCGGCGCAACTCCTCGATGACTTCGGGATAGGTGAACCAGTCGGGGATGTCGAGGCCTTCCTGCAGGCGACGGCGCAATTCGGTGCCGGAAATGTTGAGCACGGTATCGCCGTCCTTGACCTCGTCGGCCGGCATGTACTGGGCGCGTTCCTGCACGTAGACCATCTCCTGGAACGGCACCATGGTGATGCCGATTTCGGCCTGGTGCTCGGCGACCAGGGTCTGCGCATCGTAGGGACCGTAGAACGGCTTGCCCGTGCTGTCCTGGCCCGGGCCGGCATGGTCGCGGCCAACGATGAAATGGGTGCAGCCATGGTTCTTGCGGATGATCGCGTGCCATAGCGCTTCGCGCGGGCCGCCCATGCGCATGGCCAGGTTGAGCAGGGACAGGCTGGTGGTCTGGTCCGGGTAGTGGCGCAGCAGCTTCTCGTAGCAGCGCACGCGCGTGTAGTGGTCGATGTCGCCGGGCTTGGTCAGGCCGACGACCGGATGGATGAGCAGGTTGGCCTCGGCGATCTGCGCGGCGCGGAAGGTCAGCTCGAGATGCGCGCGATGCATCGGGTTGCGCGTCTGGAACGCGACGATGCGCGACCAGCCCAGCTTGGTGAACAGCGCGCGCAGCTCCGCCGGCGTCGAGCGCAGGTGACCGAAATCGTAATGGCGCGGCAATTCCAGGCCATGCACCTTGCCGCCCAGGTAGAGCGGATGGCTGCGCTCCAGCAGGTGGCTCACGCTCGGATGCTTGCGGTCGCTGGTGCCGAATACTTGCTGCGCCTCGAGCGCGCGATCGGGCTCCCAGCGGTCCTCCACATCGAGGACGGCGAGGATGACGCCTTCCGGATCACGCAGGGCGATCTGTTTCGCATCGCCCATCGCCGCGGCGAACTTCTGGTCGACGTCGAGCGTGACCGGCATCGGCCACAGGTTGCCGTCGGTCAGGCGCATCGTGTCGCGCACGGATTCGTAATCGCTGCGCACCATGAAGCCGCGCAGCGGCGAGAACGCACCGGTCAGCAGCATTTCCAGGTCGCACAGCTGGCGCGGTGTCAGGTCCCAGGACGGCAATGCGCCGGCCTTGCGCTTGAGGGATTCGACTTCGGCAGCAGGGACGAGGCCATCAACGAGGTGGCCACCATGGGGTGCGATCAACTGGGACATCGGGTTTCCTGGCAGTAGGTTCTACATACAAGCGCATTGCCGCCGCGCAGCCGCATCGGAATGCGCATGCGGGATGTCGATCCCGGCGAGCGGGTCACGCAAGGGTTGTCCGGGCATTGCGTTGGAGCGGGCGTCTGGCTTTGCCGGAACGGCGACGATTATAGGGCCTCGCGGCGGCTTTTTGCGGGGCGCCGTCCCGGCGCGGCGTGAATGTCCCGGAAATATCCCCGGACAAGCTGCCCGGCGACGGCGGCGGGTCCGGCCGCGCCCGCTTCAGGCACGCTGGGTCAGGGCATCCTGGGTGTGCAGCCAGGCGTCCTCCAGCGCTTCGATCTCTGCCGTGACGATGGCGCGCCGGCTGCCCAGTTCGGCAATCGCGCTGGCCTGCGCGCCGTCATACAGTTCGGGTCTGGCCAGCGCGCTTTCGATTTCGGCCCGCTCCGATTCGAGCTGAGCGAGGCGCTTCTCGATGCGCTGGATTTCCTTGCGCAGCGGTGCCTCCTGGGAGCGCAGGTCGGCGCGCTCACGGCGCTCGTCGCGGCGTGACGGGGCGCTGGCCGCAGGGTTTCCGGGAGCACCCGCGCGCCGCCGCGCGACCCGCGCCGCGTAGTCCTCGAGGTCGCCGTCGAAGTCCTGCACGCGACCGTCCTCGACGAGGAGGAATTCGTCGCAACAGCTGCGCAGCAGGGCGCGATCGTGGGCAACGATGACCACGGCGCCGGTGAAATCCTGGAGCGCTTCGGCGAGCGCCTCGCGCGTATCGATATCGAGGTGGTTGGTCGGCTCATCCAGGAGCAACAGGTTGGGGCGCTTCCAGATCACCAGGGCGAGGGCCAGGCGGGCTTTCTCGCCACCGGAAAACGGCGCCACGCCGGCCAGCGCGCGCTCGCCCTGGAAGCCGAACCGACCGAGGTAGTCGCGTGCCGCCGCCTCGCCGAGGCTGGTGTCCAGGCGCAGCAGGTGCTGCACCGGCGTCGCATCGGGATCGAGCTGCTCGAGCTGGTGCTGGGCGAAGTAGCCGATCGACAACCCCTTGTTTTCCCGCCGTTCGCCGGACAGCAGCGGGTTGCTGCCGGCGATCAGCTTGATCAGGGTCGACTTGCCGGCGCCGTTGGCGCCGAGCAGGCCGAGGCGCTGCCCAGCGCGCAGGCTGAGCCGGATGCCGCCGACGACGACCTGGCCGGCATAGCCGGTCGCCGCCTCGTCGAGGACCAGCAACGGATCGGGCAGGCCGGGCGGGGCGAGGAACTCGAACTGGATGCCGGACTCGACGCGGATCGGCGCGATCTCGGTCATGCGTTCGAGCGCCTTGAGCCTGCTCTGCGCCTGGCGCGCCTTGGTCGCCTTCGCCTTGAAGCGGTCGATGAAGGACTGCATGTGGGCGCGTTCGCGCTGCTGGCGTTCGTGCAGGACCTGGTGCTGGGCGAGGCGTTCGGCGCGCTTGCGCTCGAAGCGGCTGACCGAGCCGGCGAAGATTTCGGCATCCTGGTCGGCGAGATGCAGCACATGGGTGACGACCGCGTCGAGGAACTCGCGATCATGCGAAACGACGATCAGCGTTCCCGGGTAGCGGCGCAGCCAATCCTCGAGCCAGAGCACTGCATCAAGGTCGAGGTGGTTGGTCGGTTCGTCGAGGAGCAGCAGGTCGGACCGGCACATCAGGGCCTGGGCGAGGTTCAGGCGCATGCGCCAGCCGCCCGAGAACGACGCGACCGGCCGGGCGGAGTCGGCGTTGCGGAATCCCAGTCCGTACATGAGCTCGGCGGCTCGGGCCCGCGCCGCATAACCGCCGATGGCGTCGAGCCGCGCATGCAGCTCGGCCTGCCTGGCCGCATCCTCGTCGGCTTCCGCGAGGGACAGTTCGCGCTCCAGCCGGCGGAATTCGGCATCGCCGTCGAGCACATGGTCGAGCGCGCTTGAATCGGTGTCCGGCGTCTCCTGCCGGACATGGGCGAGCACCCATTCGCCGGGTCGCTGGAAATGGCCGGCATCGGGGCCGATTTCGCCGGAAATCAGGGCCAGCAGGGTCGATTTTCCGCTTCCATTGCGCCCGGTCAGCCCGACCCGCCAGCCCGGATGAACGGAAAAGTTCGCCTTGTTCAGCAGAATCCGGGAACCCCGGCGCAGTTTATTTTTCCCGGTGCGGAGCGGGGGCGCATGTGAAAGGGGCGAACGTGAAATATCCGGGGCTGTTGGCAAACACAGGCGACCCCCGCCACAATATGCGGCCCGCTTGACGATGCAGATTCTGTCGGGCGGCCAGCTGCCGTCCTCAATCGCTTTTCCCAGGAGTTCTCATACATGACCCGTTTTGTGCGCAAGACCCTCATTGCCATGGCCTTGACCACGGCATTCGGCGCCGGCAATGCCCTGGCCGTCGACGCTTCGCTGAAGACCGAAAAAGACAAGGTCAGCTACATGGTCGGCGCCGATGTCGGCCGCGGCCTCACCCAGATCAAGGACGAGCTGGACCTCAAGATCGTCATGCAGGCCATGCAGGACGAATTCAACGGCGGCAAGACCCTGATGACCCAGGAAGAAGGCCAGCAGGTTCGCCAGGAATTCATGCAGAAGCTCCAGGCCAAGCGCGTCGCCGAGGAAAAGGTCGCCGCCGAGAAAAACAAGAAGGAAGGTGACGCGTTCCTGGCCAAGAACAAGGCCAAGGCCGGCGTGAAGACCACTGCTTCCGGCCTGCAGTACGAAGTCGTCAAGCAGGGCACCGGCCCGAAGCCGAAGGAAACCGACACGGTCAAGGTCGACTACACCGGCACCAAGATCGATGGCACCAAGTTCGACAGCTCGATCGACCGCGGCCAGCCGGCGACGTTCCCGCTCAATGGCGTGATCAAGGGCTGGACCGAGGGCCTGCAGCTGATGCCGGTCGGCTCCGAGTACAAGCTGGTCATCCCGGCCGAACTGGCCTATGGCGAGAATGCGCCGCCGACGATCGGCCCGAACGCGACCCTGGTCTTCGACGTCAAGCTGATCTCGATCGAGACGGGCGCCGAAAAGGCTGCTCCGGCCGCTACCGAGAAGAAGTAACCCGTAGTCCGCTGCAACCCGATGGCGTGCCGGTTTCCGGCACGCCATCGGCGTTTATGGGCGTGTCGAACAACAAGCGCACTGGCGGCCGGTACAAACTTGTATCCTGCCCAGGTCGCATGGCCGACCAGGAGACTGACCAATGCGTATCGCAATTTTCGGAACGGGCTATGTCGGCCTGGTGACCGGCACCTGTCTAGCCGAGGTAGGCAACGACGTGATCTGCGTCGATGTTGATGCGCTCAAGGTCGCGCGACTGGAGCGCGGCGAGATACCGATCTTCGAGCCGGGCCTGGCGCCACTGGTGGCCGAAAACCACGCCGCGGGGCGCCTGCGCTTCACCACCGACGCGAACGCCGCAATCGCCCATGGCGAGGTCATCTTCATTGCCGTGGGAACGCCTCCCGAGGAGGACGGCAGCGCCGACCTCTCGCACGTGCTCGACGTAGCCCGCACCATTGGCCGCGCGCTGGAAAAGCCCGCGGTCGTCGTCAACAAGTCGACGGTGCCGGTGGGCACGGCCGACCTCGTCCGCAACACCATCGCCGCGGAACTCGCCGCGCGTGGCAACGACACGGCATTCGACGTCGTCTCCAATCCGGAATTCCTCAAGGAAGGCGACGCCGTGCAGGATTGCCTGCGTCCTGATCGCATCATCATTGGCAGCAACAGCACGCGCGCGATTTCGATCCTGCGCACCCTGTACGCGCCGTTCAATCGCAACCACGACCGCATCGTGCTGATGGACGTGCGTTCCGCCGAACTCACCAAGTACGCCGCCAATGCGATGCTGGCGACCAAGATCAGTTTCATGAACGAGATCGCCAACATCGCCGAGCGCGTCGGCGCCGACGTCGAACAGGTGCGCCTGGGCATCGGCTCGGATCCGCGCATCGGCTACCACTTCATCTATCCGGGCGCCGGCTATGGCGGCTCCTGTTTCCCCAAGGACGTCAAGGCGCTCGAGCATATCGCGCGCAGCGAAGGTTACGAGCCGCGCGTGCTGAGCGCGGTCGAGGCGACCAACGCGGCGCAGAAGGAGCGCCTGTTCGAGCTCATCAGCCGCCACTTCGATGGCAGGCTCGACGGTTTGCGGATCGCGCTCTGGGGCCTGGCCTTCAAGCCGAACACCGACGACATGCGCGAGGCGCCGAGCCGCACCCTGCTGGAGAAGCTGTGGAGCAGCGGCGTCGGCGTCCGTGCCCACGATCCCGAGGCACACGAGGAAGTGCGTCGCATCTACGGGAATCGCCCCGACCTCGAATTGTGCGACTCGCAGTACGCCGCGCTGGACGGCGCCGATGCGCTGGTCATCGTCACCGAGTGGAAGGCGTTCCGCAGCCCCGATCTCGGGCGGATCCGCGACGCCCTGAAGTCCCCGGTGATCTTCGACGGCCGCAACATCTTCGATCCGGCGGCGATCGAATCGGCGGGGATGGCCTACTACGGCATCGGCCGTGGCCGCAGCGTCCTGAAGGCCGGCTAGCGATTCGGGCTGTACCCCGAAGCCGGCCATCGCTACCATCGGCCACCTCGCGCCGCTCATCCGGGCCGGCCCTCCCCCATACCTGCAAGCAGATTCGCCGATGGAAAAGAAACGTGCGTTGGTTACCGGCATCACTGGCCAGGATGGCGCCTATCTGGCCGAATTGCTTCTGGCCAGGGGCTATGAGGTGCACGGTATCAAGCGCCGCGCGTCGTCGTTCAACACCGAGCGCATCGATCATCTCTACAGCGAACTGGACGAGAGCGGACCGGCACTGACCCTGCACTACGGCGACCTGACCGATTCGAGCAGCCTCATGCGCGTGGTCCAGGAAGTCGAGCCGCACGAAATCTACAACCTCGCCGCGCAGAGCCACGTCGCCGTCTCGTTCGAGGAGCCCGAATACACCGGCAATGCCGACGGACTCGGCACGCTGCGCCTGCTCGAGGCGGTGCGCATCCTCGGCCTCAAGGATCGCTGCCGCATCTACCAGGCATCGACGTCCGAACTGTACGGCCTGGTGCGCGAAACGCCGCAGCGTGAATCCACTCCGTTCCATCCGCGCTCGCCTTATGGCGTGGCCAAGCTGTATGCCTACTGGATCACGGTCAACTATCGCGAGTCCTACGGCATGTATGCCTGCAACGGCATCCTCTTCAACCACGAGTCGCCGATCCGTGGCGAGACCTTCGTGACGCGCAAGATCACGCGGGGCCTGGCCCGCGTCATCCACGGCCTGCAGCAGTGCCTGTATCTCGGCAACCTCGACGCGCGGCGCGACTGGGGCCATGCGCGCGACTACGTCGAGGCGCAATGGCTGATCCTGCAGCAGGACACGGCGCACGACTACGTGATCGCCACCGGCATCCAGCACTCGGTGCGCGAGTTCGTGGTGCTCGCCGCGCGCGAGATGGGCGTCGAGATCGAGTTCCGCGGCCAGGGCGCCGACGAGGTCGGCGTGGTCGCGCAGATCCGCACGCCCGGCGCCACGATCCGGGCGGGCGACACCTTGCTGCGCATCCACCCGAAATACTACCGGCCGGCGGAGGTGGAAACCCTGCTGGGCGATCCGACATTCGCCCGCGAAAAGCTGGGCTGGGCGCCGAAGACCAGCTTTGCCGAACTGGTCCGCGAGATGGCCGGCGCCGACCTGGCGTTGGCGGCCAGCGAGGCGGGCGGTACGATCGGTGCCCGCCACGGCCGGCATCTGGTCGAAAAGCTGCCGAGGCCATGAGTACCCTCGAGGAACGCCTGACCGAACTCGAAGTGCGCGTGGCCTTCATCGACGACGCCATTGCCGCGCTCAACGAGGCCGTGGCCATGCACGATCAGTCGATGCTCGACATGCGTCGCGAACTCGACCGCCTGCGTGCCGACCTGGTCGGCCTGCGTTCTTCGCTGGGCAATGACACCGGCAACGAGCCGCCGCCGCACTACTGACCAATTCCGATTCAAGAACCAGACCATGGCCGATTCCCTGCGTGACCAGTTGCTGAAAAGCGGACTTGTGCAGAAGCTCAAGGCGGAGGCCCGCGAGACGCGCCCCGCCGAAAGGCCGAAGCGCCCGCCCGCTGCCCGGCGTGGCAAGCAGGGCAAGCCGGCCGCGGGCAAGGCCGGGGATGCGCGCAGCCGGGAAGACATCGATCTCGCCCGCGCCTACGGATTGCGCGACCGCGCCGAACGCGAGCAGCGCGAAAACGAGAAAAGGCAGGCCGAACAGCGCGCCAGGGAAAAGGCCGAGCGCAAGCAGAAGCTGGCGGCACTGCTGGAAGGCAAGGCGCTGAACAGGGACGATGCGGAAATCGCCCGGCATTTCCCGCACGGCGACAGGATCCGTCGGGTCTATTGCACGGCGGAGCAACTGGCAGAAGTCAACTCGGGCACGCTGGCCGTGGTCCAGTATCGTGGCCGCTACCTGCTGGTGACCCGTGAAACCGGCGAGCAGGCCCGCGCCATCAGCGCGGAGGCGCTGGTCCTGCTGACCGACCCCGATGCACCGCCCGAAGACGATATCCCGGCCGACCTGATCTGGTAGCCGGGACGAAGCCGGTCACGGCTCAGAAATCCATGAAGTAGCCGCCGTTCACCGGGATGTTGGCGCCGGTGATGAAGCCCGAGTCCTCGGCACAGAGGAAGTCGACGACGCGGGCGATTTCCGAGGGTTGCCCGAGGCGGCCGACCGGAATGTTGGCGACGATCTGGCTGCGTACCGCTTCCGGCACGGCCATCACGAGGGCGGTTTCGCAGTATCCGGGCGAGACGCTGTTGACGGTCACGCCCTTTTTCGCGACTTCGCGGGCCAGTGCCATCGTAAAGCCATGCATGCCGGCCTTGGCCGCGCAGTAGTTGGTCTGTCCGAACTGGCCGGTCTGGCCGTTCACCGAGGAGATGTTGACGATGCGGCCGAAGCCGCGCTCGGTCATGCCGTCGATGACGGCTCGGCAGGTGTTGAAGACGCCGTCGAGGTTGACCGTGATCACGTCCGACCACTGTTGCTCGGACATCTTGCGCAGGCTGGTATCACGGGTGATGCCGGCGGCGTTGACCAGGATCGAGATCGGCCCATGCTTCTCGTTGATGCGCGCCAGAGCGGCGGCGCAACTGTCATGGTCGGAAACATCCAGCGGTTCGAACGCAATATCCGCGCCTGACTCGGCGACTTCGCCGAGGAACTCGTCTACGCGTTCCTTGCGCGTTGCCAGGTCGGCGGCGACGACGCGCTTGCCGGAACGGGCGAGGTGCCGGCAGATTTCGGTACCGATTCCGCCGATGCCACCGGCGACGAGGGCTACATGCTTGTTCATCGGGGATCTTTTCCTTCGGGTGCCCTGCGCGCGGCGCGGCCGCGGAGCCCAGGCGCGGCTATCGGTTCAGGTGCGGGATGGATGTGTATCGGCGCTCAGGACTTGCTGTCTTTCTTCCCTTTGGCCGGCTCTCCGCCCTGGCGGACGCGGTTGGCGGCATCGTTGAGGAAGCCTTGCTGAACGGTCTTCCAGGCATCCATGTTGCGTTCGGTCATGTCGTTGAGCATCGACCAGGGCGTGCGCCCCATGATGTTGTTCAACTGGCTGCGAAACTGCTGCTGCTGGTCAAGGAAGACCTGCAGGCTCTTTTCCAGGTAGCTGCCCATGAAGCCCTGCAGCGAATCGCCGTAGAAGCGGATCACCTGCGAGAGCAGTTGGGTCGTGAACATGGGCTGGCCGCGATCCTCGTGCTCGGAAATGATCTGCAGCAGCACGGAACGGGTCAGGTCCTCGCCGGATTTGGCGTCGCGGACTTCGAAATGTTCGCCATCGACGACGAGCTGACGGACCTCTTCGAGCGTGATGTAACTCGAGATCTCGGTATCGTATAGACGACGATTCGGATACTTCTTGATGATGCGGGATTCGGCCATGGGCCAACGCTAACAGATCGTGCCGCGCCGCACCAGTTTCGTGCGTCGCAGCATGGTTTCAGGGCGGCATGAGCGCGCGGCCAGGTCGGACGGCGGCAGCGAAACCGGGGCGCCCGGCGCCGCGGCAATGCCAGTACACTTTGTTGCGGCACGGTGGGTGCGCCCTCCGCGCCCACCGTGCCATGAGCATTACCAGCCCATGTAGTGGCCGCCGTTGATGGACAGGTTGGCGCCGGTGATCCACGACGCCCGTTCGTCCGTCAGGAAGCCGACCGCGTAGGCGATCTCGTCGGGTTCGCCGAGTCGCCCGACCGGAATCTGCGCGGCAATCTTGGCGCGCACGTCCTCGGGGACGGCCTTGACCATTTCGGTCAGCACATAGCCCGGGGAGACGGTGTTCACGGTGATGCCGAACTTCGCGTTCTCCTGGGCCAGGGAAATCGTGAAGCCATGCATGCCGGCCTTCGACGCCGCGTAGTTGGCCTGGCCGTACTGGCCCTTCTGGCCGTTGATCGAACTGATCTGGACGATGCGACCCCACTTGCGCGTGCGCATTCCCTCGATGACCGGGCGGGTCACGTTGAAGCAGGAATTGAGGTTGGTGTTGATGACTTCCTGCCATTGCAGGGCGGACATCTTGTGGAACGTCGTGTCGCGCGTGATGCCGGCGTTGTTGACCAGGATATCGACCGGGCCAAGCTGCTTTTCCACTTCGCGCACCATGGCCTCGGCGGAGGCTACGTCGGAAACATCGCCGGAGGCGAGGGCGAAATCAAATCCGTCGGCCTTCTGCGCGGCTTGCCAGGTCTTCGCCTTGCCTTCGTCGCGATAGTTCGTGGCAACGCGGTGACCGGCCTTGGCGAGATGCCGGCAGATTGCCGTGCCGATCCCGCCGATGCCGCCCGTTACGAGTGCTACTCGTGCCGTCATGGTGTTCTCCTTTCCAGGGGGGGTGGTTTGCTGCTGCGCTCGCTGGCGTGGGCAGGATTGTGCCTGTCGGACACGCATTAGTCCTTCCGCATTGCGACATGCAAGTGATGCTGGCGCGGTATGGCATCGACGACAAAGCCGGCCGTGGCTTCGCGCAGGAAGCGCTCGACGCTGCTGCCTCCCGGCACCGCCTGGCCAAGGAAGGCGAGGGCGGCACGCAGGGCAGGCAGGGGATCGGCCGCATCGACCGGACGCGACCGGTCCTGCTTGCTCAGCTTGCGACCGGCGGGATCCAGTGCCAGCGGCAGATGCACATAGGCCGGCGTCGGCAATCCGAGCTGGCGCTGCAGGAAGACCTGCCTGGGCGTGGAGTCGAGAAGATCGGCGCCGCGAACCACTTCGCTGATGCGCTGGGCTGCATCGTCGACGACCACCGCAAGCTGATAGGTGTAACTGCCATCGGCCCTGCGCAGCACGAAGTCGCCGACTTCGCCGGCCAGTTCCTGCGAGAACCTGCCGTACAGGCGGTCGTCAACCAGGACAACCGCATGGCCGACACGCAGCCGCCAGGCCGGCGCTGCCAAACCGTCGGATGGCGTTTTGACGCAGGCCCGTGGATGGATGCCATCCCATGCGGCAAGGTCGCTGCGGCTGCAGTGGCAAGGGTAGACCAGTCCGCGCTCGTGCAGGCGACGGAATGCCTGCGCGTAGAGCTCCGTGCGTTGGCTTTGCAGCACGACAGGCTCGTCGGATTCCATGCCGAATGCGCACAGCGTGGCGAGGATGTCCGCGCCGGCACCGGGCACTTCGCGGGGGCCGTCGAGATCTTCCATGCGCACGATCCAGGTGCCTCCTGACGATCGTGCATGGAGCCAGCTTCCGAGCGCGGCAACCAGCGACCCGAAGTGCAGGCGGCCGGTCGGCGACGGCGCGAACCGCCCGCGCGGCATCGCCTTGCCTGCCTCCTGTTCCGGCCGGGCGGGAACCTGACTCACGGTCGCGGGTCAATACGCATGGCAGGGGGGCCGACTTGAATTGGCCGGCAGTTTACCCAAACATCCAGTATCCGATCGTTCGATCCACGTCCGAAACATAGCGAGACAACCATGCGCCGCATCGTACTGTTCATTGCAACCAACCTGGCCGTAATGGCGCTGCTGACGATCGTCGTCAAGCTGTTCGGCATCGATACCTACACCTACACGAAGACCGGCATCAATTTCAAAGGCATCCTCGTGCTTTCCGCGGTGATCGGCTTCGGCGGCTCGTTCATTTCGCTGGCCATGTCGAAATGGGTGGCCAAGTGGCAGACCGGCGCAAAGGTCATCGGCAATCCGTCCAATCCGACCGAGTCGTGGCTGCTTTCGACGGTGCGCCGCCAGGCCGAGGGCGCCGGCATCGGCATGCCCGAAGTCGCCATCTACGATGCGCCCGAAATGAACGCGTTCGCCACCGGTGCCACCCGCAACAGCGCACTTGTGGCTGTCAGCACCGGGCTGCTCCAGCAGATGAGCCGCGAGGAAGTCGAAGCCGTCCTCGCCCACGAGGTCAGCCACGTCGCCAACGGCGACATGGTCACGATGACCTTGCTCCAGGGCGTGCTCAATACGTTCGTGATCTTCCTCGCCCGCGTGATCGGAACCGTGGTCGATCGCGCCATCAGCGGCAATCGCGAAGGCGGCGGTGGCGGGATCGCCTACTTCGCCATCGTCATCGTCCTGCAGATCGTGCTTGGCATGCTCGCATCGATCGTGGTCATGGCGTTCTCGCGCTGGCGCGAGTTCCGCGCCGACGCGGGCAGTGCGCGCCTGGCCGGCAAGGACAAGATGATTGCCGCGCTGGCCCGCCTCTCCCAGGGCCACGGCGAGAACACCTTGCCGAAGGCAATCCAGGCCTTCGGCATCGCTGGCGGAGGCATGCGCAAGCTGTTTTCCAGCCATCCTCCGATCGAGGAGCGCATCGCCGCCTTGCGCGCGGCGGCCTGATTCGACCAGCCGACGAAAAAAGTCCCGCGATGCGGGACTTTTTTCTGCTTGCGTATGGATGCCTCCGGCGACTTCAGGTGCCGCCGAAATCGTAGGTCATGACCTGCTCGGGCTCCTGCAGGAAGTTGCCCTGCACGAAGTTGATGCCGCAGGAAAACAGGATCGACATGCTCGCGGCATCCTCGACGAACTCGGCTATGGTCAGCTTGCCGGCGTTGTGCGACTGCTCGCACATCGATTTGATGCGTTCCTGGTTTTCCTTGCTCTTCGGCAGGTCGGCCATGTAGCTGCGATCCACCTTGAGGTAGTGCGCCGGGATGTGCTTTAGCAACTGGAATGAATTGAGGCCCGAGCCGAACTGCTCCAGGGCGAAGCCGCAATGCAGCTGCTCGAGTCCACGCACGAAGGCGCGGGCCGGCTTGAGGTTGGTCACGACCTTGCTCTCCGGCATCTCGAAGACCAGGGCGTCGCCGCGCTGGCGTGCGTTCTTCAGCTGCAGCGCGATCCACGGCAGCAGGCCCTGGTCGTCGAGCGACTGCGGCGAGATCTTTATGAAGAAGGTGGTCTTGCGTCCGCCCTGCTCGCGCTCGGCCAGCGCGCGGATCGCATTGGCGATGACCCAGCGGTCGAGTTGCGGCAACAGGCCATGCTGTTCGGCGATGGGCATGAAGAACCCCGGCAGGATCTCGCCCTTGGGGCCCTTCATGCGCAGCAGGATTTCGTAGAACTCGCCCTCGCTCCCCTGCAGGCTGATGATCGGCTGGTAGTAGAGGACGTAGCCGTCGTTGGCCAGCGCATCGTTGATGAGCTTGAGCCAGTGGCGGTTCTTCTCCGCGTCGGCCTTGTCCTCGGCCGACGGATCGAACACGCGGGCCCGGTTGCCGCCTTCCGCCTGGATCTTGCGCAAGGTGACCGACGCCTGGTCGAGCACGGCGTTGCCGTTGGCGGACTTCTCCCCGATCAGGCTGCCGGCGACGCTGATGGTCAGGTTGATCGAATTCTTGCCGACTTCGAAGATGCGTTCCTCGAAGGCCTTGCGCAGCGATTCGGCCAGTTGCACCACCGCCTCGGCGCTGCGGTCGTGCACGAGGATGCCGAAGGTGTGCTCGCCAAGGCGGCCCGGGATGTCGGATTCCTTGAGTTGGCGGCGCAACAGGTTGGCCATGTCGCCGAGCAGCAGGTCGGTGTTGCCGAGGCCGATGCCGTCGAGGACGGTCTTGTAGTTGTCGAGCTCGAGCAGGATCAGCGCCTGCTCGGTCTTGCCTGCCACGGCTGCCGCGGCCGCGCGGTCCAGCTCGGTACTGAGGTACTGGCGATTGAACAGTTCGGTGATCAGGTCCTTCGATCGCAGGGCATCGAGCTCGATGGCCAGGTCGGGATTGGTCGCCTGCTGGCGGAAGACGATCTGCTGGCAAGGCTCGCCCTCGTACATGGCTTCGGCGAATTCCATGACCGCGTCGAAGGTGGTGCCGTCGCCGCGCTGGGCCTTCAGGTTGAGCTTCTGCGGGGGCCTCTCGCCCTTCGAAAGCCGCTTGAGCAGGGCCTTGAAGTCGTCGGCGTCGTCGGGCGCGACCATGTCGAGGATCGACATGCTCTCGATATCCTCGAATTCCTCGTAGCCGAACGTTTCCAGATAGGCACGATTGGCGCGCACGTGCATGCCTTCGTGGACATAGGCGATCGGATCGCGCGAGGAGTCGAGCAGGTCGCTGCAGCGCCGTTCCGATTCGCGCAGCGCACTTTCCAGGCGGCGCACGCTGCGGCGCATGCCCAGCGACTCGAATTCGCGTCGCACGATCATCTGCAGGTGGTCGGGCCGGCCATGCAGGGCCAGCGCCCGCGCGCCGTCGCGGAAGGCCTCGATGACTGCATTCTCGTCGAGCTTGCTGCCATAGACGATCAGGGCGATGTCCTTGCCGGTGCGGTTCACCGCTTCGACCACCTGGCGCAGTGCCAGGTCGCGGGTGACCAGGTTGGCCAGGATCAGGTCCGGGGTCTGGCGCTCGAGCAGGTCGTCGAGTTCGGCTTCATTGGCGGCCCGCGAGGGACGGACCGCGATGCCGCCATTGCGCAACATGCTGATGATCTGCTCGGCCTCGTCGGCCGAATCCTCGATCAGCAGGAGCTTGATCACATTGTCAGGTTTGGTCATGGACTACGCGCTAGCAGGAGGGTGCGCATGGCACGGCTGGCCGATGTGCGAGCAGCGACCAATGCAGAAACTTTTACCGGATTCACCGGTGCATTTCCACATTCTGCCGGATTTTCACATGGAATCATGCAGGTACGGGAATCTTGCTGGCCGCGCCGGCCTGTTCACGCACCAGTTGGGGGACCAGATAGCCCGGCAGGCGGGCGCGTAGCGCGCCGACCAGCCCGGCGCCGCGCTCGTCGGAGACCTCGAAATGCGCGGTTCCCTGAACGCGATCGAGCAGGTGCAGGTAGTAGGGCAGCACCGCGCAATCGAACAGTCGCTCCGACAGTTCGGACAATGCATCGACGGAATCGTTGATCCGGCGCAGCAGGACCGACTGGTTGAGCAGGGTCGCCCCGCTCGAACGCATGGCGCTGCACGCCGCGGCCACCGAAGCGTCGATCTCGTTGGCGTGGTTGACATGCAGGACCACGACCTTCTGCAGCGGCAGGCGCGCCAGCCAGTCCAGCCATTCCTCGTCCACGCGCTGCGGCAGGACGACCGGCAGGCGGGTATGGATGCGCAGGCGCCGCACATGGGGAATGGCGGACAGTGCATCCGTAAGCTCGGCAAGCCTGGAAGTGGCAAGCGACAGCGGATCACCGCCGGACAGGATGACCTCGCTGATCGTCGGATCGCCGGCCAGATGGTCGAGGGCCGGGCGCCAGCGTGCGGCGGTCGCGGTTTCCTCGGCATAGGGGAAATGCCTGCGAAAGCAGTACCGGCAATGGATGGCGCAGGAACCGGTGGCGATCAGCAGGGCGCGGCCGGCGTACTTGTGCAGCACGCCGTGCGCGGCCCGGGCATCAAGGTCGCCGACCGCATCGATCGAATAGCCCGGGCTTTCCAGCAGTTCGCCGGCCCCGGGCAGGACCTGCAGGAGCAGGGGATCCTCGGCATCACCGTGACGCATGCGTCCGGCAAAGCCGCGCGGCACGCGCAAGCTGAACCCGGTGTCCGCACCGGCCAGCAGCTCGCAGGCACGATCGGCCAGGCCAAGCAGGCCGAGCAGTTCGTGCGGATCGGTGATCGCTTCGCGCCACAGCTTTTGCCAGCGCGGGCTGCCAGTGCTGTCGCGGGTGGCCGGAATATGGGAGAAACGCGGGCTTGCAGGTATCATTGCGGATCGGATCCGGGCTTCCCGGTCAGCGAATCCCCCATTCTAGCCGCTTTGTACGGGCGGCTTACCCTCTGGATACAGGAGCGCTCCATGGCTTCACATGGAATGAACGACGTCAAGAACGGCCTGAAGATCATCGTCGACGGCTATCCGTGCACGATCATCGATACCGATTTCATCAAGCCGGGCAAGGGCCAGGCCTTTACCCGGGTCAAGTACCGCAACCTGAAAACCGGGCGCACGGTCGAAATGACGATGAAGTCCACGGACACGGTCGAGGCTGCCGACGTGGTCGATACCGACATGGAGTTCCTCTATTCGGATGGCGAGTTCTGGCATTTCATGCACCCGACCAACCACGAGCAGATCGCCGCCGACGAGAACGCCGTGGCCGATGCGGCGAAGTGGCTCAAGGGCAACGAGATGGTCATCGTCACCCTGTGGAACGGCGCGCCGCTGAACGTGACGCCGCCGAACTTCGTCGAACTGCAGATCGTCGAGACCGACCCGGGCGTGCGCGGCGACACCTCGGGCGGCGGCGGCAAGCCGGCCAAGCTCGAAACCGGCGCGGTCGTGCGCGTGCCGCTCTTCGTCAACCAGAACGAAGTGGTCAAGGTCGATACGCGCACCGGCGAGTATGTCGGTCGCGTCAAGTGATCCGGGCCGGATGACGTCGCCGGTCCCGGTAGACCTGCTGATCGAGGCGCGCTGGGTCATCCCGGTCGAGCCGCATGGCGTGGTGCTTGATGGCCACGCCGTCGCGGTCGACGCCGACCGCATCGTCGCGATCCTGCCCATTGCCGAGGCGCGCGAGCGGTTCGCGCCGCGCGAGCGTGCCGAACTGGCCGAGCATGCGCTGATCCCGGGCCTGATCAACGCGCACGTGCACAATCCGATGACCCTGATGCGCGGCCTCGCCGATGACGTGCCGTTCGCGGTCTGGCTCAAGGATCGCGTGTGGCCCGCCGAGGCCCGGGTGATGGGGCCGGAATTCGTGCGCGATGGCGTCGAGCTGGCCATCGCCGAGATGATCCGCGGCGGCACGACCTGCTGCAACGAGAACTACTTCTTCCCCGACGTGCAGGCGGCGACCTATCGCAAGAACGGATTCCGCGCCATGGTCGGCCTGCCGGTCATCGAGTTTCCGACCGCCTGGGCGAGCAGCCGCGATGAATATTTCGACAAGGCGCTGGCCGTCCACGACGACCTGCGCGGCGACGCGCTGGTGGGAACCAGCTTCGCTCCGCATGCGCCATACACTGTCTCCGACGAGAGTTTCGAGCGCATCCACCTGCTGTCGAACCAGCTTGACCTGCCGGTGCACCTGCACCTGCACGAGACGCCCGGCGAGATCAGCGACAGCCTGCGCGAATTCGGCATGCGGCCGTTCGCGCGGATCCGGCAGATCGGCCTCGTCAACGAACGCCTGATCGCCGTGCACATGACCCAGGTCAGCGAAGCCGAGATCGCCGAATGCGCGGCGCGCGGCGTATCGATCGTGCACAACATCGAATCGAACATGAAGCTGATCAGCGGGTTCTGTCCTGCCGAGGCGATCCGCCGGGCCGGGGTCAACCTGGCCATCGGCACCGACGGCTGCGCGTCGAACAACGACCTCGACCTGTTCGGCGAAATGCGCAGCGCCGCCCTGGTCGGCAAACTGGTCGCGAATGATGCCGCCGCGATGGATGCCGCCAGCGTGCTGCGCGCGGCGACGCTCGGCTCGGCTCGCGCGGTCGGCTGGAACGACAGGATCGGTTCGATCGAAGTCGGCAAGCAGGCCGACCTGGCCGCCGTGCGCCTCGACGAGATCGAGACGCAGCCGCTCTACAACGTGATTTCGCAACTGATCTACGCGGCCGGTCGCCACCAGGTCAGCGATGTCTGGATTGCCGGCGTGCGCAAGCTGCGCGAGCGCGTGCTGACCGGCATGGATACCGGCGAGATCATCGCCCGCGCGCGGCGCTGGCGCGAACGCATCGCCGCGGCATGAACCGATGAACACCGCCAACGTCAATCCCGCCGAGGTCGCCAAGTTCGAACGCCTGGCCAGTCGCTGGTGGGACGCGGATGGCGAGTCGCGGCCGCTGCACGACCTCAACCCGGTGCGCTTGGGCTACATCGCCGGACGCAGCGCGCTGGAGGGTGCACGCGCGCTCGATGTCGGCTGCGGCGGCGGCCTGCTCAGCGAAGCGCTGGCGCGCGCTGGCGCACGGGTCACCGGCATCGATCTCGCCCCGGCCGTGCTCGACGTGGCCAGGCTGCATCTGCTCGAGAGCGGCCTCGAGGTCGACTACCGGGAGGCCAGTGTCGAAGCCATCGCGGCAGAAGCGGGCGGACAGTTCGACGTCATCACCTGCATGGAAATGCTCGAGCACGTGCCCGATCCGGCCAGCGTGGTCCGTGCCTGCGCGCAACTGCTGCGTCCGGGCGGGCGCCTGTTCCTGTCGACCCTGAATCGCACGCCGCAAGCGTTTGCCGCGGCGATCATCGGCGCCGAACATGTATTGCGCCTGCTGCCGCGCGGCACGCATCACTATGCACAATTCATCAGGCCGTCCGAGCTGGCCGCCGACCTGCGCGCCGCGGGGCTGGTGCTCGAGGACCTGCGCGGCATCGCCTACAACCCGCTGACGCGCAAGGCCTGGCTGAGCGAATCGGTGGCGGTCAACTATCTCGCTTGCGCGAGCAGGCCTGCATGAGCGGATCTCGCGGCTTGCGGGCAGTCCTGTTCGATCTCGACGGGACCCTCGCCGATTCCGCGCCCGATCTGGTCGCCGCGCTGGCGACGCTGTGCGCGGAGATCGGCGAGCGCGAACCGGACCCGGTCGCGGTCAGCCGCGTCGTCTCGGCCGGCGGTCGGGCGATCCTGCGCTGTGGCTTGCCCGGCGCCGACGAGGCGCGGATCGAAGCACTGCTGCCACGTTACCTGGACCTGTACGCACAACGCGGCAATGCTTCGACCCGGCTTTATCCGGGCATCGACGCCATCCTGCTGGATCTCGAGTCGCGCGGCATCGCCTGGGGCGTCGTCACCAACAAGGTGGGCTGGCTGGCTGCACCGGTGGTCGAAAAGCTCGGCCTCGGCGCGCGATGCGCGGCACTCGTCGCGGGCGACACGCTGGCCCGGCGCAAGCCCGATCCGGACCCCGTGCTGCACGCCTGCAGCCTGCTCGGTGTCGAACCGCAGGCAACGATTTTTGTCGGCGACGACCTGCGCGACATCGAGGCCGGCCGCGCCGCCGGCACGCGAACGATTGCCGCCGCGTGGGGCTATCTCAATGGCGGCGACCCGCACGACTGGCGTGCCGACCGCATCGCCGAATCGGTCGCGGACCTGACCGCCTGTCTCGGCCTGGACTGAACGACGGTGCCCGACGACGCGCTGGCCAGCTTCGAGGAGAAATGGTCGCTGGCCCATCCCGAGCTTTCGCTGGCATTGCATTTCGCCGCGCCATCGCAGCGCGCGCTGGTCTCGGCCCTGGCCTGCCTCGGCTACGAGATGGCGCATGCCGCGTTCCGCATCGAGCAGCCCGAAGTCGCAGCGGGCAAGCTGCACTGGTGGAGCGAAGAGCTGGCGGCTTGTGCCGGCGGACAATCCCGGCATCCGCTGACCGCGGTCCTTTGCGCCGATGCGCCGATGCGCGAGCTTCCGGCTTCGGCGTGGAGGGCGCTGGCCCGCGGCGCGCTGGCCCAGCGCGAAGCGGCCCCGGCAGCCAACCTGGCGCAGTTGCTGGATACCTACCGGCGCTTCTACGAACCGTTCGTCGCCATCGAACGCGTCCTGTATCCCCATCTTGATGCGGACGCCTCGGCGCAGGCACAGGCGCTGTCGCGCGCGTTCCACGAGTCGGTCCGCCTGCGCGAAACGCTGGCCGGGGATCGCCTGCCGGTACCGCTCGACGTGCTGGCCCGCCAGCAACTCTCGCGCGGCGACCTCGCCGTGGCCGGTGCGCAACGCGATGCGGCCCTGCGCGAACATTTCTCCGCCCTGGCCGGAGCCATGCGCAGTGTGCGCACAGCCGGGCTGCCGGCGCTCCCCGCGATCGGCCTGCGGGCCGACCTCCAGCGTTGCCGGAGCGCGGCGACGGCCGCTGACCCGCTGGCGGAAAGCACCCGCAAGGCCGGCCGCATTGGCGTCCCGAGTGTCCTCGCGGGCTGGCGCGCGGCCCGCCGGATGCGGGCAAGTCCATGATTTCGTAAGCTGCTCGCCCTTGATCAGGCCCGTGTCGTGCCCCACATCAGCGGTTCTGCGTCGTTTCAGGCGATGCCGATCCAGGCCTCCAGCGGAATTCCAGATGACCAACACATCGAACACAGTGCGCGTGATGCCCGATATCGCCGCCGAAGCCGAAACCGGCACGGCCGGCCAGCTGGACTGGGTCGGCATGGACGAAATCGCGGTGCCGGTGCGCCTGGCGAACCACGCCGGCGATATCGTGCAGTCGCCGGCCAGGGTCGCCGCGTTCGTCAACCTCAAGCGCGCCGATGCGCGTGGCATCCACATGTCGCGCCTCTACCTGCATGTCGACCGGCACCTTTCCAGCGAGCCGCTGACGCCGTGCTCGCTGCGCCGGCTGTTGCGCGATTTCCTCGATTCGCATGCCGACCTGTCCGATCGTGCGCGCATCAGCGTGCGCTTCGACCACATGATCCGCCGCCCTGCGCTGGCCAGCGACAACAGCGGCTGGAAGACCTATCCGGTCACCATCAGCGCGACCCTGGAAGAAGGTGCATTTGCATTCGAACTCGAGACCGAGATCCTCTACTCGAGTACCTGCCCGTGTTCGGCGGCGCTCGCCAGGCAGTTGATCCAGGAGCAGTTCGAAACCGATTTCGCCGAGGGCAGGCCGCTTGAACGGGCCGCCGTGCTGGAGTGGCTCGGCAGTGAAGCGGGCATCCGCGCGACGCCGCACAGCCAGCGCAGCAGCGCTCGCGTCCGCGTGCGCCTGGGCAGTGGCTTCGAGTTTCCGCTGGTCGAACTGGTCGATCTGGTCGAGGAGGCCCTGCAGACCCCGGTGCAGACCGCGGTCAAGCGCGAGGACGAGCAGGCCTTTGCCCTGCTCAATGGGCAGAACCTGATGTTCTGCGAGGACGCGGCCCGGCGCATGAAGCGCGCCCTCGACGGCGACGAGCGCATCGTCGATTTCTGGCTGCGCGCCGCGCATCTGGAGAGCCTGCATCCGCACGACGCGGTGGCCTACGCGACCAAGGGCGTCGAAGGCGGCTATTCCGCCGACAGCCTCGGCTGATCGGCCTGGCGCCGGCCCTGGCGCGGCTCACGCAGCGGGTGGCGGCGTGCGATCAATAGGTCTTGCGCGGCTTGCCCTTGTTCGGTCCGCCGGATTTCGGATAGTGCGCGGGCTTGGCGCCCGCGCGGGTCGGTCGTTGCTCGGCGTTCTCGTCATTGCCGCGCGGTTCGCCGGCAGTGCCGCGACTGATGCGCAGGCGCTGGCCTGCCACCCATGATTTCTTCAGCAGCTGGAGGATCTCCGAGGGCATGCCTTCAGGCAGGTCGACCAGGCTGTGATCCTCGCGGATCGTGATGCGGCCGATATGCTTGCTGTCGAGTTCGGCCTCGTTGGCGATCGCGCCGACGATGTTGCCGGGCTTGACCCCGTGCATGTGGCCGACTTCAACGCGGAACGTCTCCATGCCGGCTTCCGGCGGGCGGTGCTCGGATTCGGCGCGTGCGCGCGGCTCGCGCGTGGCGGGCACGCGCTTGCGGCCATCCTCTTCCGGATTGCTGAAGGCCTCGGTGCGCGCGGCGCGCGGGTGCGGCGGGCGATCCGCGCGCGGGCGTTCGGCACGATCCGGACGCGCTCGCTCGCTGCGCTCCGGGCGCTCGCCGCGGCTGGCGAACTCCTTGCGCTCGCGACTGGCGGTGGGATCGAATTCGCGGCGCTCGGGCTTGGCCTTGGCGTCCAGCAGCAGGGGCTTGTCGCCCTGGGCCAGCCGCGCCAGCGCGGCGGCAATCTCGATCGCCGGAACATCGTGTTCGGCTTCGTACTGTTCGATCAGGCTGCGGAACAGGCCCAGGTCACTGGCCGCGAGCGCCGTGGTGATGCGGTCCTTGAAGCGGGTGATGCGCAGGTCGTTGACCGTCTGCACCGACGGCAGCTCCATGATCTCGATCGGCTGCCGCGTGGCGCGCTCGATCTGGCGCAGCATGTTGCGTTCACGCGGCGTGACGAACAGGATCGCATCGCCTTCGCGCCCGGCGCGTCCGGTGCGGCCGATGCGATGTACATAGGATTCGGTGTCGTAGGGAATGTCGTAGTTGAGCACGTGGCTGACGCGTTCGACATCGAGCCCGCGCGCGGCCACGTCGGTGGCGACCAGGATGTCGAGCTTGCCATCCTTCAACTGCTGGATCGCGCGCTCGCGCTGCGGCTGGGCGAGATCGCCATTGATCGCGGCGGCGGCAAGGCCACGCGCCTGCAGGCGCTCGGCAAGTTCCTCGGTGGCGACCTTGGTGCGGGTGAAGATGATCATTGCATCGAAGGGTTCGGCTTCGAGGATGCGGGTCAGCGCATCCAGCTTGTGCATGCCGCTGACCAGCCAGTAGCGCTGGCGCGTTTTCGCCGCGGTCGTCGTCTTCGACTTGATCGAGATCTCCACGGGCTCACGCAGATGGGTCTGGGCGATGCGCCGGATCTGGGTCGGCATCGTCGCGGAGAACAGCGCGATCTGGCGCGTCGGCGGCGTTTTCTTCAGCACCGCCTCGACATCGTCGATGAAGCCCATGCGCAGCATTTCATCGGCCTCGTCGAGGACGAGGCAGGTCAGTTCGGAGAGGTCCAGCGAACCACGTTCGAGGTGATCGATGACGCGGCCGGGCGTGCCGACCACGACATGCACGCCGCGACGCAGGCCGCCGAGCTGTGGCCCATAGGCCTGGCCGCCATAGATCGGCAGCACGTGGAAACCCGGGATATGGGTGGCATAGCGCTGGAAGGCTTCGGCCACCTGGATGGCCAGTTCGCGCGTGGGCGCAAGCACCAGCGCCTGCGGCTTGGTCTTGCGCAGGTCGAGCCGGTTCAGGATCGGCAGCGCGAACGCGGCCGTCTTGCCGGTACCCGTCTGGGCCTGGCCAAGCACGTCCGTGCCGGCGAGCAGATGCGGTATCGTGGCCGCCTGGATCGGCGAAGGCGCTTCGTAGCCGAGTTCGGCGAGGACGCGCTGGAGCGGCTCGCCGAGGGCGAGTTCCTTGAAGCTGGGAATGGCTGGCGTGACGCCGGTCGCCGTGTCGGACATGGAATTTCTCGATGCGCCGACGGCCGGATCCGGCAGGTCGACGGGGAAGGAAGGGTCGCTATTGTAACGACTTGTCCGCCACGCCGCGCGCCTGCGTCCGCCGCCGGCCCCGGCCGGCAGGCGCCGATTCAGGACTTGCCGGGATGGTTCTTGCGTCCGGAACCGGATTTGTTGCCGCCGCCGTCCTCCTTGTTGACCGTGGCCCAGGCCCTGCGTTCGGCCTCGTCCCCGGACAAGCCCTTGTCCCGGTAGCTCTCTTCGATGTGCCCGGCCTTGCGCTTCTGCTTGTCGGTGTAAGCGGATTTGTCGCCTCGTGGCATGATCGTTTCTCCTGGAGTTCCTCGCCGGCAGGATGCCGCGACGATGCTGACTCTTCGCCGAATCCGGAAGCCGTTGATTTCGTTAAGGATCAATCGCTTGCGCGGGTCCGGCTTGTTAAGCCCGCCGACTGACCCCACTAGGTGGGCACACCATTCAACGCCAAGACCCGCAACCATGACTGAAATGATCGCGCTGGCCGAACAGCGGCTGCTGCGCCCCGGTGGCCTCGCCGCCGGCGACCTCGATCGGGTGTTTGCCCGCCTGATGACGCCTGCCGTGGATGCCGCCGACCTCTACTTCCAGCATTCGCGCAGCGAGTCGTGGATGCTCGAGGACGGCCTGGTCAAGGAAGGCAGCCATTCGATCGAACAGGGCGTTGGCGTTCGCGCGCTGTCTGGCGAAAAGACCGGCTTCGCCTATTCGGACGACATCGTCATGCCGGCCCTGCTCGAGGCAGCCGGTTCAGCGCGCGCGATCGCACGTTCCGGCGCAAACGGCAGCGGGCGTCCGCTGGCCATTGCCTCGACGCGCCAGCTCTACCCGGCCATCGATCCGATCGACACGATGCCCAGCGAAGCCAAGGTCGCCCTGCTTCGCGAAATCGATGCCTATGCGCGGTCGCTCGACGCGCGCGTGCGCGAGGTGATCGTCAGCGTCTCGGCCACGGTCGATACGATTCTCGTGGCCGCCTCGGACGGCACGCTGGCGGCCGACGTGAGGCCGCTGGTGCGCTTCAACGTCCAGGTGATCGCCGAACAGAACGGTCGGCGTGAGACCGGCAGCGCCGGCGGCGGCGGGCGCTTCGGCCTGGACGAGCTGATCGGCAACGATCGTCCGAAGTCGCTGGCCCGCGAAGCGGTGCGATCGGCCCTGGTCAATCTCGAGGCGGTCGATGCGCCGGCCGGCAACATGACCGTCGTGCTCGGGCCGGGCTGGCCCGGCGTCCTCCTGCACGAGGCCATCGGCCACGGGCTCGAGGGCGACTTCAACCGCAAGGGAACCTCGGCGTTTTCCGGCAGCATGGGTCGGCGCGTGGCGGCTGCCGGGGTGACCATCGTCGACGACGGCACGATGCCCGGGCGTCGCGGATCGCTCAGCGTGGACGACGAGGGCACGCCGACCAACTGCACCGTACTGGTCGAGGACGGCATCATGAAGGGGCTGATCCAGGACAAGCTCAATGCCCGGCTGATGGGCACCCGGCCGACCGGCAACGGCCGTCGCGAGTCGTTCGCCCACCTGCCGATGCCGCGCATGACCAACACCTACATGTTGCCCGGCGAGCGCGATCCGCAGGAAATCCTCGGCTCGGTCAAGCGTGGCCTGTACGCAGTCAATTTCGGCGGTGGCCAGGTCGACATCACCAACGGCAAGTTCGTCTTCTCGGCCAGCGAGGCCTATCTGATCGAGGACGGCAGGATTACCCGGCCGGTCAAGGGCGCGACCCTGATCGGTGCCGGTCCCGAAGTGCTCAAGCATGTGTCGATGATCGGCAACGACCTGCAACTCGACCAGGGCGTCGGCGTGTGTGGCAAGGATGGCCAGAGCGTGCCAGTCGGCGTCGGCCAGCCGACGCTGAGAATCGACAACCTGACTGTGGGCGGCACGGCAGCCTAGATGCGAGCGATCAGGTACTGCCCGATGACGCGGCCAGTTCACGCAGGGTGCGGAAGATCTCGCGCGAGGCGCGCGGCGGCTTTTGCTTCTTCGCCTCGCTGTGCGCCTGCCGTATCAGGTTGCGCAATTGCTGGCGGTCCGCCGTGGGGTGTTGCTCGAGCAGTTCATCAAGGGCGGCGTCGCCTTCGGCAACCAGGCGGTCGCGCCAGGCCTCGAGCTGATGCAGGGCTGCGGTTTCCCGGTGCGACTGCTGGCGATCGCTTTCGAGCACAAGGCGCATCGCGGCGATCTCTTCCTCCTCGAGCCGGCGCAGCAGCTTGGCGAGATACTGGGTCTGGCGCTTGCGCGCGATCGGCTGTGTCGTGGCGCGTGCGCGGCGAACCTCGTCGAGCAGGTCTGCGGCGAGCGGAATGCGGGTCAATTGGGCATCGGTGAGCGTGGCCAGTGTTTCGGCGAGCTTGAAGATGGCCATGGCATCGCGACGCAGCTGGCTGCGGCTCGGGCCATCGAAGGCGTCATCGGTTTCTTCGTGGGACATCGGGTTTCTGCTGGTGGTGGCCGCCCAGCATGCGGCAGGACGACGGAAATCGGCTATCGGACAACTGGATACAGAGGATAAGGCGTGAACCAGGCAATCACCAATCGCGACGAAAGCAGCGCAGAACTCGACCGCCTGGCGGAACTGACCGAGGACGTCCTGCGACGCTGTCGCAGCAAGGGCGCCAGCGAGGTCGACGTCGGCGTCGGCGTCGACGTTGGCCTCGATGTCAGCGTGCGTCTCGGCGAGATCGAGTCGATCGAGCATACGCGCGACCGCGGCCTTTCGCTGACCGTCTATTTCGGCAAACGCAAAGGTTCCGCCAGTACCGCCGACCTCAATCCGGACTCGATCGAGAAGACCATCGAGCATGCCTGCGCGATCGCGCGCTACACCGAGGAGGATCCATGCAACGGCCTGGCCGATGCCGACCTCCTGGCGCATGTTTTTCCGGACCTCGATCTCTGGCATCCCTGGGACATCACGACGGAGGAAGCGACCGAACTGGCCCTGCGCTGCGAAGCCGCGGGACGCAGCCACGATCCGCGCATCAGCAATTCCGAGGGCGCGACCGTGCAGGTGGGTTCGTCGCTGGCGGTCGGCGCCACCTCGAATGGATTCTTCGCGCGCGAGCGCGACACGCGCCACATGATTTCCGCTGCCTTGCTGGCCGAGGATGCCACCGGCATGCAGCGTGACTACTGGTACGAGTCGGTGCGCTGCGCCGATGACTTCCCCGATGTCGAATCGATCGGCCGCAAGGCCGCCGAGCGCACCGTGGCCCGGCTCGGCGCGCGCAAGCTGGGTACCCGCCAGTGCCCGGTCATGTTCGCGCCGCCGGTGGCACGCAGCCTGATCGGCAACTTCCTTTCCGCGGTCAGCGGCGGTGCGCTTTACCGGCGCGCGAGCTTCCTCGTCGACCATATCGGCAAGCCGGTCTTTCCCGAATTCATGCAGATCGTGGAGCGCCCGCACATCCGGCGCGGACCCGCCTCCGCGGCATTCGACATCGAGGGCGTGGCCACGCACGATTCCGACATCGTCAGCAATGGCCGCCTGGCGCGCTACCTGCTAGGCAGCTACTCTGCTCGCAAGCTCGGCTTGCGCAGCACCGGCAACGCGGGCGGCGTGCACAACATCATTGTCGCCCCCGGCAACGACGATTTCGCCGCCCTGCTCAAGCGCATGGGCAACGGCCTGCTGGTTACCGAACTGATGGGGCAGGGCGTTTCCCTGGTCACCGGCGACTATTCGCGGGGCGCCAGCGGATTCTGGGTGGAAAACGGCGAGATCGCCTACCCGGTCGAGGAAATCACCATTGCCTCGAACCTGCGCGAGATGTTCTCCAACATCGTCGCCATCGGCACCGATGTCGACAAGCGCTCGCACGTGATGACGGGATCGATCCTGCTCGACCGGCTGACCGTGGCCGGGGCGTGACTTCCCGCCCTTGACTCCCCGCCATCGCAATCGCACTGTGGATGCGTAGTCCCTGCCACGGAGAAAGCCATGAACGTCGAAGTCGAACCGCAGGTTGCGCAGAATGACGAAATCGCACCGGTCGGAGACGAGCGCACCTGGGCATTGCTGGGCCACCTGTCGGCGTTCAGTGCATTCATCGTAGCCGGCCTGGGCTGCGTCCTCGGTCCGCTGATCATCTGGCTGGTCAAGCGCGACACGCTGCCGTTCGCCGGCGACCAGGCCAGGGAAGCGCTGAACTTCAACATCACCGTGCTGCTGGCCGCGCTCGGCCTCTGGATCATCACCATCATCACGCTCGGCATCGGCCTTCTGCTGACCATACCGCTGGGCCTCGCCCTGTTCGCCTACTGGATCGTTTTCACCATCATCGCGGCGGTCAATGCCAACAATGGCATCCGCTACCGCTATCCGATGACGTTGCGGCTGGTGAATTGAGGCAACACTGATCAAGTGGCACAGCCGTCACTGCTTCAATAGAAACAATCGGTTAGGCGATGACTGTCTGCGCGCATCTCTTTGTTGCGCTGGCTTGACGGACGGCCAGTCCATCCGCGCCAGCGTGCCGTGATCCGCACGCAGACAGGCGTCGTGTCGATTGCCGCCACCTGATCCGCGTCGACGTGAGCGGTCAGCTGTCGCGTTCGGCGATGAACCGGGCGAGGTCGCGCAGGGCCAGAGCGGCATCGCCGAGCGGTTCGATTGATCGCAGCGCCTGTTCGGTCAATTCGTCGAGGTGGGCGGCGGAGGCCTGCAGGCCGAGTATCGCCGGATAGGTCGGCTTGTCCTGCACCGCGTCCTTGCCGGCGGTCTTGCCGATGCGCTCGGTGCTGCCCTCGACATCGAGGATGTCGTCGCGGATCTGGAAGGCGAGGCCGACGCAATGGGCATAGTGCTCGAGCGCCTCGAGCGTGGCCGGTTCGGTGCATCCGGCCGCGAGCGCGCCGAGCCGCACCGAGGCGCGGATCAGGGCGCCGGTCTTGTGCACGTGCATGCGTTCGAGTTCATTGGCGGTCAGCGACTGGCCGACGGCGGACAAGTCGAAGGCCTGGCCTCCGGCCATGCCGTGCGAACCGCAGGCGTGGCCGAGCACGCGCAACATGTCGAGCCGGGTCCGTGAATCGATTCCGGCGACCGTGTCATTGGCCAGCACCTCGAAAGCGAGCGCCTGCAGCGCGTCGCCGGCCAGTATCGCCATCGCCTCGCCGAATTCCACGTGGCAGGTCGGCATGCCGCGGCGCAGCGCGTCGTCGTCCATCGCCGGCAGGTCGTCGTGGACCAGCGAATAGGCATGGATGATCTCCACCGCCACCGCGGCTGCATCGAGGCGCTCCAGCGGTGCGCCAAAGGTGGTGCCGGTCGCATAGACCAGCAGTGGCCGCATGCGCTTGCCGCCGGCCATGACCGCGTAGTGCATGGCGCGGTGCAGTTCGACGGGCGGCTGGCTGACCGCGGGAAGGGCGCGAGCCAGCGCGGCATCCGCTTGCACGGCAAAGGCACGCAGGTTCGGCGTCAGGTCGATCGCGGGCGGAGAGGATTTGATGGCAGGTTCCTGCGCGGGCGGCGGAGCCGGACCGGCTTCGAAGGTTGATTGCTACGGAGTATCCGGATCGAACGGCTCGGCCGATTCGGGTTTGCCCGGATCGAGCAACTGCCTGACCCGCAGTTCGGCCTGTTCGAGGGCGCTCTGGCAATTGCGATAGAGGGCGACGCCGCGTTCGAAGGATTTCAGTGAATCGTCCAGCCCCATTTCGCTTTCTTCCATGCGCGTGACGAGCTGCTCGAGCTCGTCGAGCGACTGCTCGAACTCGGCAACCTGGTTGGGATTCGCTGGTGTGGGCGTGGCCATGCCGGAAAGGCTAGCCTGCCGTCAGCGAGTGGTCAATGCATGCTTCCACTGCAGGCGGCGCCGGGCGCGCGCGAACAGCGCATGGCCCATTTCGCTGGTCCACAGGTCGCCGACCGCGAGCAATGCGCCATCGCCATCGAAAACCATCGGGATGCGCCCTCGCTCCCACGGTGGTATGCCGGCTTCCTGGAACAGGTCCCTGAGGTCGCGCCGATAGGCGCCAGCGGCCAGCCGCAAACCTTCGCCGCCGCGACGGAAGCGAACCTGCAGGCACTCGCCGTTGGCCAGCGGTTCGCTTCGCCCGGTACTGTCGACAAGGCAGAGGGTTCCGGTCGCCGCGGGCAATGGCAAGGGCGTTCCGTTCCATGCGTACTGCCAGTCCGCCATGGGCAGGCGCAAGGGCTGCTGAGCGTAGAGAAGGTCGCGGTAACGGCGCATCTCGGCACCCGGCCAGCGAATGCAGGGCATCTTGTCCTCGCCCGCCTCGGCGAGCTGGCGCGCAAGCTCGGCAACCTGGTACTGGGTGGGTTCGGGCAATGCGAGGCTGCGCAGCCAGCGGCGCAGGACCGGGTCGCGCAGCGCGTCGGGCAGGTCCAGCCAGTCGCGGTAGCGCAGCGTGTTCGGGTCGAGGCCCTGCGCGCGGGCCAGCGCCAGTTCCGATTCGGTTTCGATGAAGTCCGCTGCCGCCTGTATCCAGCCTGCGCTTTGCACGATGCTGGCGTCGGCCTCGGCCCAGCGCCTGCGCAGGCGTGGCAGCACATCGATGCGCAGGAAATTCCTGTCGATCAGCGTGTTGGCATTGCTCGGGTCGTTGACCCAGTTCAGTCCATGATGCTGCGCATAGCTCCGCAGCACGGGTTGCGGCAAGCTGAGCAAGGGCCGCCAGGCGAGAAATCTGCCAAAGCGCCGTTGGACGCGCATGGCGGCGAGTCCTTCGGGACCTGCGCCGCGCAGCAGTTTGAGCAGCACGGTTTCGGCCTGGTCGTCGCGATGATGGGCGAAAGCCACGATCTCGCCGTCGCCGAGCTCGGCCTGCAGCGCCGAAAAGCGGGCCCTGCGCGCGGATGCTTCCATGCCGAAGCCGCTGCCGCGTTCGACTTCCGCGCGAATAGTGGTCAACGGCACATCACAGTCGGCGCAAGTGGCCTCGCAGCGCAGGGCCCATTGGGCGCTTTCCTCGTGCAGGCCATGATCGACGTGAATGGCACGCAGCCCGCGCTCGCGGGCAGGCTCCAGCCGGGCCAGGCCATGCAGCAGCACGGTGGAATCGAGTCCGCCGCTCAATGCGACGACCAGCGGGCCCGGCGGCAGCTTCGCCAGTTCCGCACCCAGCAGCTCGATCAGGCGGCGATCCGGCATCGGCGCACTCAGCGTGCCGTGTGCGGGAACCTGCGGGCGATGCTCAGTTCCACGAGCACACCACCTTGCCGCAATGCCCGGATTCCATCAGGTCGAATCCCTTCTGGAAATCGTCGATCGGGATCTGGTGGGTGAGCACCTTCTGCAGCGGGAATCCGGTCAGCACCATCTGGGTCATCTTGTACCAGGTCTCATACATGCGCCGGCCATAGATGCCCTGCACGGTCAGGCCCTTGAAGATGATCTTGTCCCAGTCGATGCCGGCACCGCGGGGCAGGATGCCGAGCAGGGCGATCTTGCCGCCGTGGTACATGCATTCGAGCATGTCGTTGAACGCTCGCGGGTTGCCGCTCATTTCCATGCCGACATCGAAGCCCTCGATGTGCAGGTCCTTGACCACGTCGAGCAGGGACTGCTTGGAAACGTTGACAACGCGGGTTGCGCCCATGTCGGCGGCGAGCTTGAGCCGGTAGTCGTTGACGTCGGTGACGACGACATTGCGTGCGCCGACATGCTTGGCAATGCCTGCCGCGATGATGCCGATCGGCCCGGCGCCGGTGATCAGCACGTCCTCGCCGATCAGGTCGAACTCGAGGGCGACGTGCGCCGCGTTGCCGTAGGGATCGAAGAACGCGGCCAGTTCCGACGGGATCTGGTCCGGAATCGGCCACAGGTTGGATGCCGGGACGGCGATGTATTCGGCGAAGGCGCCGGCGCGATTGACTCCGATACCGACCGTATGCGGGCACAGGTGCTGCTTGCCGGCACGGCAGTTGCGGCAAACGCCGCAGACGATATGGCCCTCGGCGGAGACACGCTGGCCGATCTCGTAGCCGCGCACGCCGGCGCCGATCTCGACGATGCGGCCGACGAATTCGTGGCCGATCACCAGGCCGGGCCTGATCGTGCGCTGCGACCAGTCGTCCCACAGGTAGATGTGCAGGTCGGTCCCGCAGATGGCGGTCTTTTCGAGCTTGACCAGGACATCATTCGGGCCGATTTCGGGAAGCGGCACCTGCTCCATCCAGATGCCCTTGGCCGCTTCGCGCTTGACCAGCGCCTTCATCGTGTTTGACATGGCATGCACCAGGAAAACCAGGTACCCATTATACGGATACCAGCCTGCGCGCGGACTCGACGGGATTCAGGAAACCGGCAGTTGGCGGTAGCTGGCAACCGGTTCCTTGAGCCGCAGCAGGTCGAGTACCGCGTCCTGGCCCATCGAGCGATGGAAGTGGAATCCCTGCAGGCGGTCGCAACCGGCGGACTGGAACCAGGCCAGCTGGGCGGCCGTCTCGATGCCTTCCGCGACGACCTCGAGGCCGAGGCTGTGCGCCAGCGCCAGCATCGCCCGGACGATCGCCGCGTCGCGCGGATCGATCAGCACGTCGACGACGAAGCTGTGGTCGATCTTGAGTCCGTCGAAGGGCAACTGGCGCAGGTGCTTCAGCGACGAAAAGCCGGTGCCGAAGTCATCGAGCATGACGCGGATGCCGAGGTCGCGCAGGCGGTCGATGCTCAGGGCGGCGTGCTCGGGCTGCTCCAGCGCGATTGACTCGATGATCTCGATTTCCAGGCAGGCGGCCGCGAGGCCGGTGCGCTCGAGCAGGCTGTGGACCAGGTCCGGGAAGCTGCGACGCTGGAAACTGTAGGCGGAGACGTTCACGGCGATGGTCATGGCCTCGCGATCCGGCCGCTGCCAGCTGCGCGCTGCAATGCAGGCCTGTTCCAGCACCCAGCGGTCGAGGGCCTCGACCAGTCCGAGCGGTTCGAGCTGGGCGATGAAGGACACCGGATAGAGCAGGCCGCGCTGCGGGTGCTGCCAGCGGACGAGGGCCTCGAAACCGCAGATCTCCAGGCTCCAGCCATCGAGTATGGGCTGGAACTCGAGCACGAATTCGTTGTTGACGAACGCGGTGCGCAATTCCGACTGCAGCGCCAGGCGGCTCTGCGCGGCGGCATCGAGGTCGGGTGCATAGAAACGGTAGCGCATCGCGCCTTCGGACTGCGCGCGCGCCCTCGCCATCTCGGCGCAGGACTGCAGGGCATCGGCGGTCTGCGCGTCCTGTGGCGCGAGGGCAATGCCGACACTGGCATCGAGGGCGATTTCGCGTCCGTTCCAGAATACCGGCAGGGTCAGCGAGGCGAGGATCTTCTCGGCAATGCGCTGCGCGCCGGCATCGGCGCCGATGCCGGCGCCGTGCAGGGCGATGTGATCGGCACCGGGGCGTGCCGCCACCAGGCCGTTGGCATGGGCGACTTCCTCGATGCGTTCGGCACTCGTCGCCAATGCTATGTCCACGCCATCCATGCCCAGGGCGACGGCGATGTTGCCGAGGTTGTCCAGTCGCACCAGGAACAGCGCCGCTCCCTGCGGGTGGCCCATCTGCTGGGTGAGATGGTTGAGCATCTGCGAGCGGTTCGGCAGTCCGGTCAGCTGGTCGAAAAGGCGCAATCGCTCGGCGGCATCGGTGGCGCTCTCGGCGCGGTCGCGCTCGTTCTCGAGCAGCCAGATGACCAGCCCGTAGCCGATGAAGAGTTGCGTCATCAGGCTGAAAACGTTGGTGTATTTCATCCACGGGAAGGCGGGCCCGCCGGTCGCCTGCTGCAGGTAGCCGGCGAAAACATGCAGCAGGTCCAGTCCGTACAGGGTCAGGGCAAGCGCAGTCAGTTGCTGGCCAAGCCGGCCGCGCGGCCAGTAGCGCGCTATGGCGACGCCCATGCCCAGCGCCGCGAGGCCGGTGACCAGGTAGCGCAGGCCGACGCGCAGGAAGTAGCGTTCCTGGGTGAACTGGGGGTCGAATGCAAAGGCCAATCCGCTGAGCAATCCGACCAGGCTGGCCAGGATCAATGCCTGTCCAATCTGGGCGCGGGTCCAGCGGCGCGTCCGCCAGATTGCCATCGTGCCCATGACCAGGGCGGCAACCTGGGTGTAGGCGGCGATCAGCGACAGGCTCGATATCGCGAGTCGCAGTGGGTGGGCCGAAGGCAGCGAGCTCATCAGCAGCCACGAAGCGCCTGCGGACGCCAGATAGACCGACAGGGACAGGAAACTCACCGACCAAAGGAGCAGGTGGTCGCGGCGGAACAGCCGGTAGTAATGCGCGAATACGATGCTCTGGGTCAGTGCAATCAGCGACCCTGCGAAATACACCACCAGGTCGAGCACCGCCCAGTCAGTCATTGAAAAGAACCCGCCATTGCATCCTTGGATCGCTATGGGAGCCTAGTGGAGGCGCATTTGTCAAAGTTTTTGTAGCGATGTAGCGGATTGCCGAAAATCCTGCGCGGGAGCCCGGACATTGCGGGCCGCGGCGCCCGCCGCCGTGCACTAGAATCGCGGAATGAACCCCGAAGACGGCCGGCCACGCATCATCTTCCTCATGGGGCCGACGGCCTCGGGCAAGACGCGCCTGGCCTGCGAACTCGCCGAGCGACATGGCGTGGATCTGGTCAGCGTCGATTCGGCACTGGTCTATCGCGGCATGGACATAGGCACGGCCAAGCCGGATGCCGCGACGCTCGCGCGCTTCCCGCATCGCCTGATCGACATCCGCGATCCTGCCCAGGCGTATTCCGCCGCCGAATTCCGTGCCGATGCCCTGGCCGAACTCGGGCGGATCACCGCCAGTGGACGCATCCCGTTGCTGGTGGGCGGCACCGGGCTCTACTTCCGCGCGCTGGAACGCGGGCTGTCGCCATTGCCACCGGCCGATGCCGGCCTGCGTGCGGCGCTGGCCCGCGAAGCCGCGACGCTCGGAAAATCGCGCATGCACGAGCGCCTGGCCCGGCTCGACCCGGACACCGCGGCGCGACTCAATGTCAATGACAGCCAGCGCGTGCAACGTGCCCTCGAGGTCATCGAGCTCAGTGGGCAGCGCCTTTCCAGCCAGCGCGGCGGCCTGCGCGAGCGCTTGCCGTACCGCGTGCTCAAGCTGGCCCTGATGCCGGGCGACAGGGCGCCCCTGCATGCGCGGATCTCGAGGCGCTTCGATGCGATGATAGAGGATGGACTGGTCGCGGAACTCGAGCGCCTGCGCAGCGATCCGCGGTGGTCGGCGGACCTGCCGTCGATGCGGGCGGTCGGCTATCGCCAGGGCTGGGCCTATCTCTCCGGCCAGGTCAGCCTCGACGAGTTCCGCATGGCCGCGATCCACGCTACCCGGCAACTGGCCAAGCGCCAGATCACCTGGCTGCGCTCCGAGCTGGACGCCCGCCCCTTCGACGCCGACGCCGGCGGGATATCGGCCCGGATAGACACGGCCGTCGCGGATTTCCTCGGTTGCTGACCTTGCCCGCCAGCCGACATTCTATTCGGGCGGCCGTTGGTTTAAGATTCAAGCCCCATGTCCCGGGGCGTCTCGCGTTCGATCGCATGGTGCGGATCGGGCAGTCATTGATTGCGAAGCGCTTTTTTCCCGGTTCGGAGCGAAGCCTCAGGAGAATAATAATGTCCAAAGGACAATCGTTGCAGGACCCGTTCCTCAATGCGCTCAGGCGCGAACGCGTTCCCGTGTCAATTTACCTGGTCAACGGCATCAAGCTGCAGGGTACGGTAGAATCGTTCGACCAGTTCGTCGTCCTGTTGCGCAATACGGTCAGCCAGATGGTCTACAAGCACGCCATCTCGACCGTGGTGCCCAGCCGCAACGTCCGCATCAGCGGACCGGAAGAAGCGGAAGTCGGCGACGCCCACGAAACCGAGTAAAACCTCTGTTTGATCGATCCAAAAAAGGCGAGCGTGCGCTGCTTCTGCAGGCGCAGGCACCCGGGCAGCATGATCCGGCGCTGCTCGAGGAATTCGCCGAACTCGCGCGTTCGGCGGGTGCGGGCGTGGTCGGCAGCCTGAATGCCCGGCTCGAGCGCCCGAACCCGAGATATTTCGTCGGTACCGGCAAGGCCGAGGAGCTGCGGGCGCTCAAGGTCGCGCTCGACGCCGACCTGATCCTCGTCAACCACTCGCTGTCCCCGGTTCAGGAGCGCAACCTCGAGAAGCTGACCGAGTGCCGCGTGGTCGACCGCACCGGCCTGATCCTCGACATCTTTGCCCAGCGCGCGCGATCCCACGAAGGCAAGCTGCAGGTCGAACTGGCCCAGCTCAAGCACATGTCGACCCGGCTCGTGCGTGGCTGGACCCACCTCGAGCGCCAGCGTGGCGGCGCGATCGGACTGCGCGGTCCGGGTGAAACCCAGCTCGAGATCGACCGTCGCCTGCTCGGAGCGCGCGTCAAGCAATTGCAGAAGAGGCTGGACAAGGTCGAAGTGCAGCGCACCCAGGCGCGTCGTTCGCGCGAGCGCAGCGCGCTGCCGGTGGTTGCCCTGGTCGGTTACACCAATGCCGGCAAGTCGACGCTCTTCAATGCGATGACCGGAGCCGGCGTCTACGCGGCGGACCAGTTGTTCGCGACCCTGGATCCGACCCTGCGCCGCCTTGACGGGCTGGAGTGCGGCCCGGTGGTGCTGGCCGACACGGTCGGATTCATCCGCGATCTTCCGCACGACCTGGTCGCCGCGTTCCGTTCGACGCTGGCCGAGGCGCGCGAGGCCGACCTGCTGTTGCACGTGATCGACGCTTCCGACCCGGAACGAGACACGCGCGTGGCCGACGTCGAAAGCGTGCTCGCCGAGATCGGTGCCGCCGATCTGCCCCAGGTACTCGTCTACAACAAGATCGACCGGCTCGAGTCCGATGTGCCGAGGGTCGAGCGATTCGAACGGGAGGGTCCACTGCGGGTCTGGGTTTCGGCGCGCGACGGCATCGGCATTGATTCGGTGCTCGATGCGGTTGGCCAGGCCCTCGCCAGCGAGCGCGTGCACCGGATACTGCAGGTGCCGGCGACGTCGGGACGCCTGCGCGCGCGCCTGCACGAACTCGGCATGGTGGCCTCGGAAGAGGCCGGAGAAGATGGCTGGCGCATCGAAATCGACACTCCGCGCGCCCTTATCGAACCCTTGTTCGGCATGCCGGGTGGTCAGGGCGACTGGTTGAAAGGCGCCTTGCTTGCCCCGATTCAAGGGGCTACCTACAATCATTCCGAAAACCCACACTCTTGATGCGCCTCCGCGGCACTCCCGCCGCGGGTTTTCAGGTAAGGCGCTTTGCAAAACCTCTTCTACGTGCGCGCGCTGTCCCCGAGGATTCGCGATCGACTGGCGCGGAAGAGTCCAGAAAGGAATTGGCCAATGGCTTGGAACGAACCCGGTAGCGGCAAACAGCGCGATCCCTGGCGCGACGGCGGCGGCGGAAAGAACGACCTCGACGACGCCATCAAGCGCATCAAGGACGCATTCGGCCGCCTGTTCGGCGGCGGTGGCGGCAGTGGCGCAGGCGGAGGCAGTGGGCGCAGCGGAGGCGGCGCTCCGTTGCTGGCGATATCCGGCCTGCTGATCGCCTGGGTGCTGTTCGATTCGTGGGTCCAGGTCAATGCCGGAAGGGAGTACGTCGTGCTGCGCTTCGGCGAGTACTCGCGCACCCTGGGGCCGGGTTTCAACCTGAAATGGCCGCGACCGATCGAAAGCGCAACCGAAGTGAACGTCAAGGACGTGCGCAATATTTCGGATACGGTGCGCATGCTGACCCGCGACGAGAACATCGTCCAGGTCGAATTCAACGTGCAATACGAGGTGGCCGATTCGACGCTGTTCCTTTACGCCACCCGTGATCCGGACCAGACCCTCAAGCAGGCGGCGGAGAGCGCGGTCCGCGAAGTCATCGGCACCAGCAAGCTCGATGCGATCATGCCCGACCAACGCGTCGAACCCCTGGAAGGCGAGAAGCCGGTCGCGAATCCGAGTGCGGAACTGGCGCTGCAGGCCAAGAAGGTCGTCCAGCAGACCCTCGAGCGCTACAACGCCGGGTTGCAGGTCAACGAACTCAATTTCCAGAACGTGCGTCCGCCGCAGGAGGTCAAGGACTCCTTCGACGATGCCATCAGCGCACGCGAGGACCGGCAGCGGGCCAGCAACATCGCCGATGCCTATGCCAAGCGCGTCGTACCCGAAGCACGCGGCGAAGCGGCGCGCATCCTCGCCGAAGCGCAGGGTTACAAGGCCGAGCGCGTCGCCAAGGCAGAGGGCGACGCCCAGCGCTTCAACCTGATCGCCGCGGAGTACCGCGCGGCCCCGGAAGTGACGCGCAAGCGCCTGTACATCGAGACCATGCAGCAGGTCGTCAGCACGACGCCAAAGATCATCGATTTCACCGGCGGCAAGAACCTGCTGCAGATCCCGGTTCCCGCCAACAGCCCCGCGACGCCACCCGCCACGGACGCCGCGGCTGCCGCCGCCGCTTCGGAAACCGACAAGGGAGGCCGCTGACATGCGCCCGATCATCAGCATCGTCATCGCCGCGATCATCCTGCTCGCGATCAATTGCGTCTTCATCGTGCGCGAAGGACAGACCGGCATCCTCCTGCAGTTCGGCCGCATCATCGAATCGGGCTACAAGCCCGGGCTGCATTTCAAGATCCCGCTCATTCAGCAAGCGCTGCGATTCGACAGCCGCCTGCAGACGCTGGATGCGGCGGCGGAGCGATACCTGACTTCCGAGAAGAAAGACGTCAACGTCGACTTCGTGGTCAAGTGGAAGATCGCCGACGCGACCAAGTTCTATACGGCGGTGGCCGGCGACCAGGACCGCGCGCAGCAGCGCCTGGCACCCACGGTCAAGGACGGCATGCGCACCGCCATCAACTCGCGCACCCTCAAGGAAGTGGTTTCGAGCGCGCGCTCGGACCTCACCGATACGCTGGTCAAGAATGCGAACCTGAAGACCCAGAACCTCGGCATCGAAATCATCGACGTGCGCATCAAGCGCGTCGACCTGCCCGAGGCAAGCTCGGTCCTGCGATCGGTTTACGAGCGCATGCGTTCCGAACGCAAGCAGGTTGCCGATGCCTTGCGTGCCGAAGGCAACGAGGCCGCCGAACGCATCCGCGCCGATGCCGACCGCCAGGTGCAGGTGATCAAGGCCGAAGCCTATCGCGAAGCGCAGACCGGTCGCGGCGAAGGCGATGCCAGGGCTGCCGCGGTTTATGCATCCTCGTATGGAAAAGATGCCGAGTTCTATGCGTTCTATCGCAGCCTCGAAGCCTATCGCGAATCGTTCCAGGCGCCGAACGGCGTGCTCGTGCTCGACCCGAAGTCGGAATTCCTGCATTACCTGCAAGACAGCAAGTAGACATACGATGCCGGTTGAACTGGTCTCGGCGCTGTGCCTGGTCGTGGTGATCGAGGGCTTGTTCCTGTTCGCCGCGCCGGGCGCCTGGAAGCGCATGGCCGACAGGATCCAGCAGATCGACGAGCGCGCACTGCGAATCGTCGGGGCAGTCATGATGGGAGTCGGGTTGCTTGCGCTGAAGCTGGTGCATTGAGGTATGGGAATGGGGAATAGGGAATAGGGAATAGGGAATAGGGAATAGGGAAGTGCAGAAGCGGCCT
>DAIMYT010000008.1:36362-55086 GCA_036734345.1 Dokdonella sp. | reverse complement strand
CAAGCCGCGTGCCCGCAGGCACAATGTGGCGCGCCGCCTGCGCATTCTGCATCGTCGCCGATTGCTCCATGGCATCCGCACGGGGTGGCCCTTGACCGCTCGCCGAATGCGATGAAAATCGCTCTTGCATCGATCCGTGGGCGGTTGACCGAGACGCCGCAGGCGCGGAGCCGACGGCCGGAGTCCCGTCCCATTCACCCGAAGGCCCGCGAATGTCCAAACATGTCGCCACGATTCTCTGGCAGCGCGAGAACCAAGATTTCCTCGCCGATCGCTACAGCCGCGCCCACCGCTGGCAGTTCGACGGCGGCATCGATGTCGCGGCGTCCTCGTCACCGCACGTCGTGCCGCTGCCGTTCTCCGACGAGAACGCGATCGACCCCGAGGAGGCGTTCGTCGCCAGCCTGTCGAGCTGCCACATGCTGTGGTTCCTCTCGCTGGCCTGCAAGCGCGGCTATCTGGTCGAAAGCTATCGCGACGAGGCCGTAGGCCGCATGGGCAAGGACGGCCGCGGTCGGATCGCGATCACCGAGGTCATCCTGCATCCGCAGGTGCGCTTCGGCGGGCAGAAGAAGCCCGATGCCGCGCAGCGCGATGCGCTGCATCACGCGGCCCACGAGAGCTGCTTCATCGCCAACTCGGTGAGGACCGTCGTGCGCTGCGAACCGGTCATCGCACTCGAATAGGAGAACTTTCATGCAGGATGTTTCTATCCGGCTTGAGAACCGGCCCGGCGCCCTGGCCGACATGGGTGAGGCACTGGCCGCGGCCGGCCTCAGCATCGAAGGCGGTGGCGCCTGGGTCGTGGGCGGTCGCGGCACGGCGCATTTCCTCTTCGCCGATGGCGAAGCGGCCCGACGCGCCCTGGAACAGGCCGACATCGACGTGCTCGCCGTGCGTGATGTCGTCGTGCAGCGACTGAAACAGGCGGTACCGGGGCAGCTCGGCCAGCTGACACGACGCATGGCCGAGGCCGGCGTCAACATCGAGGTGCTCTACAGCGACCACGATCATCAGCTCGTCCTCGTTGTCGATGATCCGGTCAAGGCACGCGCGGTGTCGGCGGCGTGGGCGAACGAGGGCTGAGCGGGCGGCTCGAAAATGCCCCGGCCGCCGGGCTTCGCAGTCGACCCTGCGCCGCAGCGGAGCGTGACTGACACGGATCGGCTGAGCGCGCCGCTGGTTCCGGCCCCGAAGTCGCGGCCTGTCACGTATTGTGATGCGACTCATTCGCATTTAGACTAGCATTCTGCGCAGGCGCTCGCCCCGGGTTCCGGGTGCCGACGCCGGGCGACACAGGATCAATGCACAGATGGGGGTTGGATGCTGATTTCAATTCTGGCCGTGCGACGGAGCGTTGCCTTGCTGGCGCTAGGCTGCGCGATCGCCGGTCCGGCCTGCGCCGACGAGTATTTCTGGGTCTATGCGCGCGGTTCGGACACCCTGCCCAGGGGCGCGCTTGAAACCAGGATCGCGGACATCAGCCGGCTTGGCAAGGATTCCGGCGATTACGCTTTTCACGATATTCGCGGCGAAGTGGAGTACGGGCTGACCGACCGGCTCTCGGTGTTCGGCGAGGTCGCCGTGTTCCGCCACGACTACTCGGTGGACGATCCGGATCTCAATCCGATGTTCGAGACCCAGGGCGGCGCCGGGCAGCGATTCCGCGACACCCGATACGCCGGCTACGAACTGGGCCTCAAGTACAACGTGCTGAGCAACTACAAGGCGCCGGTCGGCCTTGCCTTCGGTTTCGCCTACGAGCGGCGCGACCGCTACCGCCTCGATGGTTCGGCCATCGACCAGGACTCCTTCGAGGTCTCGGCCTTCCTGCAGAAGAATTTCCTCGATGACACCCTGCTGTTCGCGCTGACGCCGCGCATCGAGTTCGAGCGGCGCAAGTCGCCCGGCGTGCTTGAGGAGGAAATCGCGCTCGACATCTCCGCCGGCGTCGCCTATCGGATCAGGCCCAACCTGTATTTCGGACTCGAATTCCGCCACCAGTCCGATTACCTCAATCCGCAGGAAGACGGCGAGTTCAATCCCGAACTGCGCCGCTCCAGTTTCGACCTGTTCGATTTCCGCGTCGGTTCGCAGCACCAGCGCGGCAACTACCTCGGCCCGACCGCACACTATGCGGCGAAGCAATGGTGGGTAACGGCGGGCGTGCTCTGGCAGGTGCGCGGTGGCGGTTCGCCGTTTTCCTACAGCCGCAACAACCGCAACTTCGACGAGCACGAAAAGCTGCACGTCGGCCTGGCCGTGGGCTATGAACTTGACTGACAAGGAGCAGGCATGTCGATGAACCGCAGGAATTTCCTTGCGCGCGGCGTCGTCCTCGGTGGCGGCCTGTGCCTGTGGCCGCTGGTGCGCGCCGAAACCTACCTCAGCGTCGAGCAGGCGCAGCAGCTGATCTACCCGGGACAGACCCTCGAACCCGTCGACATCGAACTGACGGCCGAGCAGGAAAAGGCGATCGAGAAGGCCTCCGATACGCGCGTGCGCAATGCGAAGCTCAATGCCTGGCGCACGCCAGCCGGCGACTGGTTCATCGTCGACCAGGTGATCGGCAAGCACGAGAACATCGACATGGCGGTGGGCCTCAGCGCGGCGGGCGTGGTGACCGGCATCGAGATCCTCGTCTATCGCGAGACCTACGGCTACGAGGTGCGCAACGGGAAGTGGCGCGCGCAGTTCCACGGCAAGGACCACAGCCAGCTGCTCAGGCTCGACCGGCAGATCCGCAACATCTCCGGCGCCACCCTGTCCTGCCGCCACATCACCGACGGCATCAATCGCCTGACCCAGACCTGGAACCTCGTGCTGCGCGCGCTCTGAGCGTTGCGCCGACGTCCATGCCCATGCACGCATCGATCCGCCGCTGCCAGCCACTGCTCGGGACGTTCGTCGAAGTCACCGTGGCGGGTGCGCGCGAGGAGAGCGAGCTGCTTGCACTTGGCAACGAGGCGTTCGCGCAGATTCGCCGCATCGATGCGCTGCTCAGTTTCCATCGCGCTGGCAGCGAGCTGTCGAAGGTCAATCGCGAGGCCGCCACTTCGACGCAACGGATCTCCGACGCGCTGCGCGAGGTGCTGGCCGAAGCACTCTGGATCAGCGCCTTGAGCGACGGCCTGTTCGACGTCTGCGTGGCGCCTTCGCTGGTCGCGCGTGGCCTGCTGCCCGATCACGGGGTTGTCACCAGCACCGGCGCCTCGTGGCGCGACATCGAACTGGACGGCAATCACCTGCGATTCCATCGGCCGCTGATGATCGATCTCGGCGGCATCGCCAAGGGTTACGCCGTCGACTGCGCGATGGCGCGCATGCCTGCTGACGTCGAAGCCTGCGTCAATGCCGGCGGCGACCTGCGCATGAATGCCTGGCGGCGCAGGTCGGTGGCGATCCGCCTGCCCGATTCTGCGAGTTGCGGATTCGTCGAGCTCGCCATGCGCAATGCCGCCGTCGCTACCAGCCTCGGGCGGGCCGGCGATCACCTCGGCCTGATCATCGACCCGCGCGATGGCCACGCCAGTCGCGACAACCGCAGTTTTTCGGTGTTCGCCGCCAGTGCGATGCGCGCCGATGCGCTGACCAAGATTGCCTGCCTCGAACCGGATTGTGCGGCGTTGATGCAGCGTGCCGGGGCGCAGGCGATCGCCGTCGATGCCTGCGGGACAATCAGCGGACCCGGCGCGCAGGCCTCCACGCGCGAGGTCGCCTGCGCATGATCCGCATGCACATGCCGAAGGGATTGCGGCGCAGCCTGTACGCCGCGCTCGCGCTGAGCTGGGTCAGCGGCATCACCTACTTCGTGCTGAGCCGCTGGATGCAGGTCGAGGGCGAATTCGGCCTCGAAAAGCATCCCTGGCAGTTCCCGCTGCTGAAGATCCACGGCGCCGCGGCCTTTGTCATGCTGATGGCGATCGGCGCGATGCTGGTCAACCACGTGCCGGCCACCTGGCGTACGCACCGCTCGCGCGGCTTCGGCCTGACCCTCGTCGTGGGCGTCTCCCTGATGGTGGTCACGGCGTGGTCGCTCTACTACGCCGCCAACGAAGCGTGGCGACCGCTGATCGGCAACATCCATGCCGCGATCGGCTTCGGCCTGCCGCTGTTCCTCGCCATCCACATCTGGCGCGGCCGCCGAGCAGGGCGGGCCAAGCGCATTGGACATGAGAACTAGGCAGGTACTGGCCACATCGCCAGGTCGCTTCAGAATCCGGCAGGGGCCCGCATCGGCGAACGTTCGGGGGCATCCATGACAAGGGTGTCGGCCTGCGGCAACGGTTCGCCACGGAAGAACGCCAGCGCCACCGCATTGCAGGCGGTGGCCGAATCGAACGGCGTGCCATGGCGCGAGCCGCCGACCACGGCGAACTTCGCGCCGAAGCGTTCGGCATAGCTGCGCTTCTCGGCCAGTGGCGTGTAGTCGTGCTCGCCGGCCAGCATGAGCATTTCACTCTGAAGTGCCGGCAGTCGGTCCAGCGAACACCACTGGGCGAGTGCGCGTACGGTATCGAGATAGGGTCGCCTGGGCGTATTGCCGACGACTTCAACGACGCGCCGGCGCATCGGCTCCTGGTGCGGTTCGCGGAACAGTCGTCGTGCCGCCAGTGAAGCCAGTCGGCGCATGCCAAAGCCGCGCACGAGTGCAATCTGGCTGACCAGCTCCATGCGCTTGCGCCAGCTGTCGAGGCGGTACGACGGCAAGGTATTGATCGTCATCAGGCGGGCGATCGCATGCGGTCGCTGCAGGGCCATCTCCATGGCGACCGCGCCACCCAGCGAAAAGCCCATCAGGTGCGTGCGTTCGATCTTCAGGCCGTCGAGCAGATCCCAGACGTCGCCGGCGAACTGGGCGATCGAGTAGGGCCCGGGCGGCGAATCGCTGAGCCCGGATCCGCGCAGGTCGGGAACGATCAGGCGGAACTGCGAGCCGAGCGACTCGGCCTGGAAGGCCCAGTCGGCCCCGCTGGAGCCCAGGCCATGCAGCAGGATCAGCGGCTCGCCGTCGCCAAGGTCGCGATAGTGCAGGCGAACTTCGGCAGTCTGCAGGAAGGGCATGGCTCACGCTAACAGATCATGATGCGCCGCACCATCCGGACCTGCCCTGGGGCATGCTCCCGATTTCTCTGGCGTTCATGCCAGCCTGACGGCGTCAGTCGGCGCATCGCGGCAAGTCGGGGCAACTCTTTCACGCGGCCGTCCATTCCTGGCCGTCGAATGGCCCGGATCGCGTTCGCACTGCGGCCCCGCGGTCCACGTCCCTGTGGCATCCGTCCGTCCAAGGCGATTCTGTCGGCACATTGCGACCGCAGGATGACGGCACGGAACAGTGGGGATTGTTGCTAGCGGCATGTCGATTTGAATCTTCGCGGATCGTCGCCATGGCAAGGGCGCAGGATTGCTTGCCGCTTCATCCGGAGTCTGGCCAGCTTCTGCCAACCACCGAGGAGAACAGACCATGCGATTCATGTTGATCGTCAAGGCCAGCAGGGAATCCGAAGCCGGCGTCATGCCGTCGACCGATTTGCTCGCGGCCATGGGCAAGTACAACGAGGAACTGGTCAAGGCCGGCGTGCTGCTGGCAGGCGAAGGCCTGCATCCGAGTTCCAGGGGCGCGCGCGTCCATTTTTCCGGCAAGACACGCGGCGTGATCGACGGTCCGTTTGCCGGGACGAACGAACTGATCGCCGGATTCTGGCTGATCCAGGCCAAATCGCTGGTCGAGGCGATCGAGTGGGCCAAGCGCTGCCCGAATCCGCACAACGAGGAAACACACATCGAAATCCGCCAGGTCTTCGAGGCCGACGATTTCGGCGCCGCGCTGACCCCCGAGTTGCGCAAACAGGAAGACCGCCTGCGCGCGCAGGCGGCGAACAGATCGTGACACGCAACATTCCCTGTCCTGGCAACCCCACGGAACGTCCATGATTGAACAGATCTTCGTCAACCTGCCGGTCAGGAACCTGGCGCGCTCGGTCGATTTCTTCACCGCACTCGGCTTTACATTCAATCCACAGTTCACCGACGAGAAGGCGACCTGCATGATCGTCGGCGAGAACATCTTCGTCATGCTGCTCGTCGAGCCGTTCTTCCAGACCTTCACCAGCAAGCCGCTGGCCGATGCGCGCAAGGCCACCGAGGTGCTCATTGCCTTGCCGCTGCCGAGCCGGGCCCGCGTCGAGGAACTCGTCGCCCTGGCCGTCGCCGCCGGCGCGAGGACGCCTAACGAAGCGAAGGATCTCGGCTTCATGTACCAGCACGGCTTCGAGGATCCCGATGGACACCTGTGGGAACTCTTTTACATGGACGCGGGCCCACCGCGTTGAGGCATTCCCGGATGCATCGTCGCGACTTGCCGGAATGCGCGCGGGAATGCTCTGATCCATCGCCATGACGGCCACTGAAATCCATCGGACCATCGAGGCGTTGTGGCGGATCGAATCACCGCGCCTGGTCGCGGCACTGGCGCGCATGCTGCGCGACGTCGGCATGGCCGAGGAGCTGGCCCAGGACGCGCTGGTGTCGGCGCTGGAAACCTGGACGAAGAGCGGCGTACCGGACAACCCGGGAGCATGGCTGATGACGACTGGCAAGCATCGCGCCATCGATTTCCTGCGCCGCAGGCAGATGCTAGAGCGCAAGCACGAACAGCTGGGCTGGTCGGCGGAAGATGCACAGGACGATGCCGCCGCGCGCATCGAGGCGGATCTCGAAGACGACATCGGCGATGACCTGCTGCGCCTGATCTTCGTCGCCTGCCATCCGGTGCTTTCGACCGAAGCGCGCGTCGCGCTCACCCTGCGCCTGCTCGGCGGACTGACCACGACGGAAATCGCGCGCGCCTACCTTTGCCCCGAGGCGACCATCGCGCAACGCATCGTGCGCGCCAAACGCACACTCACCGAGAAGGAGGTTCCCTTCGAGGTGCCCGGGCCCGACCAGCGCGAAGAGCGCATGCAATCGGTGCTCGAAGTCATCTACCTGGTCTTCAACGAAGGCTATTCGGCGACGGCGGGAGACGACTGGATGCGGCCCGCGCTGTGCGAGGACGCCTTGCGCCTCGGCCGCCTGCTGGCGGGCCTCGCGCCGGATGACAGCGAAGTCCATGGCCTTGTGGCGCTGATGGAGTTGCAGGCCTCGCGCTTCCGCGCACGCGTGGATGCGACCGGCGAACCGATCCTGTTGCGCGAGCAGAATCGGGCGCACTGGGACCGCCTGCTGATCCAGCGGGGTCTTGCCGCGCTGGCCCAGTCAGAGCGCCTCGGCGGCCTGCGCGGCCCCTACACCCTGCAGGCTGCGATCGCTGGCTGCCATGCGCGCGCGCCGAGTGTCGAGGAAACGGACTGGGAGCGCATTTGTGCGCTGTATGCCGCACTGCTCGAAGTCACGCCTTCACCCGTGGTCGCGCTGAATCACGCGGTCGCGGTATCGATGGCGCGTGGTCCCGAAGCCGGGCTCGTCCTCCTGGACGCGCTCGCCGGCGAAGCCGTGCTGGAGAAGTATCACTGGTTGCCGAGCGCGCGCGGGGACCTGCTATTCCGCCTCGGCCGTAAAAGCGCAGCGCAATCCGAGTTTGAACGCGCGGCATCACTGACGCGCAACGCGCGCGAGCAGACCCTGCTGCTGGCGCGCGCGGCGGAATGCGCGAACTGAGACTTGCCGCGGCTCCGAGGTAGCCACCGCTTCGGCAGGAGTTGGGCTGGACGAGGCGACGCGGTTACTCAGGCGCGCTCGAGCATCTGCACGGCAAACCAGTTGCGGGCATCGGTCCAGGTCCTGACGACGCGCAGGCCGGCCTTGGCCGCTATGCCCTCGAAGTCCTCCTGCGAGTACTTGCAGCTGTACTCGACCAGCATCGCCTCGTCCTGCGCGAACGTGTAGCGGTGGCTGCCGACACGGACCACCTGGTCGGCGCAGCTGACGATATGGGTCTCGATGCGTCCGGCCAGCGCGTTGTATTGGGCCCGGTGGCGGAAGCGTTCGAGGTTGAAATCGGCGTCGAGTTCGCGGTTGATGCGCGCCAGCAGGTTCAGGGTGAATCCGCGGGTGACGCCAGCCGCGTCGTTGTAGGCCGCCTCGAGCAACCCGGCGTCTTTCTTCAGGTCGACACCGACAATCGCTGCACCGTTGCGCCCCATTTCAATGCACATCGTGCGCAGCAACGCGATCGCCTCGCGCTGCTCGAAGTTGCCCAGGGTCGATCCGGGAAAGAACACGACCGTGCGTCGCGACGCCTGCTCGGGTGCCGGCAGATCGACCGGCCGGGTAAAGTCAGCGGTGACCGGCAGCATGTCGACCTCGGGAAATTCCTCGGCCAGGCTCTCCACGCTGGCGTTCAGCGCGCTCGGCGATATCTCCACCGGCACGTAGCCCACCGGGTCATCCATCGCATCGAGCAACAGGCGCGTCTTGATGCCGGCTCCGCTGCCATATTCGACCAGCAGCGCACGCGGTCCGATCGCGCGGGCGATGGCGCCGGAGTTGTCCTGCAGGATGGCCAGCTCGGTGCGGGTCAGGTAGTACTCGGGCTGCTCGCAGATCCGCTCGAACAATGCCGAGCCACGCGCATCATAGAAATACTTCGAAGCGATGCGCTTGGGCGCCTGCGCCAGCCCGCGCTGCACGTCGGCGGCGAATCCGTCGAGCGGGGCCGGGTCGGGCATGACCTGGGCGAGGCCGGCATCGGTCATAGGTCCTTCCCGAGTCGCAGCCCCATGAACTGCCAGCGATCGGCGGGGGCAAAGAAATTCCGGTAGCTCGCCCGCATGTGATCGGCCGGTGTCGCGCAGGAGCCACCGCGCAGCACGTACTGCCCACACATGAACTTGCCGTTGTATTCGCCGAGCGCGCCAGCCAGCGGCCGGTAACCCGGGTAGCTGACATAGGGGCTTCCGGTCCATTCCCAAACGTCACCGAACATCTGCAGCAATCCTGTACCAGCCTGCGCGGGAGCAGGATGGAGGAGACCGCTGTCGACGAAGTTTCCTTTCATGCTGTCGATCCGCTGCGCCGCCGACTCCCATTCGGCCTCGGTTGGCAGGCGTGCCCCGGCCCAGCGCGCGAATGCGTCGGCTTCGAAGAAGCTGACATGGCTGACCGGCGCGTTCGGCTCGATCTCGCGGACTCCGCCGAGGGTGAATTCACTGTCGAGCGACTCCGACCAGTACAGGGGATGCGCCCAGCTGTGTTCGCAGACCGTGTTCCAGCCTTCCGACATCCACAGGGTCGGGTTGCGATAGCCGCCATCGCGGATGAATTCCGCGAACTCGGCGTTGCTCACCGGGCGGTTGGCGATCGCATGCGGATGCAGCAAGGCCTGGTGGCGTGGTGTTTCGCAGTCGAAGGCAAAAGCGCCGCCGGCATGGCCGATATCGACGATGCCCTGCATTCCTTCGATGAATTCAAGCGGCACGGACCTGGAATCGGCTGCCGCTTTCAGCTGGCGAAAGACCGGCCGCAGCGGATTCAGCGAAAACAGGTGCTTGATGTCGGTCAGCAGCAGCTCCTGGTGCTGTTGCTCGTGGTTGATGCCGAGCGTGACGAGCTCATCGACCTGCGCATCGGCGTCACGTTCGAGCAGCCTGCCGATGCGCTCGTCGACATGCGCGCGATAGGCGAGCACCTCGGCCAGCGTCGGTCGCGTCAGCAGGCCGCGCTGCGGTCGCGCGTGCATCGGCCCGACCGACTGGTAGTAGGAATTGAACAGGTAATGCCAGTCGGCGTTGTGCGGCTGGTAGTCCGGTTCGCGACCGAGCACGAACTGCTCGAAGAACCAGGTCGTATGGGCCAGATGCCATTTGGCCGGGCTTGCTTCGGGCATCGACTGCACGACCGTGTCTTCCGCGGCGAGATCGCGGACCAGGCCGGTAGTGGCCTGGCGCACGCGCGAAAAGCGCTCCGCCAACGAGCCGGCGCCGACAGGGTCGCTTCGATGCGATGGCGCTCCTGTCGTCGATTCGGACTCGAGCATGGGGCACTTCCGTAGCCGGGCGAAGCGGTCATTTTCCACAGCGAGTGTTTACCCGATGTGAAGGGAGGATCCGGACTGCACGCTGCGGCGGCGACGCCCCGCTCAGCTGTCGATGAACTCGACCACGCCGGTTTCCAGGGAATATTCGGCGCCGACCACGAGCAGGCCTTCGTTCTGGATCAGCTGTTCGAGAATCTCCGAACCGTGGCGCAACTGGTTGACCGACATGCGGATGTTGTTGCGCACCGAGCGCCGCACCAGCTCCGCGTGGTTGTTCGCCAGCTCGGTTCCCATCAGGGCCTCGACCGAAGGCCGCACGCGGTCGACGATCGAGCGCAGGTTGCGCGACTGGTCGGCACTCGGGCGGGCGAGCTGGTCGATGGTGGCGAGGATCGCGCCGCACTGGGTGTGGCCAAGGACGACGACGAGGCGTGCGCCATGCTGGGCGGCGGAGAACTCGACGCTGCCGATCTGCGACGGCGCGACGATGTTGCCGGCAACGCGGATCACGAACAGGTCGCCAAGCCCCTGGTCGAAGACGATCTCGGCCGGCACGCGCGAGTCGGAGCAGCCGAGGATGATCGCGAACGGTTCCTGGCCGGCGGCCAGCTCGCGCCGGCGGGTCTCGCCGGTGAGCGCCCCGCTGCCGCCGATCTCGGCGACGAAACGCTGGTTGCCTTCCTTCAGGCGCTGCAAGGCTTCTTCGGCCGAAATCATGCCGTCTCTCTCGATGGATCGTTGCCGATGCCGGCCGCCAATTGTGAAGCATCGGCAATCCGGCGCAAAGCCCGGAATGCCCGGGTCTACTCGCCTTTCGCCCGATCAGTAGGCCACGAACGTCTTGAAGCCACCGTAGAACATGCGCGTGCCATCGAACGGCATGCCCTTGGGATCCATCATCGCCTGCAGGCGCGGATCAGCCATGACCAGCTTGTTGGTCCGGTCGCGCTGCCTGCGCGATGCGTATGTGATCCACGAGAACACCACGACTTCGCCTTCCTTCAATTTCACGCTCTGCGGGAAGGAGGTGCGCTTGCCGAGCGGCACGTCGTCGCCAACGCACTCGTTGTAGGAAAGCGCACCGTGCTCGATCCAGACCTTGCCGGCCTTGCGCGCCATCTTCCTGTAGTCACCGAGCCTGTCCTTCGGCACCGGCACCACGAAACCGTCGACGTAGCTCATGCGGGATTCCTCGCCTGTCCGGAAATGGTTCTCCACCTTGCCACTTCGCGGGCCCCATTGCATCCGCTTCGACCTTGCCGATCCGATCAGCATCATGGCCGGCTGCGCTTGGGCAAGCGGACTGCCGCGGTTTCGCCACGACGGCCTTTGAATCGGGCAAAGTAGACGCATTTCCGAGCCTCGAGGCCTGAAGCGAGGCTCGTTTTGGTATCTGCAGCACGGAGGATCGACGATGCCCACCCTGCCCCCGCAAGCGCTCGCCCCGGTTCCGGACGATGCCATTGTCTCGGTGCGTGATGTCGGCAAGACCTATGCCAGCGGCTTCGAGGCGCTGCGCAGGATCAACCTCGACATCCGGCGCGGCGAGATCTTCGCCCTGCTTGGTCCCAACGGCGCCGGCAAGACCACCCTTATCAGCATCATCTGCGGCATCGTCAACGCGAGCCGCGGCAAGGTCATCGCCGATGGCCACGATACCGTGCACGAATACCGTGCCGCGCGTGCGTCGATCGGCCTGGTTCCGCAGGAGTTGCATACCGATGCCTTCGAGTCGGTGATGGCCACGCTCAAGTTCAGCCGCGGCCTGTTCGGCAAGCCACCTGATCCCGCCCACCTGGAAAAGGTCCTGCGCGAACTGTCGCTGTGGGACAAGCGCAACGCGAAGATCATGACCCTTTCCGGCGGCATGAAGCGCCGCGTACTGATCGCCAAGGCCCTGTCCCACGAACCGAAGATCCTGTTCCTCGACGAGCCGAGCGCCGGGGTCGACGTCGAACTGCGCCACGACATGTGGCAGATGGTGCGCCGCCTGCGCGAAGGCGGCACCACGATCATCCTGACCACGCACTACATCGAGGAAGCCGAAGACATGGCCGATCGCATTGGCGTGATCAACAAGGGCGAACTGATCGTGGTCGAGGACAAGGACGTGCTGATGCGCAAGCTCGGCAAGAAGCAGCTCACGCTGAGCCTGCAGCAGCCGATGGAGACGATCCCGGAGGGCTTGGGCGGATTGCCGCTGGAACTGTCCGGAGACGGCCAGACCCTGGTCTACACCTTCGACACGCAATCGGAGGAAACCGGCATCGCCGGCCTGCTGCGCCGTCTTGGCGAGCACGGCATCGACTTCAAGGACCTGCGCTCCAGCGAGAGTTCGCTGGAGGAGATCTTCGTCAACCTGGTACGCAAGCCGAAGGAAACCAAGGCATGAACATCCACGGCATCCGCGCCATCTACCGTTTCGAAATGGCGCGCACCTTCCGCACCCTGATGCAGTCGATCGCCTCGCCGGTGCTGTCGACCTCGCTTTATTTCATCGTCTTCGGCGCGGCGATCGGCTCGCGCATGGGCGAGATCGACGGCACCAGCTACGGCGCCTTCATCATCCCGGGCCTGATCATGCTGTCCCTGCTCAACGAGAGCATTTCGAACGCCTCGTTCGGCATCTACATGCCGAAGTGGGCCGGCACGATCTACGAACTGCTGTCGGCGCCGGTGTCCTGGGTCGAAGTGCTGCTTGGCTATGTCGGCGCGGCGGCGACCAAGTCGGTGATCCTCGGCCTGCTGATCCTGGCCACGGCGCGCTTCTTCGTCGACTATGAAATCGCCCATCCGGTGTGGATGTTCGCCTTCCTCGTGCTGACCTCGATCACCTTCAGCCTGTTCGGCTTCATCATCGGACTGTGGGCCGACGACTTCCAGAAGCTGCAGGTAATTCCGCTGATGGTGGTCACGCCGCTGACCTTCCTCGGTGGCGCGTTCTATTCGATCAGCATGCTGCCGCCGTTCTGGCAGAAGGTCACCCTGTTCAATCCGGTGGTCTACCTGATCAGCGGATTCCGCTGGAGCTTCTACGGCGTCGCCGACGTGCACATCGCCGTCAGCACCGGCATGACCGTGGTCTTCCTGCTGGCCTGCCTCGGCATCGTCTCGTGGATCTTCCGCACCGGCTGGAAACTGCGCAACTGATTGGCGCGAAGGAGCTCAAATGGACTGGCTGGCGCTCAACAGCATGTCCGGAAAGGGCGCGCTTGGAAGGCGTCGCAGCCAATGGCTCGGTCAAAACCTGAACATCGCATGGCCCTAGGCGGGCGGTCGCGAGTTTCCGGCTACTGGCCGAAGCGCTGCCCCGGAGTCACCAGCGGCGTGATGTTGTCGCGCGGGTGGGCTTCCGCGGCGCGCCGCTCGAGCCAGTTGATCAGCGGCGTCCAGTCTTCGCGGTGGGCGAGGATGGCCTTGCTGTCGTTGTCAAATACGCTCTGGCCGCGGTCGGCGAGGCCGACATAGGTCTGCGAGTCGCGCACGCGGATCATCGCCGCCTCGGTCAGGCGACCGAGGGTGGAGTCGAGCTGCCGGGCCGAGATCGTGCGTTCGCGCAGGCGGTTGGCGATCATGGCGACGCGAAGGCGGCCTTTGCGCACCTCGTCGAGCTTGCGCACCATGTCGATGAAGACGAGGGTGGCGCGCAGGTCGATCGGCGAGGGAATGACCGGGATCACCAGTGCATCGGCGTGGCGGGCGAACTGGCCGAATTCGTGCGAGCGCATGCCTGCGGGCGTATCGATCAGCAGGATTTCCGTATTGGCGGGGATGCGCAGCACCCAGCCGGACGAAAGCCCATAGGAGGGATCGTTGCTGGCCAGCGCATGCACCGGCGCCAGATGCTCCGGCCGCTGCCCGCACCATGCCAGCGAGGATCCTTGCGGATCGCAGTCGATCAGGGTCGTGCGCCTGCCACTGCGCGCGAAATACCCGGCCAGAGACGTGGTCAGCGTGGTCTTGCCACAGCCGCCCTTGCTGTTCGCGATCAATATTCGAAACATGTCCCCATCCTCTTGCGGCCCGTGCAGCCTGTATCGCGGCGACGCTCGCAGCCCCCACTCTACGCTAGTCCTTGTTTGAACAAGAACATTTGGGAACCAGGCGGGTTCCACCGCGCCTGTCCATTGCCCCGGCATGGGCCCGCGTGAACCGCGGTACAGGCGGCACAAACCACAATAGCCCTGGCCAACCGGTTGCGCGATGATGTGCCACCGGCACGAGTTCCGGAGAAAAGTGATGAAGCGGACAGTCCTTGTTTTCGCCCTGCTGTTTTCAGCGGCGGCCTGCCCGGCCGCAGCGCCGGCGCCGACGGCGCACGCCGAACTCGAAGCCTTGCTGCAGGACCTTGCCGGCTCCCGCTGCGAGTTCTACCGCAACGGCAGCTGGTACCCGGCGTCAAAGGCGGCCAGCCACCTGCAGAGGAAACTGGATTACTTCGAAAGCAAGGGGCGCCTCGAGGATGCCGCCGGCTTCATCGCCGACGGCGCAACCCGCAGCAGCATGAGCGGCGAGGCCTACCAGGTGCGTTGCCCGGGCGAGCCCGTCGAGCCGAGCGCTTCGTGGCTGAACCGCAGGCTTGAACAATTGCGCAGCGGCCGCGCGGACATCCACCACTGAAGCCCATGAGACGAATTTAACGAACGCTGCGGCACGGTGGTCGCAAGCCAACGCCGCTGCGCCCGGCTCGCAAGGCGGGTGTGGGCCCGATGACACCTGACCAGACACGACGCTCCCAAACAAAAAGGACGACATGCGCATTGCCATCGTGGGCAATTCAGGCTCCGGAAAATCGACCCTGGCGCGCCAGTGGGGCGAAGCCCACGGCCTCGAACTCCTCGATCTCGACAGGCTGGCCTGGGAACCCGGAAAGATCGCGGTGGCGCGCGATCCGGCGTTGGCACTGGCCGATCTGCGCGCATTTTGCGAAAGCCGGCGAGGCTGGGTTGTCGAGGGCTGCTATGCCGGACTGATCGAGGCATGCCTGGCCACGGCGAGCCTGCTGGTCTTCCTCGACCCCGGCGTCGAGGCCTGCCTGGCCAATTGCCGCGCGCGCCCCTGGGAACCGCACAAGTTCGTATCGAAACAGGCGCAGGACGAGAAGCTCGGGTTCCTGCTGGCCTGGGCCAGCGAGTATTACGTGCGTGACGGCGATCTCTCGCTGCAGGCGCATGCCGCGCTGTTCGACAACGCGCGCTGCCGCAAGGTCCGGTTGACTGGGCGTGCCGACGCCGCACAGGTCGCGCAACTGGCCTGGCCATGAGCGAAGCGTCCGCCATGCAGGCACTGTTCCACATCCTTTCCCCCCAATCCGAAGCGAGGAAGCCGTGAACACGAATGCCGAGGAAATCGCGAGCAAGGTGCCCGAAGTCACCCTGGTCTTCTGGATCATAAAGGTTCTTGCCACGACCCTCGGCGAAACCGGTGGCGATGCGGTGTCGATGTCGATGGATCTCGGCTACCTCGTCGGCACCGGGATCTTCGCCGTCGTGTTCTTCATCGCCGTGGCCGCACAGATGCGTGCCGCCCGCTTCCATCCGATGCTGTACTGGGCCACGATCATAGCCACCACCACGGTCGGTACGACGCTGGCGGATTTTTCCACGCGCTCGCTCGGCATCGGCTACGCCGGCGGCAGCGCCATCCTGCTCGGCCTGCTGCTGGCGTCGCTTTTCATCTGGCATCGCACGCTCGGCTCGATCGCCGTCGACACGGTCAGTTCGCCGAGGACGGAAGTGTTCTACTGGGTCACGATCATGTTTTCGCAGACCCTCGGCACCGCGCTCGGCGACTGGACCGCCGATACCGCCGGGCTCGGCTATGACGGTGGCGCCCTCGTCTTCGGCGCGCTGCTGGCGCTGATTGCGGTCGCATACTTCTGGACGAAAATCTCGCGCACCGCCCTGTTCTGGGCTGCCTTCATCCTGACCCGGCCGCTCGGCGCCGTGGTCGGCGACTTCCTCGACAAACCCGTGGCCAGCGGCGGCCTCGCCCTGAGCCGCTACTCGGCATCGGCGACATTGCTGGTCCTCATCGTCCTGCTGATCTGGTTCTTTCCGCAGCGCCCGGCCCGGCGCGCGCATTGACGGCGCGGAGAAGCGGCGTTGCGCGACAAGTCGTCGAATTCCGCCCCGCCATTCGCCCGTTCCTTGTAGGAGAGGCATTCATGCCCAACAACGAAGCGGCAACGCGTCTCGCGCCATCGAATCCCGCGCAATTGTTCGCCCGCACTTCGCAGGAGCGGCATTCATGCCCTACGGAAAAGCGATGGGCATCGCGGCTGGACCAAACCGCGCGACGCCCTTCACCCATTGTCCGCGCGACTAGAGCAGCTTCGCGCTCAGCTTCATCTCGACCGCGGACAAGGCTTTCGAAACCGGGCAACCGGTCTTGGTCGCGGTCGCCAGCTTCTGGAATTCCTCGTTGCTGATGCCGGGGACTTCACCTTCGGTCTCCAGTTCGATCAGCGGGATCATATAGCCGCTGTCGCGCTTCTCGAGATGCACCTTGGCAATGGTGTGCACGCGTTTCGGCACGTGCCCGGCCTGGGCCAGCGCGAGCGACAGCGCCATCGAGAAACAGGCAGCATGCGCTGCGCCAATAAGCTCCTCCGGATTCGTTCCCGGGCCATCTTCCATGCGCGACTTGAATCCGTAAGTTCCCTTGAATGCACCGCTTTGCACGGAGACGTTGCCGGAGCCTTCCGGTACGCCACCTTTCCATTCGGCCTCGCCTTTGCGGACAGTTGCCATGTTCTTTCTCCTGGTCTGGACGGATCGGCGAACCGCACCGGAACAGGCGGATCGCGCGAACCCACGAGCCTACGCCAGGCGCATGAACCGGGAATGGATGGCGTGCGCAGCCGGCTACCAGGGCACCGGCTCGCCCTTGTGGTTGACGAACCGGCCGACCGCATCGGCATCGAAGGCCAATGCGTCGATGACCTTGAGCATGTTGGCCACGGATTGCATGCTTTCCAGTTCGGCGCCTTCTCCACCCATGTCGGTCCTGACCCAGCCCGGACTCAGGGCGAGCACGGCGATCCTGCGTTCGGCCAGGGCATGGCCGAGCATGCGCATCGCCATGTTGAGCGCGGCCTTGCTGATGTTGTAGCTCGGCGTACCGAAGCGCGCGGCGCGCTGGATCGAGCCCAGGCCCGAACTGATCGCGATGACCTTGCCGCCATCGGCCAGCCGCGGGGCCAGTGCCTGGGTCAGCAGGAACGGGCCCTGGGCATTGGTGGCAAAGGCCTGCTCCATCGCCTTCGCCTCGACCTTGCCGAATGTCTCGCCCGGGGTCAGCACGCCGGCATTGTTGATGAGCACGTCGATCTTCAGGTCGAGCATGCCGATCTCACTGGCGATCCCGGTCATCGAGCGAGGCTCGGCGACGTCGAGCGGCAGGACCTTGAGATGTCCGGGGTACTGGCCGCTGAGGTGGTTCAGTTCAGAAGCGCGTGCCGCGTGCCGACAGGCAGCAACAACGCGATCGCCACGGGCCAGGATCTGCCTGACGAATTCCAGCCCGATGCCGCGGTTGGCTCCGGTTACCATGAACTGGGTCATGTCGTTCTCCTCGCTGACGGCGCCGCCGGTGAACTTTCGCCGTGCGCTGCCAGTCTACCGGAGCCCGTGACCTGCGACCGATGCCCCTTCCTGGCGGCACGGCGTAGCCTGCATGATTCCGCAAGAACCCCCTTCAACGATCAGGATTCCGCATGCGCAAGCATCTGTACGCCGCCCTGCTTTCCCTCGGTTTCGTCGGCGCTGCCAGCGCGGTCGGCGCCGCCAGCGACAGCGTCGACATTCCGTTCACCCGCTTCACCCTGCCCAACGGCCTGACCGCCATCGTGCACGAGGACCACAAGGCACCCGTGGTCGCGGTGAGCATCTGGTACCACGTCGGTTCGGCCGACGAACCGGCCGGCAAGACCGGCTTCGCGCATCTGTTCGAACACCTGATGTTCTCCGGTTCGGAAAACCGCAAGGGCACCTACTTCGAACCGTTCGAGCAGGTCGGCGCGACCGACATGAACGGCACCACCTGGTTCGATCGCACCAATTACTTCGAGACGGTGCCGACCACCGCGCTCGACATGGCGCTGTGGATGGAATCTGATCGCATGGGCCACCTGCTCGGCGCGATCGGCCAGAAGGAACTCGATACGCAGCGCGGCGTCGTGCAGAACGAGAAGCGCCAGGGCGAGAACCGTCCCTACGGGCGCACCGACGAGAACATCCTGGCCAACGCGTTTCCGGCCAATCATCCCTACCACCACGACACGATCGGCTCGATGGCCGATCTCGACGCCGCCTCGCTGGCCGACGTCAAGCAGTGGTTCTCCGACTACTACGGCGCCGCCAACACGACCATCGTGCTGGCCGGCGACATCACGCCGCAGCTTGCGCGCCAGAAGCTGATGACCTACTTCGGCGATATTTCGGCCGGACCGCCGGTGCCGCGCCAGCAGCCCTGGGTTGCCGCACGCGAAACGTCCACGCGCGGCGAACAGAAGGACCATGTCGCCCAGGTCCGCATCATCCGCGAATGGAACGTCGCCCAGCTCGGCCACGCCGACGAACCGCTGCTCGAACTCGCCGCCGACGCGCTCGGCGGCGGCAAGACTTCGCGCCTCTACCAGCGCCTGGTCTACAAGGACAAGCTGGTCGACAGCGTTTCGGTCGAGGTGCAGCCGTTCGCGCTGGCCAGCCAGTTCGTGCTGACCGCCGACATCAAGCAGGGCGTCGA
>DAIMYT010000008.1:25965-36262 GCA_036734345.1 Dokdonella sp. | reverse complement strand
CCGGCGGCCGAAGGCGAAACAATCGACGAATCGGCACCGAAAGGTTTGCCGGCGGCCGAAGGGAAACCGAAGCCGGTCGTTCCGGACCAACCCGACTATGGCACGGCGAAAAGCGATCTCGACCGCAGCCAGGGGGTGCCCAAGGTCACCGACTTTCCCGACCTCAGTTTCCCCGAAATCCAGCGCGGCACGCTGAAAAACGGCATCGAAGTCGTGCTCGCCGAGCGCCACACGATTCCGGTCGTGCAACTGCAGCTGCAGTTCGACGCCGGCTACGCCAGCGACCAGGGCCGCAAGCTCGGCACCTCGTCGTTTGCCATGGCCATGCTCGACGAGGGCACCGAGACCCTGGATTCCGTCGAGATCGCGCGGCGCAGCGAACGACTCGGCGCGCGCATCGGGGCCGGCTCGGGCCTCGACAGTTCGGCCGTCAGCCTGAATGCGCTGGACTCGCAGCTCGAGCCGTCGCTGGCGCTGTTCGCCGACGTCGTGCGCAATCCGGCGTTCCGCCCGGCCGATGTCGAGCGCATCCGCGGCCAGTGGCTGGCCGACATCGCGCAGGAAAAGACCCAGCCGACCGGCATCGCCCTGCGCACGCTGCCACCGCTGCTCTACGGTGACAACCACGCCTACGGCATTCCGTTCACCGGCAGCGGCACCGAGGCCTCGATCCGCTCGCTCGACGTCAAGGACTTGCGTCGCTTCCACCGTGACTTCATCCGTCCCGACAACGTCCGCATCCTCGTTGCCGGCGACACGACGATGGCCGCGATCACTGCGCAGCTCGACAAGGTCTTCGGCGACTGGAAGGTCGCCGAGACACCGGTGCCGGCGAAGGCGATCGGCCATGTCGACGCGCAAAAGAAGGTCCGCGTGTTCCTCGTCGATCGCCCCGACTCACCGCAGACCCTGATCCTGACCGGCTCGCTCGCGCCCTCGACCAAGGCGCCGAACAACCTCGAGATCCAGACCATGAACGGCGCGTTCGGCGGCACCTTCACGTCGCGCCTGAACATGAACCTGCGCGAAGACAAGCGCTGGGCGTACGGCGCATCGAGCTTCCTGCAGGATGCGATCGGGCAACGCCCGTTCATGACCTATGCCTCGGTGCAGACCGACAAGACCGCCGAGTCGGTCGCCGAGATTCTCAAGGAAGCCCGCGCCGTCATCGGCGACAGGCCGCTGACCGACGTCGAGATCGGCAAGATCAAGACCCAGCGCGTGCGCGCCCTGCCCGGCAGCTTCGAGACCACCGCCTCGGTGCTCGGCATCCTCTCCGGCAATTCGCTGTACGGGCGCCCGGACAACTACGTGCAGACGCTCAAGTCGAGGATCGAAGGCCAGAAGGACGCCGACGTCGAAGGCGCGGCGCGCGAAGTGATCCAGCCCGACGCGCTGACCTGGGTCATCGTCGGCGACCTCAAGCAGATCGAGAAACCCGTGCGCGCGCTCAAGCTCGGCGAGGTCAAGGTGCTCGATGCCGATGGCAAGGTGGTGCGCTGAGGGCGACCTCTCGGTCGCGGATGGGCGCCGCTCAGGCGCCCACTGGCTGCTCGTCGTCCCGGCGTAGGCCGGACTGCGGAGGCGGGATGCCGATGCGAACATCCGCTTGGCGAATGGCCCGAAGGGCAAGCTGAGGATGCAGCGCGTCACCCAGTTCCTCGCCTGTTCTCGATATTGACGCCGCTTTGCGGCGCGGCATCCATGCCGTTCTTTCACTCGCCGACGGCGAGTGAAAGCTTTGCTCCAAAAACGCGCCGCGGAGCGACTCAATGATCGAGCAGAAGCGAGGAGCTGGGTCCCTCGCTCCGATGGGACGAGGAAGTGGAAGGCCTTATTCCGGTCATCCGCGTCCATTCAGCCACCATTCCCTAAACTTCCCCGCGACCCCTCGCGCCCCATGAGTCGATCACCATGAAACACCTGATCCCGATCCTGCTGATCCTGCCGCTGGCCGCCTGCAGCTGGGGCATCAAGCTCGATTCCGCGGGCAAGAACGTCCGCGTCGCCTGGAACGACGACGTCAGCGGTTGCCGCGACATGGGCAGGATCACGGTGTCCGTGCTCGACAAGGTCGGACCGGTCAATCGCAGCCAGATCAAGATCAACGACGAGCTCGAAGTCATGGCGCGCAACGAGGCGGCCGGCATGCAGGCCGACACGATCCGCCCGCTGGGCGACGCGCGCGATGGCGAACAGGGCTGGCAGGCCTATGCCTGCGCTGCCGGGCGCGCGCCGGCGCCGAGGTCACCCGGCGCCAAGTCCGCGGACGAACCCGTCGAGACCTATCCGATCAAGGACAACTAGGGGGCTGATCCCCCCGCTGAAATCCTGACCGGCAGGCAGAGGCCGGGACCCCGCTTCCGCTGCGCATGGCGGCTTGCGGCGGCCGCGGCATCCGGGTCAACTGACCCGAACCAGGGCGAATACGCTCGAAATTGATCGGGCGCTGCTGCACACTTCTTCCCCAGGGGCCGCCGCCGTGCGGCGCGACACTCGGAAGAACGCCAGGCGCATGCAGATTCTGCTGACCGGAGCCACCGGATTTCTCGGCCGCGCCATTGCCGCGGTGCTGGTCGAGCGCGGCCACGAGGTGCGTGCGCTTGTACGCGCGGAGAACCGCGAGCTCGCCACGCTCGGAGTCCGGCAGCAACGCGGCCTGGTCAGCACCTTCGAGGATGTCTGCGTCGCCGCTGAAGGCTGCGAGGCGATCGTGCATGCCGCCGGCTGCAGCGACCCGCTGGCCAGCGTCGAGGAATTCCACGAAGCCAACGTGCGTTCGACCGACTGCGTGCTCGGTGCCTGCGAACTGGTCGGCGTGCCGCGCCTGCTGCTGACCTCGTGCGCCAACGCGGTGATCGGCCACGCCGATCTCGCAGGCGTCGACGAGCGCCAGGCCTATCCGCCGCGCTGGCCATCGGCCTACGGGCATACCAAGGCGCTGGCCGAACAGCGCGTGCTGGCGGCCAATGGCGAGCGCCTGGCGACCTGCGTGCTGCGTCCGCACCTGCTCTGGGGCACCGGCGAGGCGCGCATCCTGCCTGCCCTGATCGATCTTGCCCGGCGCGGCAAGCTGCGCCTGTTCGGCGAACCGGACCGCAAGATCGATCCCTGCCATGTCGACAACGCCGCCCATGCCCACGGCCTCGCGCTGGACAAGCTCGAGCCCGGGTCGCCGGTGGCCGGCAAGGTTTATTTCATCGGCCAGGGCGAACCGATGAGCATCGAGGGTTTCCTCAACGCGCTGTTGCGCGCCGGCGGGTTTCCGCCGGAGAAGCGCCGCCTGGCCTCGCTGACCGCGCACGCGCTGGCGACGGCCGCGCGTGCCGGCGCCGACAGCACCTCGCCGCTGATCAATCCCTACCTGCTCGAGCTGTTCAGCCATGCCAGCTGGTTCAGCCTGAACGCCGCAAAGCGCGACCTGGGCTACGCACCCAGGCTGAGCACGGCGGAAGGCATGAGCCGCCTGTTCACCGCACTGACGCGCGAGCGCATGCAGAGCCGCACGCCCTGACCATCGAAGCACGGCGCGCCGCCTCCACCACGACGCGCGTCCGCGCTCGCCGGAACCGATGGCCGATCCGGCAGATGCCTTAGAATGCACCGATGAGCAATTCCGAAGCCAACGTCGCGCGCGCGCCGAATCCAGTCCTCAAGGTGCTCGGTCGCGGCCTCGAAACCGCGCTCAACCATGCCCTGAGCCTCGACGCGGAGACGCGCGACGCCCTCGGTGCGCTCGACGGGCGTGCGCTGCGCGTGGATTTCCGCGGCACCGGGCTGGCCATGCGCGTTGCCGTGGATGGCGAACATCTGCGCGTCGGGCCGGCCTTCCAGGGCGACAACCAGTTGCGCGTCTCGGCGACGCCCGGCGGCCTGCTCGGCATGGCCTTTGCGCGCTTGCGCGGCGATGCCGATGTCGCGATTCCGCCGGGTCAGGTCGAAATCGCCGGCGACGCCGAACTGGCCCGGCGCATCGAGCGCCTGGCCACGCGTTTCGAACCTGATATCGATGAAGCGTTCGCGCGCGCGTTCGGCGATGTCGTCGGCTTCCAGATCGCCAAGCGTTTGCGCAGCGGGCTCGCTGCCGCACGCAAGTCGGCCAAGGGCCTGGCGCGCGACACCGCCGACTATCTGGTCGAGGAGAGTCGCGACCTGATCGCCAGGCCCGAAATGGAACAGTTCCTCGACGAGGTCGATGAGGTCCGCGAGCGCGGCGACCGCCTCGAAGCGCGCGTCAAGCGGCTGGCGGCGGCGCGCGACGCATGATGACCTCACTGCGCCTGCTCCCGCGCGTGTTGCGCATCGCCGCCGTGCTCGTGCGCTATCGGCTCGACGATGTCATCGACGATGCCCACCGCTTCCGCATCCTGCGCTGGGCGCGGCTGGTCGTGCCGCGCGCTCCGGCCGACGTTGCAGCGCTGCCGCGCGGCGCGCGACTGGTCCTCGCCCTGACCGAGCTCGGGCCGATCTTCGTCAAGTTCGGCCAGATCCTTTCGACCCGGCGCGACCTGCTGCCGGCCGACATCGCCGACGAACTGACCGCGCTGCAGGACAAGGTCACGCCCTTTGCCGGCAGCGTCGCGCGCGCGCAGGTCGAGCATGCGCTTGGCGCGCCGATCACGGAACGGTTCGCCGGTTTCGACGAGCAGCCGCTGGCCTCCGCCTCGATCGCCCAGGTGCATGCGGCGCAGTTGCCCGGCGGCCGCGAGGTCGTGGTCAAGGTGCTGCGCCCCGACATCCAGCTGCGCATCCAGCGCGACATCGAATTGCTGCGCGCGCTCGGCGAGCTGGCCAACCGCGTGCACCCTAACGCCGACAAGATCCGCCCGCTCGAAGTGGTCGCCGAGATCGAGTCGACCCTGCTCAACGAACTCGACCTGCAGCGCGAAGGCGCCAATGCGAGCCTGCTGCGGCGCAATTTCCTCGATTCCGACGATCTCTACGTCCCCGAGGTGATCTGGTCGCACACGACGGCCGGCATCCTCACCCTCGAGCGCGTGCGCGGCATCCCGGTCGACGATCTCGCCGCCCTCGATGCGGCCGGGATCGACCGTGCCCGGCTCGCCGAGAAGGGCGTTCAACTGTTCTACACGCAGGTCTTCCGCGACAATTTCTTCCATGCCGACGCGCATGCCGGCAACATCTGGGTGGACGCCTCGCGACGCGACAACCCGCGCTTCATCGCGCTCGATTTCGGCATCATGGGCACGCTGCCCGAGCAGGACCAGTACTGGCTGGCGGAGAACTTCCTCGCCCTGTTCAACCAGGACTACAAGCGCATCGCCGAATTGCACCTGCGCGCCGGCTGGATGCCCGCCAACGTGCGCATGGACGAACTCGAGTCGGCGATCCGCGCCGTATGCGAGCCGTACTTCACGCGCCCCCTGAGCGAGATCTCGCTGGCCGCGGTGGTGGTCAAGCTGTTCCAGGTCGCGCGCCGCTACCAGCTGACCCTGCAACCACAGCTGATCCTGCTGCAGAAGACCCTGCTCAACATCGAGGGTGTCGGCCGCCTGCTGCATCCGACCATCGACATCTGGGCGACTGCACGCCCGGTTCTCGAACAGATCTGGTGGAAGCGACGCGGGCCGAGGGCGATGCTCAAGCGCCTGCGCCGGCGCGTGCCCGAATGGCTGGCCGCCGCACCGGACATGCCCCAGCTCGTGCACGCTTATCTCGAACAGGTGACCAGCGGCAAGCTCGAGGTGCGCATCGCCTCGGAAGACCTGCGCCGGCTCGAGGCGAACTCACGGCGCGGTCCGCAGCTAGCCGTGTACCTGACCCTCGGCGCCACGTTTGCGATCTGTGCGGTGCTACTGCAGATATTCGACACGCATACCGCGCGCTTTTCAGGACTCAGCGTCTCGGCGATGGCCACGGCCGCGATATCGGCGATCGGATTTATCGCCGCATTGCGTGCGCGCTAGCCGCTTGCCGCTTGCCGCTTGCCGCTTGCCGCTTGCCGACAAGAGCATCCGCCTGAAGGCGCTCCTGCAGGAAGCAGCTTTTTCTCTTATGTAGGAGCGCCTTCAGGCGCGATGCTTTTCGGGCTCGAATAGATTCGAACACGTCATCAAACGGACTCCTTCCCCCATGATCCTGCACATCGACGAGCACATCGTCGTCGTCGACAAGCCGGCCGGCATGCCGGTGCATCGCAGCCGGCTGGTCAACGATGGCGACGTCTACCTGATCGATGTCGTGCGCGGGCTGGTCGATGGGCCCCTGCACCTGATCCACCGCCTCGATCGCGCGACCAGTGGCATCCTCCTGATCGGGCGCAGCAGCGAAGTCGCCGGCACGCTCGGCCGCCAGTTCATGCAACGCGAGGTCGAGAAGACCTACCTGGCCGTCTGCCGCGGCTGGCCGGAGGAAACCGGCGAGATCGACTATCCCTTGCCCGGCGTGCGCGAGAACAGCGAGCGCAAGCCGGCGCTGACGCGCTGGCGGCGCCTGCACACGATCGAAGTGCCGATTGCGATCAACCGCTATCCGCAACAGCGCTATGCCCTCGTCGACGTCTCGCCGGAGACCGGGCGCTACCGGCAGATCCGCCGGCATTTCGCCCACCTGCGCCATCCGCTGATCGGCGATACCAGTCATGGGCGCACCGAACACAATCGCCTGTTCAAGCAGCATTTCGGCGTGCATCGCCTGCTCCTGCATGCCCGGAGCCTCGTCTTCGACCATCCGGTCGAGGCACGACGCATCAGCATCGACGCGCCACTCGATGCGGAATTCAGCGGCCTGCTGGAGCGCTTTGGATGGTCGATCCTGTAGGAGCCCCTTCAGGGGCGATGCTCTTGTGGGATCGGGAAAAGGAGCATCGCCCCTGAAGGGGCTCCTACAGGAGATGTGCAGCCCGGATAGAATGGCGGCATGCTCGAGATCGACGCCCAGCTGCAGATCCCCGACGACGAACTGGTCGAGCGCTTCGTGCGTTCCTCCGGGCCGGGCGGACAGAACGTCAACAAGGTCGCCAGTGCGGTCGAGTTGCGCTTCGACGTCGCGCGTTCGCCTTCGCTGCCCGAGGCGCTGCGTGAACGGCTGCTGGCACGCCGCGACCGCCGCCTGACCGACGAGGGCGTGCTGGTCATCCAGGCGAGCCGCTTCCGCGACCAGGCCAAGAACCGTGATGATGCGCGCGTGCGCCTGGCCGAGGTCATCCGCGCGGCGCAATTCGTGCCGAAGAAGCGCGTGGCGACGCGGCCGACGCGCGCTTCGAAGGAACGCCGCATCACGGCGAAGAAGAAGCGCGCCGGCATCAAGTCCGGTCGCGGCACGCAGAAGTGGAGCGGGGATTGAAACGCCCTGCACTGCCGGAGCAACTGCCGGCTTCGATGCCCCAGCTTCGCGCACATGCCGGGCGTCGGCTCGTGCGCTGGTTCGTGACCGCCTGCGGCTGGAAGTTGCGCGGCGATTTTCCCGACGTGGCGCGCCTGGTGCTGATCGCCGCGCCGCATTCGTCCTGGTGGGACGGGGTCTGGGGCCTGCTGATCAAGATCGCCATCGGCGCCGACGTCTCGTTCATGGCCAAGCGCGAGCTGTTCGTCGGTCCGCTCGGCTGGATCCTGCGCCAGCTCGGTGGCATTCCGATCGAGCGCAGCGCGACGCGCGGCGTGGTCGAACAGATCAGCGCGCGCTTCCGCAGCCAGCCGAAACTGTGGATGGGCATCGCCCCGGAAGGCACGCGCAAGCCGGTGAAGAAGTGGCGCTCGGGCTTCTGGCACATCGCGCGCGCCGCCGGCGTGCCGATCCTGCCGGTGTATTTCCACTATCCTGAGCGCACCATCGGCATCGGCCCGCTGTTCCACACCAGCGACGATGCCGAGGCGGATATCCAGAGATTGCGCGAGTTCTACGCGCCGTGGCAGGGCCGAAACCACGGCATCGACTGAGTTCGTTCGGCTTCGCCAGGCGCGGTCCGCGCACACGCATTCCCCACACCAGGCAGGAGGCATTGACGTGACGATACGTATCCTCGGAATCTCCGGCAGCCTGCGCAAGCAGTCGTTCAACACGTCCCTCCTGCGCGCCGCCCAATCGCTGGTCGCCGATGATGTCAGCCTAGAGGCGGCCACCCTGCACGGCATTCCCCTCTACGACGCGGATCTCGAACGGGACGAAGGCATTCCCGCGGCGGTGACCGAACTCAAGGAACGGGTCATGGCCAGCGCCGGCCTGCTGCTGGTCACGCCGGAATACAACAATGGCATTCCCGGCGTGTTCAAGAACGCGATCGACTGGCTGTCGAGGCCGAACGCGGACATCCCGAAGGTATTCGGCAATCGCCCGCTCGGCCTGATCGGCGCGTCGCCGGGCGGCTTCGGCACGATCCTCTCGCAGAACGCCTGGCTGCCGGTGTTACGCACGCTGGGCGTGCGCTTCTGGGCCGGCGGCCGCCTGATGGCTTCGCGCGCGGGGACGCTGTTCAACGACGATGGCGAGCTCGTCGACGAACGCATGCGCGAGCAGTTGCGCACTTACCTCGACGGCTTCTCCCGCTTTGTCGCCGAATCCGGTCGCTGACGCGCCGCGCCGGCCAGTCCATGGGATGCGGGTCGCTGTACGAGACGCGGGTATTGCAATGAGACTCGCGTCTCATTAGAATGCGCGCCATTCGCCCCCCTTGCCCCGTGGAGGAACCGAACATGGCGATGACCCCGTCCGAAATGGATCGCAAGATCGACGAGCATTTCGGTTTTGAAGCGCGCGACAACGTGGAAGGCGTCCTTGCCACCCTGGCCGACGACGTGGAACACGACATCGTCGGCTACCCCGGCGGACCGACCCACGGTCGCGCCGGCGCGCGACCGTTCTACGAGTCGCTGTTCGCCGACCTGGCCGAGGGCAAGGTGCGCTCGCTGCGGCGGCTCTACGGCGAGAACTTCATGGTCGACGATTCCCTGTGGAGCGGTTGCGCGCCGGGCAAGCCGTTCGGCCTCGATGGCCGCGGCCGACCACTCGAGTTCCGCCTGCTGCACGTGTTCGAGTTTTCGGACGCGGGCGACATCCGGCGCGAGAACGTCTGGATCGATCTCGCCGCGATCCAGCAGCAGTTGCCGCAGGACTGACATGACCGACCTGCCAAAGCGCGGGCGCCCGAACCAGAAGCGGCGCACGCGCAAGGACCTGCTCAAGGCCGCGGCCCGGCTGATGCAGCAGGGGCGCAAGCCGACCCTCGAGGAGATCGCCGACGAGGCGCTGGTTTCGCGCGCCACCGCCTACCGCTACTTCCCCGGAATGGACGCACTGCTCGCCGAGGCGCTGCTCGACGTCGCCGCGCCGGACCCGGAGACCCTGTTCGGCGAAACCGCCAGCAGCGATCCGGTGGAGCGCCTCGAGCAGGTCGACAGCGCGCTGCACGACCTGACCCTCGCCAACGAGGCGTCGATGCGACTGATGCTGTCGCAGTCGTTGCAGCGCGGCGGCGGCGACGCAGCCGACCTGCCCCCGCGCCAGAACCGGCGCACGCCACTGATCGAGGCCGCGCTCAGGCCGGCGCGCAAGCAGTTCACGCCGGCCGGTCTGAGGAACCTGTCGAATGCGCTGGCCATGGTCATCGGCACCGAGGCGATCATCGTGTTCAAGGACGTCCTCCAGCTCGACGACGCCGAGGCGCGCAAGGTGAAGCGCTGGGCGATACGCGCCCTGGTCGAGGCCGCGCGTAGATGAATCGTGGTCCCCGCGCCGGGCCGGGCGGGGTGACTTCCGGCGCAGGCAGCGCCGGGACGAAACGGGTTCAATCGCCGGTCCGGTTGCGCGGGGCATGACGCGGGGTCGACGGCGACCGTGAGGAGTGGCGCATGAATGTATCCAGGAAGTTGCCGGCAACCCTGCTGCTATCGCTGCTGCTCGGCGCCTGTGCGGCCAATCCGGCACCGACCGGGCCGGTCGTTGCCGCCGATGCGCAGATGCAGGCATTGGCCGATGAATATGTCGACGCCGAGCTCCAGCGCGACCCGGGCGTCGCCTATTTCGTCGGCCTCGAAGCACCCCGCCACGACCGCCTGCCCGACAACTCACCGGCCGCGCTGGCCGCATGGCAGGCACGCGAGGACGGCTTTCTTGCGCGCCTGGCCGATATCGACCCTGGCCGCATCGGGCAGCCCGCCCTGCGCGTTGCCCATGCGCAATTGCGCGAGCAGCTCGAAAGCAACCGGCAACTGCGCATTTGCCACCGCGAACTATGGTCGATCAGTCACATGGATGGCTGGCATCTCGTGCTCGCCGAGCTGGCCGAGCGCCAGCCGATCGACACGCCCGGGCTGCGCGAGCAGGCCCTGCGGCGCTACGC
>DAIMYT010000008.1:7221-25865 GCA_036734345.1 Dokdonella sp. | reverse complement strand
GCCACCACCCTGGACCGCGCGCCGCAGACCGTGGTGGCGATCGGCGAGAAGGCCGTGGCGGAGAATCTCGACACGGTCCGGGCGCTGGGCCGGCAACTCTACGGCACCGGGGATGTCGCCACGATCATCGCGCGCACCGGGCAGGCCGAAGACAACCATTTCGCCTCACAACAGGCACTGATCGATTTCTCCGCGGCCACGGTCGAGGCGGCGCGCCTGAAGTCCATCCCGCTGTTCGGCCAGCTGCCGGACCAGTCCGTGGTCGTCGAACCGCCTCCTGCGCACGAGCGCGGTTCCGGCCTCAGTTCCCACTACGATCCGGAGCCGGATCGCACCCGCCCCGCCGTCTACCGCATCAACATCGACAACTGGCAGGCCGATACGCGCGGCGCCGCGGAAATCACCGCCGTGCACGAAACCTGGCCGGGCCACCACCTGCAGATGGCGCTGGCCGCAGGACTCGGCAACCAGCACCGCCTGTCCAGGCTCGTCTACAACGCGGCCTACGTCGAAGGCTGGGCACGCTATGCCGAGTCGCTGGCCGAGGAAGCCGGCATCTACACGACGCAACACGCGCTGATCTCTCGTCGCATCTGGCCAGCGCGCGGCATGGTCGTCGATCCCGGCATCCATGTCGGCGGCTGGAGCCGCGAACGTGCCCGCGACTACCTCGTCGCGACCGGCCGCTTCGATGCCACCAAGGCCGACGCGCAAGTCGACCGCATCGCGGCGATTCCCGCCCAGCTCACCGCCTACGATTCCGGTGGCCTCGAGATCCTCGCGCTGCGCCGCGAGGCGCAAGCCGCGCTCGGCGCGGATTTCGACCTGCGCGACTTCCACCGCGAGGTGCTGGCCGATGGCATCGTTCCGCTGTCGACCCTGCGCGCCCGCATCGAGGCGTGGATCGCCAGTCGCAAATCGGCGGCCCCGCAAGGCGCGGCACGCGGTTCCTGACCACGCGGACCGCCGGTTCCGCAGGGAACGCGGTCGAATCGTGCCGACGCAGCGCTTCGGGTGGTCAGTCGGAGCCGGAGGGGCTGCGCCGGTCCTCGCGCCGTTCGGCGATCCGGATCTGGTAAAGCTGGCGATCGGCGCGCTCGATGGTCCGCTCGAGCAGTTCGCCGCCCTCGCGCGCGGCGAAGCCGATCGAGATGTCGCAAGGCGCGTCGCTGCCCGCCGCTGCGCGGATGCGCTCGGCGACGGCATCGGTCACGGCGCCTCCGGTGGGCAGCAGCAGGAGGAATTCGTCGCCGCCCATGCGCACCACGGCATCGCCGATGCGCGCGTGCTTGTTGAGGAAGCGACCCATGCCGACGAGCATCTCGTCGCCGCCGCGGTGGCCGTGGGTGTCGTTGATCTGCTTGAAGTTGTCGAGATCGACGATGATGCATCCCCAGTTCTGGTCCGCGTCGAAGCGCTGCTCGGCCAATGACAGGTAGCGCCGGTTGAAGCATCCGGTCAGCGGATCGCGGATGCTCTGCTCGCGCAGCTTTTCCTCCAGCTTGCGCCGCTCGGTCATGTCGGTCGCGTTGCCGAGCACATAGGGCACCCCATCGGCGTCCCTGCACAGCAGGTTGTTGTACTCCCAGACGCGCAATTCGCCATTGCGTGCGGTCAGGAACAGTGCCCCCGATTCGCTGCCGTTGGCCCGGATGCGGGCGAGGTAGTCGTCAAAGTGGGTTCTCGGTTCCTCGGGGATCAGCTCGCGGATGTTCACGCCAAGCAGTTCCCCGACCTCGTAGCCGAGCGCCTGCGCGGCTGCCGGATTTGCCGAAAGCACGACGCCTTCCAGCGAATGCGTGCAGATCAGGCCGCGGCTGTATTCGATGATCTCGCGCAGCTTCTTTTCGTTGGCGGCGAGGTCCTTCTGGGTCCGTGCCAGTTCCTCGCGATGGCGGTTCATGGCCCGCCGCACGAGCAGGCCGACGAACGCCGTGCCGACGCTGATCAGCAACGGCAGGCGGAAGATCGCCCCCTGCGACCAGGCCGGATCGGGGTTGATCAGGAACGGACCGCCCGCATGGTTCATGGCGGCGACCAGTACCAGCTCTAACACGACGGCGGCAAAAAGCATGATCGCGGCCCGGGCCGGAAGCACGAACGCGCCGATCAGGACAAGTGACGGCAGGGCGATGCTGACCCCCATGGTCTGCCCGCCGGAGCTGAAGTTGAGGATGGCGGATAGCGCGAACGGGATGGCCATGAACCAGATTGCGCCGCGCGCGACCCGGCCGCTGCGGGCCAGGTCGAACAGAACCAGGACAATCGCGCCCAATCCGACCAGACTGATGACGCCGACGGCGACGGTGCCCCAGACCAGCTCGGTGACGCAGATCAGTCCGAGGGTCAGCACCAGCAGGGCGCCGACGCCGAAAACGATTTCGGCGCGAAAGCGCGCGTCCGGATCGGTCCCGCCGAGGCGCGAGAGCAGCCGATCGATCCCTTTCAACTTTGAGACTGCTTTCTCCACCCTTTGCAGATTGTCCGGACTTCCCCGCCACGGACTCTAGACCCAAACTGGCGTCGATGCCATGGCGACCCTGGTCGCGGCAAATGGACGTTCCCGCCGGCCGGCCCGTTCGCCGCGGTGAACAGTCTGTCCGCGCCCAGGCCCCTACTGCCAGGCAACCTCCGGCAGTATCTTGCATGCATCCAAATCGGCTGCCCGCAGCCATCCAGACGGAGATTCCGATGAAGAAGATTCTCGGCGTGCAGAACGCGCCCGCCCCGCATTGGGTCGGCGACGGCTTTCCGGCGCGCTCGATGTTTTCCTACAACAGCCATGGCGCACAATTGAGCCCGTTCCTGCTGCTCGACTATGCCGGGCCGATGAAATTCGAGCCGGCGGCGCGTCCGCGCGGCGTCGGCCAGCATCCGCATCGCGGCTTCGAGACCGTCACGATCGTCTACAAGGGCGAGGTCGAGCACAAGGACTCCACCGGTGCCGGTGGCAGGATCGGGCCGGGCGACGTGCAGTGGATGACGGCGGCATCGGGCATCCTGCACGAGGAATTCCATTCCCGCGAGTTCACGCGCACGGGCGGCGTGCTCGAGATGGTCCAGCTCTGGGTCAACCTGCCGGCGCGGGACAAGATGTCCGCACCGCGCTACCAGACCCTGCTCGACGCGGAGATTCCCGCGGTCGAACTGGCCAACGCTGCCGGATCGGTGCGCGTGATCGCCGGCGACTACCTGGGGCACCCTGGGCCGGCGCAGACCTTCACGCCGATCGACGTCTGGGACATCCGCCTCAGGCAGGGCGCGGCCAGCGAATTCAGGCTCCCGGCCGGCCGCACCCTGGCCCTGGTCGTGTTGCAGGGCACGATCATGGTCAATGCGCAGGCGGTTGCCCGCGAAGCGCAGATGGTCGTGCTTGGCCGCGACGGCGAGACCGTGGCCGTTGAAGCGAATACCGAAGCGACCGTGCTGCTACTCAGCGGCGAACCGATCGACGAACCGATCGCGGGCTACGGGCCGTTCGTGATGAACACGCAAGCCGAAATCCAGCAGGCCATGACCGATTTCAACAGCGGCAAGTTCGGCCGGATTCCGCGCTGACCGTGTCTGGACCGGACCGGGCCCCGGTCCGCCTTTACGGAATCAGGCCATAACCGGCGGCCTGCAGGTCGACCAGCTTGGTCATGGCCGACAGCGCCACATGGACATCCTTGCGTACGTCCGTCGCCGTGTATCCGCCGTGGCGCAGGGCCTGGCCGCAGACGAAGATTTCGACGCCGGCGGCACGCAGGTCCGCAATCAGGGCGGCATTCGGGTTGGCCTTGCCGAAGTGGCTCTGGAAGCTCGCGTCCGAGAGGATGACCGGCGTCGCCTTGCCGTGGATGACGACAGCGACGCTGAGCTTGTCGGCCGGCACGCCGGCCAGCGCGTAAAGGTTCACGGCGCGGGCCGCGGCATCGAGGCGGCGGTTGATGCCGGTATCCGTGGTATCACCGGCGGTTGCATCGATGACCACGCGATGCATGGCGGAGGCAGTCGGCATGTCGACATCGCCCTGCAGCGCATGGACGCCACCGGCCGACTTGATACGCGGAAACTGCAGCGCATCGGCCGTCGATGCCTTGGCGGGCTTTTCGAAGGGCTGGTCGGCATGGGCCGTCGCGGCCAGCAATGCCAGGCTGCACAGGAGGGTTCGGATCATGGGTGTATTCCTCGGTTGCCGATGGATCAAACGCGCGCGGTGAACGGGGCAGATGTGCGAAGCCGGCCAGGTAATCTACCGGGCTGGGCGCGCAACAGACGCCATCCAGGATGGCTCCGTGGCGCGACTCGGGTATGGTCCACCCTGCGCCGCAACCTGTACTGAATAACGGGGAGTCCGAGAGCAATGGGCAAGAACCGGATGGAAGCGTTCAGCGATGGCGTGCTTGCCATCATCATCACGATCATGGTGCTGGAAATGAAGGTGCCTCACGGCGAAGAGCTGGCCACGCTGGCGCCGATGGTGCCGGTGTTTCTGAGCTACGTGCTGAGCTTCGTCTATATCGGCATCTACTGGAACAACCATCACCACCTGCTGCACGCAACCCGGCAGGTCAGCGGTGGCACCCTGTGGGCCAACCTGCACCTGTTGTTCTGGCTGTCGTTGCTTCCGTTCGTCACCGGCTGGATGGGCGAGAACCATTTCTCCGCCCTGCCGACCGCGTTTTACGGCGGGGTCCTGCTGATGGCCTCGATCGCCTACTGGATCCTGGCCCGGCACATCATCGCCGCCGAAGGCAAATCGTCCCTGGTCGCGCGCGCGCTCGGCAAGGATGCCAAGGGCATCGCCTCGACCGCGATCTACGCGATCGCGATCCCGCTGGCCTTCGTCCATCAGGCGATTTCGCAAGGGTTGTTCATCCTCGTCGCCCTGATGTGGCTGGTGCCGGACCGTCGCATCGAAAACCTGCTGGCCGGGCACAGGGAAGCCTGAGCGCTACGGCGGTGGTTTCCGCAGGGTGAACGCTGCGTTGCGCATCGGATCCCTAATGCCGTTGCCGAACGCCCCCAGATCGGGGGCAAGGACCCACTTCCGGAACACCCATGTCCACGCCTGCCCTGCCCACTATTTTCCTGCCGCATGGCGCCGGCCCGTGCTTCTTCATGGACTGGCCGCCGGCCGGCAGCTGGGACCGCATGGCCGGCTGGCTGCGCGTCCTGGTCGCAGAGATCGGGGCCAGGCCGAAGGCATTGCTAGTCGTCTCGGCGCATTGGGAGGCACCGGTCTTCACGGTCAACGCGCAGGCGCGGCCCGGGCTGCTCTACGACTACTCGGGATTCCCGCCACACACCTACGAGCTGACCTGGCCGGCCGCCGGGTCGCCTGAACTCGCCGCGCGGATCCGCCGCCTGCTGGACGACGCCGGCATCGACAACGCCGACGAGAAGCAACGCGGATTCGACCACGGCGTGTTCATTCCGCTGAAGCTCGCGCTACCCGATGCCGACATCCCGCTCGTGCAGGTGTCGCTATTGCGCGGACTCGATCCGGGCGCGCACCTCGCCCTCGGCCGCGCGCTCGCGCCTCTGCGTCACGAAGGCGTGCTGATCCTCGGCAGCGGCATGAGCTTTCACAACATGCAGCGCTTCCGCCTCGATGGCATTGGCGTCGATGCCGACTCGCTGCGCTTCGATGCGTGGCTGGCCGACACGGTCGGCCGGCCACGCGCGCAGCGCGAACAGAACCTCGTCGACTGGGCCGGTGCACCCGGCGGTCGCGCCGCCCATCCGCGCGAGGAACACCTGCTGCCCCTGCACGTCGTCGCCGGCGCCGCCGGCGAAGATCCGGGCCGCAAGGTGTTCGAAGACCACGTGCTCGGCAGCGTGCAGTCGGCCTACCGGTTCGGCGCCACGGGCGCCTGACGCGGCCGGTTTCGAAACGGGCGCAAGCGGTCAATCCGATGCCGCACCGGTTTTCTTTTCCGCCGCGGCGCCGGATGGCAGGCGCATCACCGCCGCCAGCGTGGCGATGCCGTCCCACAGGTGGCCGACGCGCAGGTTCTCGTTCTCGGCGTGCTGGTTGTTGTCGGGATTGGCCAGCGGGACGACCAGGGTCGGCGCGCCGGTCACTTCGGTGATCAGGTACAGGGGCAGGCTGCCGCCCATGGTTGGTGTCAGCAGTAGCGAATTGCCGGCCAGCGTGCGCATCGCGGTGGCCACGTCGCGCGCGATCGGCAGGTCCATCGGCGTGCGCGAGGCCGGATAGCCGCCGGGCTGCAGCACGACCGTGGCGATCTTCGCGTGCGCGGCGCGCTCGGCATCGGTCGGCGCGCGGTCGAGCACGAAGTAGCCCTGCCCGCGGATGTGCGCGAGCAGGCGCTCGAACTGACCTTCGACGGTATTGCCCTTGACCAGGCGCAGGTCGAGGGTGGCGCGTGCGTCAACCGGGATCACGTTGCGCGCCTGCGCGCCGACGTCGGCCGCGCGGATGCCGTTGATGTTGAGTGATGGCAGGTTGATCGATTCGGGCAGCGAGACGCCGCGCATCTCGCTGGCGGTCAGGCCGAGATCGCGCAACAGGCTGGATTCGTCGTCGGGGGCTGCGGCGAGTGCCGCCTTCTCGGCGGCGCCGAGTGGGACGACGCCGTCATACCAGCCGGCGACCGTCACGCGCCCGTCCTCGCCCTTCATCGAGGCCAGCAGTTTGGCGAGTCGCAAGGCCGGATTCGCCGCGAAGTTGCCGTAGTGCCCGCTGTGCAGCGGGCGCTTCGGTCCGTACACGGTGATATCGACATTGGCATCGCCGCGCACGCCGAAGACGAGCTGGCGGCGGCCGCTCAGGTGCACCGGCCCGTCGCAGATCAGCCAGGCATCGGCGCGCAGCATGTCGCGATTCAGGCGCATCAGCTCGCCAATATGCGGCGAGCCCTGCTCTTCCTCGCCATCGAAGAAGAACTTGATGTTGGCGTTCGGCACGAGTCCGTTGGCCTTGAGCGCATCGGTCGCGGCAAGGATCGCGAAGACGCCGGCCTTGTCGTCGGAAGCCGAGCGCGCATACAGACGCCAGTCCGGATCGATCGCCCTGGAGGCATCGCGCTCGACGATTTCGGGCGCGACATCGAGCCGTCCGCGCCGCCAGACCGGCGTCCACGGATCGCTGGCCCATTCGGCCGGATCGACGGCCTGGCCGTCGTAGTGGGCGTAGATGACCAGGGTCCGCTTCGCGCCCGGCACTTTCCATTCGCCGTACACCGCCGGCGGTGCGCTGCCATCGGCGCTTTCGAGCAGGCGCGGATGGAGTCCACGCTTGTCCATCATCCTGAGCAGGGCCTCGGCGTTGCGCCGGATCGCGGCACTGTCGGTGGCGACATCGGGCATGCCCAGGAAGGCCTCGAATTCATCGAGCAGCGTATGCCGGTGCGCCGCCGTCCAGGCCGCGACCGATTCACGTTCGTCGCTTGCGCCGTGCGCCAGACCGGCCAGCAGCAGTCCGATCGCAAGCACGGGAGGGGCCATGATCTTCATTGGCATCGATGCGCTTTCCGGGGCAGGGCTATGGACTTTACATCCGAACCCGCCATGCCTGCAGCCGATCGTTGCCCGCGTCGGCCGCGTCCCGTTGCAGGCGCGGACGGCGCCAGCGGGCGCAGGAACGGGCCTGTTGGCTGCTTGCCCAACCGGGCAAACCGCCCAGTCGACCTGCTAGAGTCCGGGCTTATGCCGGAGCCCGCATCCGCCCCCCTGACCCTGCTGCGCAACGCCTCGGTGTTCGCGCCGGAACCGCTCGGCATTCGCCACCTGCTGGTTGGCGGCGGCCGCATCCTTGCGCTTCTGCCAGCGGACGCGGAAGCCCCGCGCGGGCTGGCCATGGAGACGGTCGACTTCGACGGCGCGCGTCTGCTGCCGGGCTTCATCGACGGGCATGTGCACGTGACCGGCGGCGGCGGCGAAGGCGGATTCGCCACGCGCATTTCTCCGTTGCCGCTCAGTCGCTATACGCAGGGTGGGGTGACCTCGGTGGTCGGCCTGCTCGGCACCGACGACTGTGCGCGCAGCACGCGCGAACTGGTCGCCTCGCTGTACGCCCTGCGCGAGCAGGGTCTCGGCGCCTGGGGCTATTGCGGCGGCTACCACCTGCCGCCGACGACGCTGACTGGCAGCGTGCGCGGCGATATCGCCTTCGTCGACCCGCTGATCGGCGTCGGCGAACTGGCCATCAGCGACCACCGCAGCAGCCAGCCGACGCTCGAGGAGTTGCTGCGCATCGCCTCCGAGGCGCATGTCGGCGGCCTGATGAGCGGCAAGGCCGGCGTCGTCCACCTGCATCTCGGCGACGGACCGCGCGGCCTCGATCTCGTCCGCCGCGCACTGTCGGACAGCGAACTGCCGGCGCGCGTGTTCAATCCGACCCACGTCAATCGCCGTCGCGCCCTGTTCGACGAGGCGCTCGTCCTTGCCCGGCACGGCTGCCATGTCGACATCACCGCCTTCTCGGTGGCCGAGGGTGAAGATGCCTGGAGCGCCGCCGACGCACTGCAGCGCTACCTCGAGGCCGGCGCGCCGCCGCAGCGGGTCTCGGTCAGTTCCGATGCGGGCGGCTGCCTGCCCTGTTTCGACGCTGATGGGCGGCTCAGCCACATGGAGGTCGGCACGCCCGGCGGGCTGCTCGGCACCGTACAGGAACTGCTGCACCGCGGACTGCCGCTGGAGCGCGTGCTGCCGGCGTTCACGAGCAATGTCGCCAGCCTCTTGCGCCTGCCGCGCAAGGGCACGCTGGCGGTCGGCGCCGATGCCGATTTCATCGTGCTCGACGGGAACACCGGGATCCGCGACGTCATGCTCGGCGGCCTCTGGCACCCGCGCGAAGGAAAGAGCGCGCGACGCGGCACCTTCGAACCGCTACCATCCGCCCCCCATTCCAGAGACGGTTCGCGATAGATGTGCCCAAGCAAGGTATCCGACGGTGACGAACGCGGCTGGATCATCCCGATCGGCGGCGCCGAGGAAAAGGAAAACGACCGCCGCATCCTGAGCCGCTTCGTCGAGCTCTGCGGGGGCGAGGAGGCCGACATCGTCGTCTTTCCGACCGCCAGCCGCCTGCTCGATACCGGCCCGCGCTACGAGGAGATCTTCCGCGACCTCGGCGCGGCCGCGGCGGAGTCGATCGATTTCGACACGCGCCGCGACTGCGAGGAGAACGGCCGTCTCGAACGCATCGCCCGCGCCAGCGGCATCTTTTTCACCGGCGGCAACCAGCTGCGCATCACCACCCTGATCGGCGGCACGCCGGTGGCCAAGCTGATCCGGCAACAGAATGCGCGCGGCGTGCACGTGGCCGGCACCAGCGCCGGCGCGGCGATCCTCAGCGAACACATGATCGCCTTCGGCGAGGAAGGCGGCTCGCCGCGGGCCGGCAGCGTGCGCCTCGCCCCCGGCCTCGGCCTGACCAACCGCTTCATCATCGACCAGCATTTCCGCCAGCGCGACCGTCTTGGCCGCCTGGCTACCGCGCTGGCTTTCAATCCGTTCGCGATCGGCATCGGCCTCGACGAGGACACCGCCGCCTTCATCGGCCCGGACAACACGCTCGAAGTCGAAGGCAGCGGGTCGGTCACGGTGATCGATGCCGCCGGTCTGCAATTTTCCTCGATGGACCGCGCCGACGAGGGCGATGCGGTCTGCCTGCTTGGCCTCGGCGTCCACATGCTCGTGCACGGCGCCACCTTCAACCTGCACACGCGACGTGCCGGGGCCGGAACACTGATCTCTCCCAAGGAGTAACTCCCATGCGCATCCTCGATCGTTCGGTTTATGTCGGCCCTTCGGCGTATGCGCATTTCCCGGTCATCCGCCTGATCCTCGATCTCGAGGCACTGGAAGCCTGGCCTACCGGCAAGCTCGGCGCGGCCTACGTCGACGCCCTCGTCGAGGCCCTGCCCGGCCTCGCCGAACATGGGTGTTCCTACCGCGAGCCGGGCGGCTTCATCCGCCGCATGAAGGAGGACGAGGGCACCTGGCTCGGCCACGTGCTCGAACACGTCGCCATCGAACTGCAGAACGTCGCCGGCGAGGATGTCACCTTCGGCAAGACGCGCAGCATCGACGATCGTCCCGGCGTCTACTCGGTGGTCTACGAGTACGCCCAGCGCGAGGAAGGCATCGCCGCCGGCGAACTGGCGCAGCGCCTGCTCTGTTCGCTGTTGCCGCCCGCCATCCGCCCGGCCGGAAGCGTGCCCGGGGACTGGGACTGGCCCGAGGCGCGCGATGCGTTCATCCGCTATGCACAGCGGCGTGCGCTCGGGCCATCGACCGCTTCGCTGGTCAAGGCCGCCGAGGAACGCAATATCCCGTGGCTGCGCCTCAATGACCAATCGCTGGTCCAGCTCGGCCACGGCAAGTACCAGCAGCGTATCCAGGCCACCGTCACCGGACGCACCTCGCACATCGCGGTGGAGCTTGCCGGCGACAAGGAGGAGACCAACAAGATCCTCGGCTCGCTTGGCCTGCCGGTGCCGCGCCAGGAACTCGTGCAAACGGTTGAGCAGGCGCAGCGTGCAGCGCGCCGGCTCGGCTATCCAGTCGTCACCAAGCCCTACAACGGCAACCACGGGCGCGGCATCTCGATTCGCCTCGGCAGCGACGAGGAAGTCGCCGAGGGCTTCGCCAAGGCGCGCGAGCATTCGCGCTCGGTCATCGTCGAGACCTTCCTCGAGGGCGACGACCATCGCCTGCTCGTGGTCAATGGCGAACTGGTCGCGGCAACGCGACGCACGCCGGGCCATGTCGTCGGCGATGGCCACCACACGATTGCCGAGCTGGTCGACATCGTCAACCAGGATCCGCGCCGCGGCGTCGGCCACGAGAAAGTACTGACCCGGCTCGAACTCGACGCCCAGGCCGACATGATGATGGCGCGCGCGGGCGTCACTGCGCAGAGCGTGCCGGCCGAGGGCGACGTCGTCCATCTGCGTTCGACCGCGAACCTCTCCACCGGCGGCACGGCGACCGATGTCACCGACGTGATCCATCCGGACAACCGCGACATGGCGGTGCGCGCGATCCGTGCGATCGGCCTCGACGTCGGCGGCGTCGATTTCCTCAGCACCAACATCACCGAAAGCTACAAGTCGATCGGCGGTGGCATCTGCGAATGCAATGCCGCGCCGGGCTTCCGCATGCATGTTGCGCCGAGCGAAGGCAAGCCGCGCGACGTCGCCGGCCCGGTCATCGACATGCTGTTCCCGCCAGGCGCGCCGTCACGAGTGCCGATCGCCGCGATCACCGGCACCAACGGCAAGACGACGACCGCACGCATGCTCGCGCACGTCGCCAAGATGGCCGGCTACACGCCGGGCCTGACCACCACCGACGGCGTCTACATCGACGGCCAGCGTACGGTCGAGGGCGACATGACCGGGCCGGTCTCGGCACGCATGGTGCTGGCCGATCCGCAGATCGACCTGGCCGTGCTCGAGACCGCGCGCGGCGGCCTGCTGCGCGCCGGAATGGGCGTGCCCAGGGTCGATGTCGGCGCCGTGCTCAACGTGCAGTCGGACCACCTCGGCATGAAGGGCATCGACACGCTCGAACAACTGGCCGAGATCAAGCGCATCGTCGTCGAAGTCGCCGAGGAATGCGCCGTGCTCAACGCCGACGATCCGCAGGTGCTGAAGATGTCGGGCTACACCGACGCAAAGGTGATCTGCTACGTGACGATGAATCCGCAGCACGGCCTCGTGCGCGAGCACATCCGCGCCGGCGGGCGCGCCTGCGCGCTCGAGGCCGGCGTGAACGGCCAGATGATCACCCTGTACGACAAGGGCAGCCATATCCCGCTGCTGTGGACGCACCTGATCCCGGCCACGCTCGAAGGGCGCGCCATGCACAACGTGCAGAACGCGATGGTCGCCGCGGCCATGGCTTTCTCGATGGGCATCAAGCTCGATGCGATCCGCCAGGGCCTGCGCACCTTCGACAGCACCTTCTTCCAGGCCCCCGGGCGCATGAACGTGTTCAGCGAACACCCGTTCAAGGTGCTCTTCGACTACGGCCACAACGCGCACGCGGTCGGCGTCATGGCCGACCTCGCCCAGCGCCTGGACGTCAGCGGCCGGCGCATCGTCGTGCTGGCCGGTCCCGGCGATCGTCGCGACCAGGACCTGCGCGAGATCGCCGATGCCGTGGCCGGGCGATTCGACCACTACATCTGCCGTCGCGACGATGCCCTGCGTGGTCGTGCGTCCGATGAGGTGCCGAAGCTGCAGGCCGCGCGCCTGCGCGAACTCGGCGTGGCCGAGTCGGCGATCTCGGTGATACCCGACGAACAGGAAGCTATCGATGCCGGGCTCGACATGAGCGAGGCCGGCGACCTGCTGCTGATCTTCGCCGATGCGCTGGTGCGCTCGTGGAAGCAGGTGATCAAGTTCAAGCCAAAAGGAGTGCAGGAAAGAACGGCCGCCGAAACTATCCCTGCACCTCAAAGCCCACCCGCAGTGCCAGCCGAAGAAGCCTTCGTTCCCAGCCGGTGGGACGGCATCGTGCGCGATGAACGTGGCATCCACCTCTCGCGGGAGCAGGGCGACTGAGCACGCAGCCACCCCTGTCGTTCGAGGACTCGCGTCGGCTGACCGGACCCAACCTGTACTTCACCGAGCCCGGTGCGGTACTGGCGACGGTTGGCGCGGACTCGGCCGAGGCGCGCGTATTCGACGCATGGCAGGACAATGTACGCCGCATGCGCGCGGCCTTGGATTGGCCCGATGCACCGATGCGCGTGCGTCTGCATCGCGGCGGCGCAACGCTGGCCATTGCGGCACCCGTGGACCAGCTGTTCAGCGCCACCGAAGTCAACGAGTGGGCCTGGCAGGCGGCGCGGGGCGAGGCCGAGCTGCATGCGCCCGGCCATGCCGCGGCCAACGATGAGGACTCCGCGCTGCACACCCTGCGCCTCCATGCGGCCGCCGAGCGGCGCCCCGATCTCATGGCCCTCCTCGATGCAGCCGCGCGCCACGCGGTGCCGGTCCTGCTCGACGATGAAAAGCTGTGTCTTGGCTACGGCATTGGCAGCCGTAGCTGGCCGGCGCACGCGCTGCCACGCAGCGTCGATGTCCCGTGGTCGCAATTGCGTGGCATCCCGACCGCCCTGGTCACCGGGTCGAACGGCAAGACCACGACGGTGCGCCTGCTGGCCGCGATGCTCGAGGCGAAGGGCTTGCGCACGGCTTTCTGTTGCACCGACGGCGTTTTCTTCGACGGCCAGGCGCTGGAAGCCGGCGACTACTCCGGCCCGGCCGGGGCGCGCGCGGTATTGCGCCATCCGCAGGCCGCGGCCGCCGTGCTCGAAACCGCTCGCGGCGGACTGCTGCGGCGCGGCCTGGCCGTTGACCACGCCGATGCCGCGATTGTCACCAACATCAGTGCCGACCACTTCGGCGAATACGGCATCGACGATCTCGACGGCCTGACCGAAGCCAAGCTGATCGTCGCGCGCGCGCTCGACGATCGCGGCGTGCTCGTGCTCAACGCCGACGATGCGCAGCTGCGCGCGCGTGCACCGGCACTGGAAGGGCAGCTCGCGTGGTTTTCACTCGACGATGATCACGCCTTCCTGCGCGCAAGTCGCGGCGATGGCGGCGCCACCTGCGGCGTGCTGGATGGCCGACTCTGGCTCAGCCACGGCACGCAACGGGCGGATCTCGGGCCGGTCGATGCGATGCCGCTCAGTGCCAGCGGATTGGCGCAGTACAACATCTCGAATATCGCCGGCGCCGTCCTGCTCGCGGATGCGCTCGGCATCCGCAGTGCAACGATCGCCGAAGTGCTGGCCCGCTTTGGCCGCGCGCGCAGCGACAACCCGGGTCGCCTCGAGCAATGGAATTTCGGCGGCATCCGCGTGCTGATGGATTACGCGCACAATCCCGAAGGCTTGCGCGGACTTCTCTCTATCGCGCAGGGATTGCGCGTGAAGGGACGGCTCGGCCTGATCCTCGGCCAGGCCGGCAATCGCGGCGAGGCCGAGATTCGTGCCCTGGCCGCGACTGCAGCGAGCTTCCAACCTGATCTGGTCGTGCTCAAGGACATGGAAGGCTTCCTGCGCGGTCGTGCTGCCGGCGAAGTGGCCGCGGTGCTGCGAGACGAGCTGCTGGCACAGGGGCTGTCGCCGGAAGCGTTGCCTGTGCAGCCAGGCGAGCTCGATGCCGCTCGCAATGCGCTCGCCTGGGCGCGCCCCGGCGACGTGCTGGTCCTGCCCGTGCACGCGCTGGCCGCGAAAGCGGAGGTCGGCGCGCTGCTCGACCGCCTCGACAGCGATGGCTGGCAAGCCGGACAAGCGCTGCCGGCTGCGTAAGCGGGTCGTACATCGACAGTTCGACGGGTAGGGATCCGGGTCGCGCAACCCGGCACCGGCACGAGCGCGCGCAGCCGGCCTGCCATCGCCGCTACGCTCAGTCGACGCCGGCGCGGGTCGCTTCCGCGCGAGCCGCGGACAATTCATCAGCCATGCGCTGCTGCAGTACCTGCATCGCCGGAATCGATTGCAATGGCGCCAGGCGCGGGTCGTAGAGCATCTGCCATCGATCGCGATAGCCCGCCTCGTAGGCGGCTTTCAGCGCCACTACCGCAGCCCCGGGATCATCGCGGTGGGTGGCCACCATCGCCTCGATCATGTGGCGCCGGATGCCGTTGCCTTCGTGTTGCATGACCACGGTGGCGGCATCGAGCAGCGGTTGCGTCCAGCGCTGCGCCTGTTCCTTTTCACCCTGCTCTTTCAGTGCCACGACGAGCAGGCTGGCCGGATTCATCAGTTCAAGATTGCTCTCGAGCTGCTCGGGGGTGCCGGCCGCCAGCTTCAACCATTCCAGCGCCCGCGTCGTGTTGCCTGCACGCATTTCGACCATGGCGCCAAGGGTCATCGTGTCGATGTTTCCGGTGCTGGAGGGGTGCCGGGCCAGCTCGTCGACCAGGCCACCCATCTCCGGCAGCAGCGTGCGGCCGCCGCGACGGAATTCGATCCATTGCAGGGTCGTGTAGAGGTCGCGCGAACCTTCCGGCAGACGCGTGGCCAGTGCGGCGGCGGCGTCGAAGTCCTCGATCTGCAGCAGCACTTTCAGCACCGCATGGATGTTGGCCGGTCCCTGCGGATCGGAGGCCAGCGCCCTGCGCGCGGCGCGCAGTGCAACGGCGTAGTTGCGTTCGACCAGCTCGATGCCCGATACCGCGCGCAGCAGCGAGGCGTCGTCGGGAGTGATCGCGAGCACGCGCTGCAGTACCTCGCGCGCACCCTGGGTATCTCCATTGCTGGCCAGCAACTCGCTCAGGTTCACATTGATCACCGGTTCCAGCGGATTGAGTTCGACGGCCTTGAGCAGGACTTCGCGCTTCTTGTCCACGCGGCCCATGCTCGCGTAGACCGTCGCCAGCCACATCGGCGCCATCTCGTAGCGTGGGTCCAGGCGCATGGCCTGTTCAAGGCTGCTTTTCGCCGCCTTGTACTGGCCCGCGGTCATTCGCAGCAGCCCCAGCGAGGCCCAGGCTTCGCCGAGTTTCGGACGCAACTCGACCGCCTTGACCGCGGCCGGTTCGGCGAGACGGATGGCTTCTTCGTCGGGACGACGACCATAGTCGGCCTGCAACAGGTAGGTGTCGGCGAGGCCGGACCAGGCGCGCGCGAATAGTGGATCGAGTTCGACGGCCTTGCGAAAGCTGGCTTCCGCGCTTTCCAGCGAAGCCGCCGTGCGCTTGCGCCAGGCTTCGCGGCCTTGCAGGTAAGCCTGCAGGGCCTCGGCGTTCGCGGTGTCGGCTTCCGCCGGCACCTCGGCGACAACGCCCTCGATGCGCGACGAGAGCTCATCGGCGATGGCGACCGCGATATCGTCCTGCAACGCGAACAGGTCCTGGTCGGAGCGCTCGTATGTGTCGCTCCAGACATGGAAACCGCTGGCCGTGTCGATAAGCTGGGCGGTGACGCGTACGCGCCCGCCGGCCTTGCGCAGGGACCCTTCGAGCAACCAGCGCACGCCGAGTTGGAGACCGAGCGTGCGCATGTCGCTGGAGGATCCGCGCAGCGCGAATGACGAGGTGCGTGATGCGACTTTCAGGCCGGCATTGCGCGCCAGGCGATCGAGCAATTCCTCGGCGATGCCGTCGGCCAAAAAGCCCTGGTTGCCGTCGGGGCTGAGGTCGCTGAATGGCAGCACGCCGACCGAATTGGCCGGCGCATTCGAAATGGCACCCGCCGGCGTGTCCGTTCCGGCTTGCTGCAGCCGGGACGGCGCATAGACACCGTAGAGCCACCAGGCGACGCCCGACACCGCGAGCAGGACCATCGCCACGGCGAACGCTGCGCCGGCTCGGCCGGTGACGCCGCGCTCGCGCGTGACGCCGCGCGTGGAAACATCGAAGAACCACGAAATGACCAGCACCACCGGAAAACCGAGCACTACGCCGAGCACGGTCCAGGTTAGCGCCCAAGGCGGCAGGCCGAGCGGCTCGAAGGTGATCTCTGCAGCCTGCAGTACCACCCAGCCGACCACCGCATAGGCAATGCCGGCGCGCACCACGCGGCGCCGCTTCAGTTCGGCCCGGGTTTCACGTAGCAGCGAACGCTCCATCGGCTTCCGGGATTGATTTGGTTCAGGACATCGGGCTGGCTGGCGGACCAGGGACGACCCTGGCCGGTCTCCGGCGAGGGCGCCACCTGCGGATCCCGTGCGGTCCCTTTGGCGCTGCAGCCTCGCCCACGCAGCGGATCAGTCCGGATGGTACACCGGCCTGCCGATGGCCGCCGGCTGATGGCCGGATCGTCCCGACAGCGCGCGCACGCCGGCACGCGCCCGCTATTGCTGGCGAGGATTCAGCGCGTCTTGTCCTGCGCCGGCCGAATGGCAGGCAGGCGCTGGTCCCCAAGCAACAGCCACGCGAGCCAGGCTGCCGCCGTCACGTCGTAGGCCATGCAGAACATCGGCCACCAGCCAGGCACGCCCGGGTTGGCGATCAGCGGCGCGTGGACGAGATCGAGCAATCCATGCGCGGCCAGCGCGACGACGATGATCCACAGGTTGCGGCGGAAGCCGACGACCACGGCGGCAAGGAACAGGGCCGTCACCGCGGCCTCGACGACAATGGCCCGCATCGATCCGCCCATGACCGCGAACAGGTCGTAGTACGCGGCGATGACGGCGAGCACGGTCGGGTAGAACGCGCGATCGCGGTCGAGGCCGACCAGCCTGGCGAACACGGCGACGACCAGGGCCAGGATCACGCCAATCGAGAATGCCATCATCGCGGTGTCTCCCTCATTGCGGATTCGTCCGGCCCCACGCCGCCCTGCGCCGAAAACCGTTCGCGGTACTGGATCGGGCTGATGCCCAGCTGGCGCTGGAATGCGCGGCGCAGGCTTTGCCCGTTGGCGTAGCCCGCCCGGCCCGCGATGCTTTTCAGCGGCAAGCTGGTTTCCTCGAGCGCGCGGCAGGCGACTTCCATGCGCATCGCTTCCACCGTCTTTGCCGGGGTGCGCCCGTGCGCTTCCACATAGGCACGCGCGAAGGTGCGCGGCGTCATGCCGGCCTGCGCGGCGAGGCGCTCGATGCCGAGATCCTCGCCGATATGCGCGGCGATCCAGACATGCAGGTCCGTGAACCGGCCGCTCGCATCCGATTGCGCGGCAAGCGGCACGCTGAATTGCGACTGGCCGCCCGAGCGCTTGATGAACATCACCAGCTGGCGCGCGGTCTCGATGGCGACGCGATGGCCGTAGTCCTCCTCGATCAAGGCGAGGGTCAGATCGATGCCCGCGCTTACCCCGGCCGATGTCCAGACCGATCCGTCCTTGATGAAGATGCGGTCGGCATCGACTTCGATCGCGGGATGCAGCTTCTCCAGGCGTGCAACCCAGTCCCAATGCGTCGCAACGCGCTTGCCTTCGAGACTTCCGGCAGCGGCCAGCAGGAATGCGCCGGTGCACACCGAACACAGCCGGCGCACTTTCGGACCATGCCGCGCAATCCATTCGATCAGCTGCGGCGGCACGCGCATGACATCGTCCCTGCTGCCGCCAGCCGCCATGATCGTGTCGATCGCGATGCCGTCGAGCGCGGACAGCGGCACCGTGGTGATCGGCAGGCCCGCGCTGGTGACGACCGGCCCACCGTCGACGGAGGCGACGATGGTTTCGTAGAGATCGGGCCCGCTGCCGGAAAAGCGCTTGCTGGCGGTCGAAAGCGCCTGCAACGGACCGGCGAGATCGAGCAGGTTCATCTGCTCGTAGGCGAGCAGGACGACGCGACGCGTTCTGCGGGGGGCGATCGTGCTCATTTCCTGAAGCCCGGATATTCGAGATCGAGGGCGACACCGTAGGCGGTCGAGCGACCGAAACGCCTGGCGATGCCGGCCAGTGCCACGTCGAGCAACTGCGCGGACGGCGTAGCATCGAACCCGGGCAGGACCTGGTCAACCGGATCCGTGCCGCCGACGACCCGGTCCGGAATCACGGCCAGGCCGTAGCGCGTCGGCAATGGCGCATCGCTGGCGGCCAGGGCATAGGCGTGGCTGCGGCCGGTCCGCGTGTAGGCATCGGCGGTCAGGGCCAGGTCGGCCCGACGCGGGGGCAGCAGCGAGTGGAGCGTCTCGGCGGTCGGCATCACGATGGGGCCCCGGGGCACTCGGGCAGCGTGCGGACGAACCGTATGGTACGCACGCATGCCCGGTCG
>DAIMYT010000008.1:0-7211 GCA_036734345.1 Dokdonella sp. | reverse complement strand
ACGCCCGGCGCGACCGGCACGCCGATGTCCTGCCTGCGGTGCAGGCGGGCATTGGTGTACGCGGTGCGGATATAGGCCATCAGGTTGACGCCGAAGCGTGGCAGGAAGGCATCGCTATTGTGCACCGTGCTCCAGTCGGGCACGCCCAGTTCGTCGGCGACGCCCTGGGCACGTGCGCGGCCTGCAATCGCTTCGACCAGGGCAATCGAAACGGGAATGGAGGCGCTGATGCCGGCGCTCGAAACGATCCGGCCGTCCGCCACGTAGCGAACGTTCTTCACCCAGTGCGTATCGGGATAGACCTTGGCACGCAGTCCCTCGGTGGCCCAGTGCGCGGTGGCGCGATGGCCCTTCATGAGGCCGCTGGCGGCGACGACGAGCGCGCCGTCGCAGATGCTGACGACGGTGCCGCCCTTGCTGCCCTGCGCGGCGATCCATGCCAGCAGCACCGGATCCTCGCGCTTGACCACGGCCGGCACGATCACGTAGTCGGCGCCTTGCGGATAACGCACGTCGAATTCAGCGATGGTGGCCTGCGGCTGGATACGCAGCGCCGGGCGCATGGTGATGGCACCGGGCTGCGTGGCTACGGCGATCGTGTCGGCGACACCGGCACGACTCAGCACCCCATAGGGCACGACGAAGTCGGTCAGCTCGGTGCCGCTGTTCTCTCCAATGATCGCGATCACCGGACGCAAGCGGCCAAATCGCGCCCGATAGGGAGCAATCCTGCCCGGATCGGAACCGCCCGCACTCGCCGCCTCCGCAGGGACAGCTGCAGAAACCGGCCGGGCAGCCGCGAACACGGTCGATGCAGCCGGCATGACGAGCGCTGCAACCGAGGCGGCGAGCAGGGTACGTACGAATTTCTTCATGGTGACTCCGAGGGTTGACGGCCATTGCCGTGGAGCCATTGTTCAGGAGCAGATCGTGGCAGAAAGGACATTAAAGGTGCATTTCCTGCCACCCCTGTTGCCGGGCATGCGATGCGATTCAGCCGCTGTCACGGGCCACGGCCAGGGTTTGCGCGGAACCGCTTCCGCTGCGCGCCGCAAGGGGTTCGCCGGATCCCGGGCTCGACGATTCGATCCGGCTCGATCAGGATGGGTGCCAATGAAAGCGATCACCTATGCCGAATACGGACCACCCGAGGTCCTCAAGCTGCAGGACGTGGCGAGGCCATCGCCGAAAGACGGTGAAGTGCTGATTCGCGTGCATGCAGCGGAAGCGACAAAATCCGACTGCGAGATGCGCAGCTTCAGGTTCTCGGTGAAATGGTTCTGGCTGCCGTTGCGGCTTGCCATCGGCCTGCGCAAACCGCGGCGCCCGATCCTCGGCGGCTATTTCGCCGGCGTGGTCGAAGCACTTGGAGCCGGGGTGTCGGGCTATTCGGTGGGCGAGGCCGTGTTCGGGTCGGCCAGCCTCAAGCTCGGCGCCTATGCCGAGTACGTCGCCCTGCCGGCAGGCTTTGCCATCACCGCCAAGCCGGCCAACATGCGTTTCGCCGAAGCCGCCGCCGTGCCGCTCGGCGGACTCAATGCGCTGCATTTCATGCGCCTGGCCGGGATCAAGGCAGGCCAGAAGATCCTCATCATTGGCGCCGGCGGCAGCATCGGCTTGCATGCCGTGCAGATCGCCCGCGCGATGGGCGCCGAAGTCACGGCCGTGGACAGCACCATCAAACTGGACCTGTTGCGGCGCATGGGTGCGGTCCACGTCATCGACTACACGCGGGAAAATTTCGCCGATGCCGGGCGAACCTACGACGTCGTTTTCGACATGGTTGCGCAGACGTCATTCGCTGCGTGCATGAAGGTGCTCACCGCAGACGGAACTTACCTGTGCGGCAATCCGCGACTCTCCATCATGCTGCGCTCGCTGTGGACGAGCCGGTTCACCCGGCGCACAGCGAGCTTTGCCTTCGCCAGGGAATCACGGGCGGAACTCGAGGCGCTCCGGGACATGATCGAAGACGGCAGGATCCGGCCCATCGTCGACCGGGTCTATCCGATGGAGCAGGCTGCCGAGGCGCATCGCCGGGTCGAAACCGAACAGCGACTGGGCGCCGTCGTCATCGCCATCGACGAAAGCGCCGGGTGATTGCGGCATCCGCTTGCCGCCAGTCGAAGCCGCCGATGTGACCGGCCCGGCCATTGGCGTAGGCTGGTGAACCCCGGCGCCACGGCAATGGATAACGGGCCATCGTTCGCGATGATCGCGGCGATGGCGGCGATGGCGGCGCAGGACGGTGCCGTGCCGCCGCCGGTGCAAACGGACAGTTCCTCGGTCCCTGCTTCTTGCTCACTGCGAGGCGAGCGTCTTCTCGCGGTCCAGTCGCCGCTCCAGTTGTGCGGCAGCCGCATGGGCGTACGCGGCACAGGCGGTGGTCGATCCGCCGAACGTTTTCGGCAGCTGGTCGGGGTGCGCCGCCATGGCCACGTCGCATGGCAGGGCGGCCAGGCGATCGATGCTGGTGCGCAACGCGCCCAGCGTTTCCGGGTGATCGAGGAAGCGGTAGTCATCGGTCGACACGGCATTCAGGCTGTCGAGATAGACCACGTCGCGACAGGTTCCCCCTTCGCAGGACTTCCAGCGCCAGCTCATGCCGCCGGGTGCATGTCCGGGCGAGGCGATGGCGATGATGCGGGTATCGCCGACGCGCACGACATCGCCATCATCCATGGCGCGGACCGTCGCCACCGTCGGAAAACGTGCGCTCTCGCCGTATCCGGCCTGCGGGTCATCCGGGTGGTACGGACCCCTGGTCAGCGCCACCACGCCGTTGCGGCCCGCCGCCACCTTCGCCCCGGTCATCCGCGCCAGCGCGGCGATGCCGCCGGCGTGGTCGAAGTGCGCATGCGAGTTGAGTATCCAGCGGATGTCTGCCGGATCGAAGCCGGCCTGGCGCACGTTGTCGAGAATCAGCGCGGCCGATTGCGGAAGGCCGCCATCGATCAGCACCAGTCCGGCCTTGTCCACCACGAGCACCGATGACAGGCCTTTCGTTCCGACGTACCACGTGTTCGCGGTCAACTGATAAGGCGCGACGCGCGCGTTCCAGTCGGTGCAATGCGAGCATTCGATCGGCTTCTGGTCCGCGGGCGGCGCGGCAGCCGCGAATAGCTGCGGGGCGGCCGTGGCCAGCAACAGGGTGAACGGAACGAAAGAAAGGCGCATGGTCGACTCCATCAAGGGTGGGCGCGCCACGGTGGCGATGCCACGAGGCCCTCAGCGGGCGGAAGTATGGCGATTTGCGGGCAGCGCAGCGAGGCGCTGCTTTGGCGGCGAGTGCTTGCGACGCGCCAGCGTCCGGCACCATCCCTCGCCTGTTGTTAGGATGCTTGCAACGAGCGGACATCCATCGGAGGCCACCATGACGAATCCACCGCGCAAGACCGTGCGTGATTTCGATCCGGAGGTTCTCGGATTGTTCGACCAGTACGTGCACGGCATGATCGACCGCCGCGGTTTCATCGCCGGTGCCGCGCGCCTGGCCATCGGGGCGACAGCCGCGGGTGGCCTGCTCGCCGCGCTGAGCCCGAATTTCGCGCAGGCCCAGAAGATCAAGCCCGACGATGCGCGACTGACGACCTCGCGCCTCGCCTTCGATTCGCCGCAGGGCTATGGCAAGGCCAGCGGTTATCTGGCGCAACCCGCGAATCCCACCGCTGCGCTGCCCCTCGTGCTGGTGGTGCATGAGAATCGCGGACTCAATCCGCACATCGAGGATGTGACGCGACGCATCGCGCTGGAGGGATACATCGCCTTCGCGCCGGATGCGCTGTTCCCGCTCGGTGGCTATCCCGGCGGCGAAGATGAGGCACGCACGCTGTTCAAGGATCTCGACCAGGACAAGTCGAAACAGGATTTCATCGCCGCCGCGCATCGGCTGCAGGGCATGAAGGGCGGCAACGGGCGCATGGGCGTGGTCGGCTTCTGCTACGGCGGCAGCATGGCCAACTTCCTCGCCACGCAAGTTCCATCGCTGGCTGCGGCGGCGCCGTTCTATGGCAGTGCGCCCGAACTGGACGATGTCGCGAAGATCCGCGCCGAGATGCTGGTCGTGCTGGCTGCCGACGATAATCGCGTCAATGCGCAATGGCCCGACTACGAAAAGGCGCTCAAGGCCGAAGACGTCACCTATGCGATGTTCCAGCCCGCCGGCACCCTGCACGGCTTCAACAACGACACCACGCCGCGCTATGACGAAGCGGCTGCAAAAGACGCCTGGACGCGCATGCTGGCGCTGTTCGCGCGCAAGCTGAAGGCGTGAGCTGAATCCTGTCCGCATCGGCGGTTCGGCACACGCGGCGGATTCGACAGGATCAGGTCAGCCAGGCTTCCAGTCCGCGCAGCGCATCGGCCTGTGCGTAATCGACCGCGCCGTCCGGTCCGTATCGAAAGCCTTCGTAGGCCACCACAAGCTCGCCGAATGGATCGTCGATGGTCCCGGTTTCCTCGATGACGAGTTCGAGGTCTTCGAGCGCTTCCTCCACGTTGCCGATCTCCAGCGGCATCTTGAGCAGGACCAGCCAGGTGATGAAGGTCGCCTGCGCGTCGCTGGCGCGTGCGACATCGACGGCGGCCTTGATCGCCCCGGATCGGCTGGCGAAATGCGCGCGCGCCGAAGTCTCGGAGCCGAATACCGCGATCGCCTCGCCTTCCGACTGCAGATCACCGGTATCGACATTCTCGAAACTGGAGATCACGACATGACTCATGGGCACACTCCCTGATGGCGATACGCTTCCCGCATGCTCGCATGTTGGCGCGGATTCGAGAACGTGTGCGGTGGAAGTCAGCACGGATCATGCCGTGCCGGTTCAATTCTTGGTCCATGCGCCTGGTCGCGGGGCGTTTCAAACAAATGATTCCTCCGTCCCGAGCGACACTGAGGTAAGCGCAAGTCTCATCCACTTCCGTTCGTGGTGAGCCTGTCGAACCATGAGCGGAAGCTTGCCTCAGCCGACCCGCAACGTGCGTTCATCCTTCGACAGGATCGGGACGAACGGCTTGAGCAAGCAGGACCTCAGCCAAGAATCAGCCTTGAGTCAGTGCCATTCTCCTCCGGCCCCTTTCCTGACGTCTGCTAATCTGTCGCGATCAACGGCAGGAGCAGCTCATGGCCCGGTTCTCATCCCATAAACCGAATGCGCGAATCGGCCTTGGCCTGATCGCGCTGATGTCCCTGTGCAGCGCCTCCGCGCTGGCCCAGCACACGGTCAAGCCGGTCCTGCACGGCGAGCACTGGATGGCGATCACCGGCAAGCCGCTGGCAGCCACTGCCGGCGCGCTGACCTTCGCCCGCGGCGGCAATGCGGTGGATGCGGCCTGCGCGATGCTGGCGGCGACCTCGACCATGTGGGACACGCTGGGCTGGGGTGGCGAGACGCAGGCCCTGATCTACAACCCGCACACCGGCGAGGTGAAAGGCATCAATGCGCTCGGCGTGGCGCCGACAGGCGCGACCGCCGAATACTTCCGCAGCAAGGGCATGGTCTATCCGCCCGAATACGGTCCGCTCGCGGCAGTGACGCCGGGCACGCCGGGCGGCTTGATGGTGATGCTCGCCGAGTACGGCAAGCTGAGCCTGGCCGAGGTTCTGGCGCCGGCGATGCAGATGGCCAAAGGCTATCCGATCGAGGAATCGCAGGCCGACAACATGGAGTCGCGCCGCAAGTTGCTGGCCACGTGGCCCGGTTCGAAGAAGGTGTTCCTGCCGCACTTCGACGAGAACGACAAGAGCAAGCGCGCCGCCCCGGTCGCCGGCGAAATCTTCCGCCAGCCCGAACTGCTCGCCACGCTGCAGAAACTGGTCGATGCCGAAGCCGCAGCGCTCGCCGCCGGCAAGAATCGCAAGCAAGCCATCCAGGCCGCCTACGACCGTTTCTATCGCGGCGATATCGCGAAAGAGATCGTCGCCGGTTCCAAAGAGTACGGCGGGCTGATGACCATGTTAGATCTCGACCGCTGGCAGGTGCATATCGAGGAGCCGGTGAGCACGAGTTACAAGGGCATCGAGGTCTACAAGCTGACCACCTGGGTGCAGGGCCCGGTGATGCTGCAGGCGCTGAACCTGCTCGAGAAGCTCGACATCAAGAGCATGGGCTACAACAGCGCGCGCTACATCCACACGCTCTACCAGGTCATGAACCTGGCCTTCGCCGATCGCGATTTCTACTACGGTGATCCGTACGTGCCGCCGGTCGAACCGATCGCCGGCCTGCTCTCGAAGCAATACGCCGACCAGCGTCGCGCGCTGATCAACAACGAGCGCAACGATCCGACCATCAAGCCGGGTGATCCGTATCCGTTCCAGGACGGCAAGAATCCGTATCTCGACCTGCTCAGGAAGTGGACGCCGATTCCGCCGAAAGCCGAGGCGGAAGGCGCCGAAGGTTTCCAGCAATCGAGCCTGATGACGCCCGACGAAGCCTTCCTCGCCGGCACCACGTCGATCCAGGCCGCCGACGCCGAAGGCTGGGTGGTTTCGGTCACGCCGAGCGGCGGCTGGATCCCGGCCTTCATTCCCGAGGGCACCGGCATTGGCCTCAGCCAGCGCATGCAAAGCTTCGTCCTCGACAAGGCGCTCAATCCGTTCAACGTGGTGCATCCGGGCCAGCGCCCGCGCGCCACGCTGACGCCGAGCCTGGCGCTCAAGGACGGCAAGCCGCTGATGGCGTTCTCGGTGCAGGGCGGCGACACCCAGGACCAGAACCTGCTGCAGTTCTTCCTCGACATGGTCGAGTTCAAGATGAACGTGCAGCAGGCCGCCGAAGCGCACAACATCCTCAGCTACCAGATGCAAAGCTCGTTCGGCGCGCACACCTCCGAACCGGGCCGGCTCCAGCTCACCCCAAGAGTCTCCGAATGGGACCGCGTCGAACTCGGCCGCATGGGCTACAAGGTCGAAGTCGTCGACCGCACCTACAGCCCGATCACCGCGATCTGGCTGGATCAGAAAAACGGGACGCTGTGGGGTGGTGCGAGTGAGCAGGGGGATGATTATGGGATTGCGTGGTAGCACATTGCTTCTGGATGGGAACGACATGCAAGGCTCCGCGGCCCCAGACAAGACGGAATTCAACAAGCCAATCCGACTGATGCGCAAATTCTCAATCGGCAAATTCCGGAATGGTCTCTGACCCCGTTATTCCGACATCGGGGAATATCGGTCTCTGGTCCTTCCCCCGTAGAGTGATGCCAGTTTT
>DAIMYT010000007.1:55490-60122 GCA_036734345.1 Dokdonella sp. | reverse complement strand
GCACGCGCGCTCGGCACGAGCACGGCGCCGACGACGAGGTCGGCATCGCGCAGTTCGCGGGCGACGTATTCCTCGTAGGGATAGAGCGCAGTGACGTTGGATCCGAGCGCCATCATCTGGGCGAGGCGGTCCGGACGCTTGTCGAAGACGATCACGTTGGCGCCACCGGCCGCGGCCAGGGCCGCCGAATTGCCACCGGCCGCACCGGCGCCGAGGACCACGACCTTGCCGCGATCGGTCGACGGCAGGCCGCCGAGCAGCTTGCCCTTGCCGCCGGCCGGCTGGTGCAGAAGATGCGTGCCGACCTGCACGGCGATGCGGCCGGCAATGATCGACATCGGCGCCAGCAGGGGCAGCGAGCCATCGCCTTCCTCGACCGACTCGAAGGCGATGCCGGTCAGGCCGATATCGACCAGGCTCCTGGTCAGTTCCGGCTCGGCGGCGAGATGCAGGTAGCAGAACAGCAGGTGGTTCTTGCGCAGGCGCTTGAGGTCGCCGGCGATCGGCTCCTTGACCTTGACGATCAGTTCGCCGGATTCGTACAGCTTGTCGGCGTCGGCCACGACCTTGACGCCGTTGCGCACGAATTCCTCGTCGCTGTACCCGCTCTTGAGTCCGGCACCGGACTGGATGAACACCTCGTGGCCGCGACGCACCAGGTCGGCGCAGGCAGCGGGCACCAGGGCAACGCGCCCTTCAAGGGTCTTGGTCTCGGACGGAATACCGATGCGCATCAGAATCTCCAGATTGTTCAAGGGGCGCGCCGTGCGGGATGCCGACGCGGGTCAAGCGATACTCGAAATCTGCACTCGAGGTCCCAAACCTTGATTCGGCTGCGCCTGCCCCCCATCCTCTTGACCCGCGTGCAGGCGGCGATCCGGTGGATCGACATCAGCAGCGGCAATCGAGAACCAGGCGTGAAGGCGGCTCCCGGGCGTAGGCACGGACCACCGGCACGAAACAGAATCGCCACAAGAACAAGGCCGGAAATGCGGCCGGGATTATACATGACGACCCCGAAGCACACGCGTCTGCTCATCCTCGGAACCGGCCCCGCCGGATACTCGGCTGCCGTCTACGCAGCCCGCGCCAACCTCAAGCCGACCATGATCACCGGACTCGCCCAGGGCGGCCAGCTGATGACGACCACCGATGTCGACAACTGGCCCGGCGATGTCGAAGGCCTGCAGGGGCCGGCCCTGATGGAGCGCATGCGCGAGCATGCGGAGCGCTTCAACACCGAGATCATCTTCGACCACATCCACACCGCCGACCTCAAGCAGCGGCCGTTCCGGCTGCAGGGCGACAGCGGCGAGTACACCTGCGACGCGCTGATCATCGCCACCGGCGCGACCGCGATGTACCTCGGGCTCGAGTCCGAGGAAAAGTTCAAGGGCCAGGGCGTTTCCGCCTGCGCCACCTGCGACGGATTCTTTTTCCGCGAACAGCACGTCGCGGTCATCGGTGGCGGCAACACGGCGGTCGAGGAAGCGCTCTACCTGGCCAATATCGCCGCCAAGGTCACCCTCGTCCATCGCCGCGACAAGTTGCGCGCCGAGAAGATCATGCAGGACAAGCTGTTCGAGAAGCAGGCCGCCGGCAAGATCGACATCGTCTGGGACCACAGCGTCGACGAGGTCCTCGGCGACCAGACCGGCGTCACCGGCATCCGCGTGAAGAGCACCAGGGACGGCTCGACCCGTGATATCGCCGTCACCGGCATGTTCGTGGCCATTGGCCATACGCCGAACACGAGCATCTTCGAAGGCCAGCTCGACATGCGCAACGGCTACATCACGATCCGCACCGGCCTCGAGGGCAATGCGACCGCGACCAGTATCCCGGGAGTGTTTGCCGCGGGCGACGTCGCCGACCAGATCTACCGCCAGGCGGTCACCTCGGCCGGCTTCGGCTGCATGGCGGCGCTCGATGCCGAGAAGTACCTCGACATGCTGGGCCTTGCGGGCTGATCACGGCTACGCAGGAGCTCCCCTGCGGGGGCGATGCTCTTCGCACGACTTGAAGAAATGCATCGCGCCTGAAGGCGCTCCCTGCGAAGAGCGGATCGACGCCATGTGCCTTCACTCGAAGTCCGCCCCATCAGCCGGCGCTTCTTGCAGGAGAGGCCTTCAGGCCCGATGCTCTTTGGCAACGTGATGCGAAACGCATCGCCGCTGAAGCCAACAACGAAGCGGTAACGCGGCATTCGCCATCAAAGCCAGCGCCCGAAATGGCCGCTTCTTGTAGGAGAGGCCTTCAGGCCCGATGCTCTCAGGCATCGTGATGCGAAGAGCATCGCGGCTGAAGCCGCTTCCTACGTAGACAAGATCGAATCCTATGCCGTCCCTTGAAATCCGCATGCACCGCGGCGTCAGCGAGATCGGCGCCGAGGCATGGAACGCCCTGGCCGGTGGCGACCACCCGTTCGTTGCGCATGCCTTTCTCGCCGGGCTTGAAGAGCATGGGTGCATCCAGCCCGCGCTGGGCTGGCAAGCATGTCCGCTTGGCATCTACGAGGACGACCGGCTCATTGCCGCCGCCCCGCTCTACCTGAAGGGCAATTCGCACGGTGAGTTCGTGTTCGACTGGTCGTGGGCCAGCGCCTATGCGCGGCATGGCCTGGACTATTACCCCAAGCTGCTTTGCGCGGTGCCGTACACGCCGGTGGGCGGGCCGCGCCTGCTGGTCGGGACCGGCGGGGATGCACCGTCGTTGCGGCGCGCGCTGGTCGAGGCAATCGAGCAGCGGACAAGCGCGATGGGACTCTCGAGCGCGCATCTGAACTTCGTTGACCAGGAAGGTGCGGATGCCTTTCACGGCACTCGCTGGCTGCCGCGATTCGACTGGCAGTTCCACTGGCGCAACCAGGGCTGGCAGGACTTCGACGAATTCCTCGCCGCGCTGAAGCCGAAGAAGCGCAAGAACATCCGCCAGGAACGCGCGCAGGTGGATGCCGCCGGCATCCGCTGCGAGATCCGCCATGGCGATGAACTCGAGGCTGGCGACTGGGCTGTCCTGCACCGGCTCTACCTGTCGACCTTCGATGCGCACGGCAACCACCCCGCCCTGACCGAATCGTTCTTCCGCCACCTCGGCCGCAGCATGCCGCGCCAGGTCGTCGCCGTGCTGTGCCGGCGCCGCGGACGCATCATCGCCGCCGCGCTGTGCCTGCGCAGCGCGGATACGCTCTACGGTCGCTACTGGGGCGCGGACGAAACGGTTCCCGGCCTGCACTTCGAAGCCTGCTACTACCAGGGCATCGACTATTGCATCCGCAACGGCCTGCGCAACTTCGAACCGGGTGCGCAGGGCGAACACAAGATCGCGCGCGGCTTCCTGCCGACGCGCACGCGCTCGTTCCATCGCATCGTCGACCCGCGTTTCGAAACCGCGATTGCGGATGCACTGCAGCGCGAAGGCCGGGCCCTCGAGGGCTACCGCGAAGAACTGCTCGGACATTCGCCGTTCCGCGGGCAAGAGGGGGGCACCGGGTGATCACCCTGCCCCGACTCGGCCCGTTCGACCTTGCCTTCCCGCCAGTGGAAGCGGCGCTCGAGGAACCCAACGGCCTGCTCGCCTTTGGCGGCGACCTGTGCAGCGAGCGCCTGCTCGCCGCGTATGCAAGGGGCATTTTCCCGTGGTACTCGGACGGCCAGCCGATCCTCTGGTGGTCGCCGGATCCGCGCCTGGTGTTCGATACCGCCGCCCCCCATGTGCCGCGCCGGCTCAAGCGCTGGCTGAAGACCTGCGACTGGACGATCAGCGCGGACTGCGCCTTTGCGGATGTCATCGCCCGTTGCGCCGGCCCGCGGAAAGCGGGGGCCGGCACCTGGATCACCGACGCGATGTTCGATGCCTATTGCCGGCTGCACGCCGAAGGCCATGCCCATTCGGTCGAGGTCCGCGAGGCCGGCGAGCTGGTCGGCGGCATCTATGGAGTCGCCATCGGCCGCATGTTCTTCGGCGAATCGATGTTCAGCCGGCGCGACCACGCATCCAAAGTGGCCCTGATTGCGCTGTGCGCAGCGCTGGCGCGGGCGGGTTTCCCCCTGATCGACGCCCAGGTCACCTCGGCGCATCTGGTGACCCTCGGTGCGCGCGAGATGCCGCGTGCCGAGTTCAGCCAACGGATTGCCGGGCTGGTCGGCCAGGCGGGGATCATCGGCAGCTGGAGCGGCCTGGTAGCCGGCATCGAGGCGCGCACGCTAGGCGAGCGGCGCGCCTGAGTCTGCATGCCGGAAACCGTTGCCGCAGCGCACGCTGGCGGCATCCAGGCCGCTTGGGGGAAGCGGTTCGGGCAGCCGCAAAGTGGGCTGATCTGGTCCGGTTTGCAGGCTGGCCCGGTAGCGGACCCCGTGATCGTGTAGAATTCCGCGCCTTCTCGGCCTCTCCGATTCCGCAGTACAGGGAAAAATGTCAAAAGACGATGTCATCGAAATGGAAGGCGCGGTCCTCGAGACCCTGCCCAACACCATGTTCCGCGTGAAGCTGGAAAACGGCCACGTGGTCACCGCCCATATCTCGGGTCGCATGCGCAAGAATTACATCCGCATCCTCACGGGCGACAAGGTCAAGGTCGAAATGACCCCCTATGACCTGACCAAGGGCCGCATCACCTACCGCATGAAGTGA
>DAIMYT010000007.1:47243-55390 GCA_036734345.1 Dokdonella sp. | reverse complement strand
CGAAGCGGCAACGCGGGACCAGCCATCGAAACCCGCGCCAGTGATCGCACGCTCGTCGTAGGAGAGGCCTTCAGGCCCGATGCTTCATTGCAACGTGACGAAGAGCATCGCGGCTGAAGCCAACACCGAAGCGGCAACGCGGGACCAGCCATCGAAACCCGCGCCAGTGATCGCACGCTCGTCGTAGGAGAGGCCTTCAGGCCCGATGCTTCATTGCAACGTGACGAAGAGCATCGCGGCTGAAGCCGCTTCCTACAAAACCATGCAAGAGCATCGCGGCTGAAGCCGCTTCCTACCACGAAGCGCAAAGGCATCGCGGCTGAAGCTGCTTCCTACGGCGAAGCCGAATCGCGCCTTACTCCACAACCACCGGCATCTTCTCGGCGGCCTCGGTCTCGACCTTGAGCTTGCCATCGCGCACGGTCAGCCTGACCTTGCCGCCTTCGGCCAGCTCGCCGAACAGCAACTCGTCCGCCAGCGCGCGCTTGACATTGTCCTGGATGACCCGGGCCATCGGTCGCGCGCCCATCTGCGGATCGAAGCCGTGCTCGGCCAGCCACTTGCGGGCTTCGGCATCGACATCGAGCGCGACATGCTTCTCCTGCAGCTGGACTTCCAGCTCGATCAGGAACTTGTCGACCACGCGCAGGATGTGTTCGAAATCCAGCGCGGCAAACTGCACGATCGCGTCCAGGCGGTTGCGGAATTCCGGCGTGAAGGCCTTGCGGATGATTTCCATTGCATCGGACGCGTGGTTCTGGTCGACGAAGCCGATGGTGCGGCGAGCCGCGGCCTGGGCACCGGCATTGGTGGTCATGACCACGATGACATTCTTGAAGTTCGCCTCGCGGCCATTGGTGTCGGTCAGCGCGCCGCGGTCCATGATCTGCAACAGCACGTTGTAGACGTCCGGATGCGCCTTTTCGATCTCGTCGAGCAGGAGCACGCTGTGCGGATGCTTGACGATCTGCTCGGTCAGCAGGCCGCCCTGGTCGAAACCGACGTAGCCCGGAGGCGCACCGATCAGGCGCGACACCGAATGCGCCTCCATGTATTCGGACATGTCGAAGCGCACGAGCTCGACGCCGAGTTGCAGGGCAAGCTGGCGGGTGACCTCGGTCTTGCCGACGCCGGTCGGGCCGGCGAACAGGAAGTTGCCGATCGGCTTGTTCGGATCGCCGAGCCCCGAGCGCGCCATCTTGATCGCGCTGGTCAGCGCCTCGATCGCCGAATCCTGCCCGAACACGACCATCTTCAGGTTGCGCTCGAGGTTGCGCAGGACGTCGCGGTCCGAAGCGGATACCTGCTTTGGCGGGATGCGTGCCATGCGCGCGACGATGTATTCGATCTCCGACACGTCGACCGTGCCGGTGCGCTGGTCGTCGGGCAGCAGGCGCTGGCGCGCGCCGGCCTCGTCGATCACGTCGATGGCCTTGTCCGGCAGCAGGCGGTCGGAAATATGCTTGACCGAGAGGTCCACCGCCGCCTTCAGGGCTTCGCCGGTGTACTCGACATGGTGGTGTTCCTCGAAGCGCGACTTCAGCCCCTTGAGGATCTCGATGCTGTCGGCAATCGATGGCTCGACCACGTCGATCTTCTGGAAACGCCGTGCCAGCGCGCGGTCCTTCTCGAACACGCCTCGATATTCCTGGAAGGTCGTCGAGCCGATGCAGCGCATCTCGCCCGAAGCCAGCATCGGCTTGATCAGGTTGGATGCATCCATGGTGCCGCCGGAAGCCGAACCCGCACCGATGATCGTGTGGATCTCGTCGATGAACAGGATCGCCCCGGGCTCCTTCTTGAGCTGGTTGATCACCGCCTTGAGGCGCTTCTCGAAATCGCCGCGATACTTGGTGCCCGCGACGAGGGCGCCGAGGTCGAGCGCATAGATGACGGCATCCTTGAGCACGTCGGGAACCTGCCCCTCGACGATGCGCTTAGCCAGACCTTCGGCGAGCGCGGTCTTGCCGACGCCGGCCTCGCCAACGTAGAGCGGGTTGTTCTTGCGTCGCCGGCACAACACCTGGATGGTGCGCTCGACTTCGAGATCGCGCCCGATCAACGGATCGATCTTGCCCTGGCGCGCCTGCTCGTTGAGGTTACTGGCGAATTCGGTGAGCGGATTGCCGCGTGGCTCGTCGCCGGGCTCGCCCTCGCGGGCGGACTGCTCGCCGCCCTGGTTCGGGCTGGAGTCGTCACCGAGCTTGGCGATGCCGTGCGACAGGTAATTGACCACGTCGAGGCGGTTGACGTCCTGCTGGCCGAGGAAGTAGACCGCGTGCGAATCCTTCTCGCCGAAGATCGCGACGAGGACGTTGGCTCCGGTCACTTCCTTCCGGCCCGAGGACTGCACGTGGTAGACGGCACGCTGCAGGACGCGCTGGAAGCCCAGCGTCGGCTGGGTATCGCGCTCGTCGCTGGGCGGCAGCACGGGCACGGTCTCTGCAATGATCGAACGCAGGTCGCGGCCAAGCCGGTCGAGATCGGCGCTGCAGGCGCGCAGCACCTGGGTCGCCGACGGGTTTTCGAGCAGGGCGAGCAACAGATGCTCCACGGTCATGAACTCATGACGCTGCTCGCGGGCCTCCTTGTAGCACTGGCCGATGGTGAGTTCTAGATCCTTGCTGAACATCCGTTTTGCCTCGCTGGATGACTGATGCATCGGATATGTGGGGTGGCTCAGGATTTTTCCATGGTGCACAGCAGAGGATGCTGGTGTGTACGCGAAAACTCGTTGACCTGTGTCACCTTTGTTTCTGCCACTTCCCTCGTATATACGCCACAAACGCCTTTTCCGCGCGTGTGGACGTGCAGCATGACCTGGGTGGCACGCTCCCGATCCATCGTGAAGAACGTCTCCAGGACCACGATAACGAAGTCCATCGGGGTGAAATCGTCGTTCAGGATCACCACCTGGTACATCGGCGGCTTGGCCACCTGCGGCGGCGCAACCTCCACGGCCAGGCCGTGTTCGTGATCGTTTTCGTGTTGCGGCGGTTGCGGCATGGGTTCGATGGGGAATCGGCGTCAGCCCTCAGTATAGGTCGCGCCGGACCGGGTTCAAGCCCGGATGGTTTCGCCATCTCCTGTAAACTGCGCGCCGATGAGCATCGATCAATCACAAACCGGGGCCCTGGTCGCCGAGCCGCAGGTGTGGTGCCCGCGGGTCACCGTGGCCACCGTCGTGCCGCGCGAAGGCCGCTACTTGCTGGTCGAGGAAGTCGCGCATGGTCGTACCGTGATCAACCAGCCGGCCGGCCATCTCGAGCCAGGCGAGACCCTGCAGGCGGCCGCGATCAGGGAAACTCTCGAGGAGACCGGCTGGGAAGTCGAACTGGAATGCCTGATCGGGGTGCAGCAATGGACCAGCACCCATTCGGGCAGCCAGTTCGTGCGCTTCACTTTCGGGGCACGCCCGTTGCTGCACGACCCGCTTCGCGACCTCGACAGCGGCATCGTGCGCACCCTGTGGCTGGATCGCGACGAGATCCTCGCCGCCAGTGACCGCCTGCGCAGTCCGTTGATCCTGCACAGCATCGACGACTGGCTCGCCGGCCGTCGCCTGCCGCTGGACAGCATCCGCTGGCTGGCCGCCGGCACGCCTTCGATCTGAACGCCATGGACAAGGGCCTGATCATGGTCGGCGTATCCGGGGGCGTCGATTCGTCGGTAAGCGCGCTGCTGCTGGCGCAGTCGCAGCGGCCGGTAGCCGGCCTGTTCATGCAGAACTGGGAAGAAGACGAGCGCTTCGGCCCCTGCCGCGCGACCGAGGACCGAAAGGACGCCCTGGCCCTCTGTGCGCGCCTGGGCATTCCATTCCACGCACGCAATTTCGCGCGCGAATACTGGGACCAGGTCTTCGAGCATTTCCTCGCCGAATACCGGGTCGGGCGCACGCCCAATCCCGACGTGCTGTGCAATCGCGAGATCAAGTTCAAGACCTTCCTCGACCACGCGCGGCAACTGGGCGCGCAGGGCATCGCCCCCGGCCACTATGCCCGCAATACCTGCCGCGACGGCCAGTGGCAGCTGCTCAGGGGCGTCGACGAGAACAAGGACCAGAGCTATTTCCTCTATACGCTCGGCCAGGAACAACTGGCGGCCACGCTGTTCCCGGTTGGCGAACTGGCCAAGCCCGAGGTGCGCAGGATCGCTCGCGAGTCCGGGCTGCCCAGCCATGCGAAAAAGGATTCGACCGGAATCTGCTTCATCGGCGAACGCGACATCCGCGAGTTCCTCGGCCGCTACATCCCGGCCCGGACCGGCCCCATCCAGACCCCGGACGGCACGACCGTGGGCGAGCACCAGGGTGCCTGGTACTACACCCTCGGCCAGCGCGGCGGCCTTGGCATTGGCGGGCGCCGCGACTCGAATGGCGAACCGTGGTACGTGGTCGGCAAGGACGTGGCGAACAACGTGCTCTATGCCGTCCAGGGCAACGCGAACGAGTGGTTGATGTCCAGCCGGCTCGCTGCAAGCTCGCCGCAATGGGTGGCTGGCGCGGCGCCAGCCGGCGAGTTCCGCTGCACCGCGAAGGTTCGCTACCGCCAGTCCGACCAGGCCTGCACGGTGAACGTCGCGGACGGCGAATGCAGGGTCGAGTTCGATTCTCCGCAGCGCGCGGTCGCCGCAGGGCAGTCGGTCGTGTTCTATGACGGGGCGGTTTGCCTCGGCGGAGCCATCATCGAGCGCAGCGATGCGCCATTCGGCGGCTGGAACGCGGTGCTGCCGCCGAAAGCAGCCAGGATCGGGGAAAACGCGCATGCGTGAGTCTCGTGTCATCGCGCTTGCCGGCGTGTTCCAGGCCTGCGCCATGGTCCGCTCCATAGCCAATGACGGCAGCAGCGACAGCGCGGCCGTCGAATCCAGCCTGGCCAGCCTGTTCCGGATCGACAGCGACAGCGCCGCGGACGTGTTCGGCGGACTCTCCGGCGTGCGCCTGGGCATGGAATGCCTGGTTGCCAACCTCGACAGCGAACATCGCGACGTGGCGATCTCGCAGCTCGTGCTCGGCGTGCTCCGGCTCGAGCGCAAACTGTCGAGCCGCGCGGAGATGCTGCGCGAGGTCAGCAAGGGCATCGCCTCGATCCAGCGCCAGGTCGACCATCTCGGCGTGGCCCACTCCTCGGTGCAGACGCGTCTGGCCGAGCTCTACAGCAACACCCTGTCGAACCTGAAGCCGCGCATCGTCGTGCACGGCAATCCACTGCATCTGGCCGACCCAAGGCGGGTCGAGCAGATCCGTTCCCTGCTGCTTGCCGGAATCCGCGCCGCCGTGCTCTGGCGCCAGGTCGGCGGCAGCCAGTGGCGACTGATCCTGCGTCGCAGCGAGTACGCGATGCTTGCGCGCGGCCTGCTCACGCGCTGCACGCTGGACCGCGGCTGAGGCCAGCCGGCATGCTGCAGCGGCATGGCCTCATCGCACCGCGGCTCAGTCCGGCGCCGTGATCCGGATCGAGTCGTCATAGCGGATGGTCTGCACGGAGTGGGTCTTCTGGCCCATCGCCTCGCCATCGCTGACGCTGCGCACGATGCGGCCGGAGCCATCCACGTAGACCGTATTGTGCGAGAACACGCCAATGCCCATGACCTTGGTATTGACGTCGTAACTGACCGCCTGCAGCGTGGCCCCGCCGATCTCCTGCATGCCTTCGTCACGGATATTGCTGGTGCCCGCGCGGACGTCCTCGATCGTCGCCGGGACCAGGCGCTTGAACATCGCGCTCATGTCGATCGGTGGCTGCATCCAGTCGCCCTTGCCCGTGCGCATCCACGTTCCTTCCGGGAGCACCACGAACGAGGCATTGTCGGTCGTCACGCGGATCCGCCTGATCGTGTCGAATTCGACGCGCGAACGAGTCTCGCGACCCTTGCCGTCGGTGGTGACGGTTTCCGTGGCGCAGCGCGAGTCGAGCATCTTCTCGTAGGCCTTGAAGAGGATTTCGCGGGCATCGGCGGCCGCCAGGGCGGGCTTCTGCGGCGCAAGTCCGGCAACCACGAGCAAGGCGAAGGCGAAGGCACGGGCAAATGAATGCATGGTTCTGTCCCCAGTCGGCAAACCGGCATCCTGCGTGACAATGCAAGCCCCCTGCAAACCCGCTGCGGTTCGCAACCCGCAGCCCGGCGCCGCCGGTACGCAAGGCGTTTGTGGCGGCGCAGCCGCACCGCTAGACTACGCGCCTGTGACGTCGTCCTCGGCCCGCCAAGACCGCTGAGATCCCATAGCAATCAATCACCTACCGTCCGGACTTCAAGCCAGCGATCAGGTTGAACCTTGTCCTGGCCGTGCATTCCGGCGTTCTACCCGTTTGCGGAGCACGTAATGATCTTTGAAACGCTCGCCACCACCGGCCACGAGGAAGTGGTGTTCTGCCACAACAAGGACGCGGGCCTGAAGGCCATCATCGCCATCCACAACACCGTCCTCGGACCCTCCTTGGGCGGCCTGCGCATGTGGCCGTACAAGAGCGAGCAGGAAGCGATCAACGACGTGCTGCGGCTTTCGCGCGGCATGACCTACAAGAATGCCGTCGCCGGCCTCAACCTGGGCGGCGGCAAGGCGGTCATCATCGGCGACCCGGCCAGGGACAAGTCCGAGGCACTGTTCCGCGCCTTCGGCCGCTTCGTCAATTCGCTGAACGGCCGCTACATCACCGCCGAGGACGTCGGCATCGACGTCAACGACATGGAGTGGGTGTTCCGCGAGACCTCGTTCGTCACCGGCGTACATCAGGTCCACGGTGGTTCGGGCGATCCGTCGCCGTTCACCGCCTTCGGCACCCTGCAGGGCCTGCTGGCGGCCCTCAATGCCTGCTATGGCAACGAGGATGTCGGCAAGTACAGCTACGCCGTGCAGGGCGCCGGGCACGTCGGCATGGAGTTCATCAAGCTGCTGCGCGAGCACGATGCCAAGGTCTATGTGACCGACATCAACCGGGAACTCGTGCAGCGTGCCGTCGACGAACACGGTTGCACGGCGGTCGGCCTCGACGAGATCTACGACACCGATGCCGACGTCTACAGCCCGTGCGCGCTGGGCGGCACGATCAACGAGGAGACCCTGGCCCGGCTGAAGTGCAAGGTCATCTGCGGCGCCGCCAACAACCAGCTGGCAAGCGACCAGATTGGCGACGAAGTATCACGGCGCGGCCTGTTCTACGCACCGGACTATGCCGTCAACGCAGGTGGCGTGATGAACATCTCGCTGGAAATCGACGGCTACAACCGCGAACGCGCCATGCGCATGATGCGCACGATCTACCACAACGTCAGCCGCATCTTCGAGATCGCCAAGCGCGACAGCATCCCGACCTATCTTGCCGCCGACCGCATGGCCGAGGAGCGCATTGCGACGATCGGCAAGCTGCGCCTGCCCCATCTCGGCGTCACGGCACCGAACTTCCAGGGCCGCCGCGGAAGCTGACCTTCAGGGCATCCGTGAACGGGGATTGCGCAGGTGCGACAATCCCCTGCCCGTCCATCGCCTATCGGAATCGAACCATGCGTCCCTTCCAGCTCGATGAAGACCTCGTTGCCCTGCGCGAAACGGTGCAGGCATTCGCGGAAAAGGAGATCGCGCCGCGCGCCGACCTGATCGACCGCGACAACGAGTTCCCCGGCGATCTGTGGCGCAAGCTCGGCGAGATGGGCCTGCTCGGCGTTACCGTCCCCGGCGAATTCGGCGGCTCGGAGCTGGGCTACCTCGCGCACGTCATTGCGCTGGAAGAGATTTCCCGCGCTTCGGGATCAGTCGGCCTTTCCTATGGCGCGCATTCGAACCTGTGCGTGCAGAACCTCTACAACAACGGCAACGACGAGCAGCGGCGCAAGTACCTGCCGAAACTCTGCAGCGGCGAATGGGTCGGCGCACTGGCCATGAGCGAGCCGGGCGCGGGTTCCGACGTGGTCGGCTCGATGACCTGCAAGGCCGAGAAGAAGGGCGATGCATGGATCGCCAATGGCTCGAAGATGTGGATCACCAACGGTCCGGATGCCGATGTGCTGCTGGTCTACATGCGCACTGCGCCGAAGCCGGCCGGTTCGCGTTGCATGACCGCCTTCATCGTCGAAAAGGGCATGAAGGGCTTCTCGACCGCGCAGAAGCTCGACAAGCTCGGCATGCGCGGCAGCCACACCGGCGAGCTGGT
>DAIMYT010000007.1:0-47233 GCA_036734345.1 Dokdonella sp. | reverse complement strand
CGAGGACTGCGCGATTCCCGCCGAGAACATCGTCGGCCAGGTCAATGAAGGCGTCCGCGTCCTCATGAGCGGCCTCGACACCGAGCGCCTCGTGCTTTCCGGCGGGCCGATCGGCCTGATGCAGGCGGCGATGGACCTGGTCATTCCCTATGTCCGCGAACGCAAGCAGTTCAACGCGCCGATCGGCACCTTCGGCATCATGCAGGCCAAGGTTGCCGACATGTATACCGACCTGCAGTCCGCCCGCGCCTACTCCTACATGGTCGCGAAGGATTTCGACCGCGGCGTGAAATCACGCATCGATCCGGCCTCATGCCTGCTGCATGCCTCGCAATCGGCGGTCAAGGTGACGCTCGAGGCGATCCAGGCGCTTGGCGGCAATGGCTACATCAACGAGTACCCGGCCGGTCGCCTGTTGCGCGATGCAAAGCTCTACGAGATCGGTGCAGGCACCAACGAGATCCGCCGCATGCTGATCGGCCGCGAACTGTTCCACGGCAAGAGCTGAGTCGCAGGAACAGGTTTCGCGAGCCTGCCGACCGCTCGCCGGGCGACCCCGGCGAAGCGGGCTTCGCATGGCGCGCCACGATCAACGATGACCGTTCGGGCCGGCAAGCCCCGCGGCGGCTGCAAACACCATCCGCCTTGTCAAGCAACGGCAACGCATGCCCCGGCGATTTCCGCGCCTGCGGAATTCCCGACCGTCATCTGCGGTAGACTGCTGGCCACAGCCACGGGGACCAAGATGGGGCTGATTGACGACAGCCTGGATTTCTCGCTGGCGCCGACCGGATCGGCGCCACCCTGGAAGGTCATGATCGTCGACGACGAACCCGAGGTGCACCAGGTCACGCGACTGGTGCTGGCGAACTTCCGGTTTGCCGAGCGTCCGCTCAAGCTGATCAGCGCATTCTCGAGCGTAGAGGCCGAGGCGCTGCTGCGCGAGCATGCCGACACCGCCGTCGTCCTCCTCGACGTCGTCATGGAAACCGAACAGGCCGGCCTGAACCTCGTGCGCAACATCCGCGGCCGACTCGGCAACCAGTTCGTGCGCATCGTCCTGCGCACCGGCCAGCCCGGCCAGGCCCCCGAACAGGAAGTCGTTGCCGCCTACGACATCAACGACTACAAGGAAAAAACCGAGCTCACCGCGCAAAAGCTTTCGACCACCCTTTACGCCGCCCTGCGCGCCTACCGCGACATGCGCACGATCGAATCGAGCCGGCGCGGCCTGGAAATGGTGATCAGGGCCTCGACCGACGTATTCGCGCGCCGCCAGCCGCAGAACTTCGCCTCGGTCGTCCTGGCCAAACTGACCGAACTGATCGGCATCGGAGGCAGCGCGCTGTGCTGCCGCGTGTCACCTGCCGGTGGCGCCCTGCCCGAACATTTCCTGGTTACCGCGGCCAGCGGGGACTTCTCGCGCCACCTTTCGAGCAATGCCAATGAAAGCCTGCCCGGGCACATGGTGCAGTCGCTGCACCGGGCATTCCGCAAGAAGGAGCACGTGTTCTCCAGCGACCACTATGTCCTGCATTTTTCCGACAGCCTCGCCTCGGAAGCCCTGATCTACGTGGGCGCCGCACACCAGCTGGACGAGCATGGCCACCAGCTCATGCAGGTGTTCTGCAACAACGTCGCGATCGCCCACGAAAACCTACACCTGAACCAGGAGCTGTTCGACAGCCAGCTCGACATGCTCTACCTGCTTGCAGGCGCGGCCGAGACCCGCTCGCGCGAGACTGCCAATCACGTGCGTCGGGTCGGACAACTGGCGGCCATGCTCGGCCGCCTGCTCGGCCTCGACGAAGCCACCTGCGAACTGCTCAACTACGCGGCGCCGCTGCATGACATCGGCAAGATCGGCATCCCCGACGCCATCCTGAACAAGGCCGGCGCGCATACCCCTGAAGAAACGACCATCATGCGCACGCATGCCGAGCTTGGCGCGAAGCTGCTGTCCGGCTCGCGCCGACCGGTTTTCCAGCTGGCTGCACAGATTGCCCTGACCCACCACGAAAATTTCGATGGCAGCGGATACCCCGGTGCCCTTGCTGGCGAGGGAATCCCCGTGGCCGGGCGGATCACCGCGCTGGCCGACGTGGTCGACGCCCTCGGCAGCCGTCGCTGTTACAAGGAGCCCTGGCCAGACGAGGAGATCCGCGCATTCATTGGCACGCAGCGCGGCCTCAAGTTCGACCCGGTGCTGACCGACCTGCTGTTCGCCAACTGGAATGCCGTGCTCGACCTGCGCAGGCAATTGCCCGACGCCTAGTGGACCGGCGCCTGCTATGGCGCGGCGTCGGCCTGGCCGACCGCGAATATCATGCAGGCCTGGAAGCCTTCGCCTGGCGAGCTGTCGACCACGATCGAGCCGCCCAGCACCTGGGTCACCAGGTTGTAGACGATGTGCATGCCCAGCCCCGATCCGCCTTTGCCACGCCGGGTCGTGAAAAACGGATCGAATATGCGTGCCCGCGAGGACTCGTCCATGCCGATGCCGTCGTCGCGATAGTCGATCACCGCACTGTCGCCCTTCCGCGCGATCTCGATGCGGATCAACCCGGGGGCATCTTTCGTGAATCCATGGATCAGCGAGTTCATCACCAGGTTGCTGATGATCTGGTAGAGCGCCCCGGGAGCGGTCTCGCAGACGACCGGATGCGCGCACGCCACTTCCACCCGGTGCGGCGTCTTCTTCAGGGCCGGCCCGAGCGTGACCAGGATCTCGTTGATGCAGGTTGCGAGATCGACGACGCGACGATCCTCGTTGGACTGGTCGACGGCCACCTGTTTGAAGCTGCGTACGAGCAGGTCGGCCCGCTTGAGGTTGCGCAGGATCATTTCGGAACCTTCCCTCGCCGCATTCTCGAAGCGGGCCAGGGCGGATTGCTTCACTTCGCCGCTCTTCATCATTTTCGACAGCAGCGCCGATTCCTCGACCAGGTGCGACGCCGCGGTGACGCTGACACCGAGTGGCGTATTGATTTCATGGGCGATTCCGGCCACCAGTCCGCCGAGGGACGCCAGCTTCTCGGCCTCGAGCAACTGGCGCTGGGTGAGGGTCAGGCGATCCAGTGTTTCGCGCAGTTCCTTGTTGGTCGCGCGCAGGTCCGAGGTACGCCGGTCCACGCGCAGCTCCAGTTCCTCGTTGAGGCGACGCAATGCCTCCTCGGCGAGCTTGAGCGCATTGATGTCGTGGGTGGTTCCCGCCATGCGCAGGCCGCGCCCCTGGGCATCGCGCTCGACGATGCGCCCGCGGGTCAGTATCCAGACCCATTCGTGTTCGTTGTTCAGGGTCCGGTAGCTGGCCTCGAACTGGGCCGTTTCGCCGTGGTAGTGCGCGCGTAGCGCCTCGTTGAACGCCGGCAGGTCGTCGCGGTGCACGAACGGACGATAGGCCTCGACGGAGTCCTCCACTGCTTCGGTCGTCGCCGCGAGGTGGGGCAGCTTGTTCTCACGGTGCATGAGCCCGGTTTCGAGGTTGACGTCCCACAGTTCGTTTCCGCTGCCCCACAAGGACATCTTCAGGCGCCCCTCGCTGAGCCTGACGGCCTCCTGGATCGTGGCCTTGCGCCGGAGGTTGGCGCGCATCTGCAGGCCGCCGAGCCAGGACAGCAGGATCGCCAGCAGCGCATAGCCTGCAAACGCCAGCGGCGAGAACCACGGGGACGGCGCGACCCTTACGTGGACGATCACTTCGTGGTCGGACCAGTCGTTGCCCTCGCGGCGAGCGCGCAGGCGCAGCCGGTAGTTGCCCGCGGACAGGTCCGTGTAGGTGGCGGCGCGACGCGTCGAGGGCGTATCGATCCACTGCGGATCGTGTCCTTCGAGCCGGTAGCTGTACTCGATGGATTCCGGATCGGAAAACTCCAGCGAGGCGAACTCGAAGGTCACGTTGTCCTGGTCGTGCAGCAGCGAAACCGCGCCACCCAGCCACAGGCTGGTGTCCAGCGGCGAATCCGGATTGCGCCAGCGCAGCGACGCCGGGACGTTCTGCAGGAGCAGACGGATCGGCGTCGGTTGCGGTGCGTCCGGCAGTTCGACCTGAAGGGGACTGAACACGGTGATGCCATCGAGCCCGCTGAACACGATGCGGTCGCCCGGAAGCCGGGTGGCACCATTGATCCAGTACCCGGATGCCAGCGTGCCGTCGTGGGGGCCAAAGTTGACGAAGCGCTTGCGGCTGCGATCGAAACGGCTGATGCCGATTGTCGTGCTGATCCACAGGCGACCCAGCGAGTCCTCGACGATGGCGCCGATCGCCTCGGCGGCAAGTCCCTCCTTCGCACCGAAAGTCTCGAACCGCGGCGCCAGGTCGCTACCGGGCAGGAGGTGGCTGATGCCGCCGCCCTGGCTGCCGATCCACAATTCGCCGCGGGAATCGATGCTCAGGGTGGAGATGGAATCGCTGCCGATCGAGTTGAGGTCTTCCCTGTCCGCATGAAAATGCTCGAAGCGGCCCGTGCTCCGCGAATATCGATCCAGGCCTCCGGAACGCAGTGCCAGCCAGAGGTCCCCGGCCGGCGTTTCGACGATCGCACCGATGGTGTCGCCACCGGGACCGAGCCCTTCCCGGGCGCTGCGTGCATCATGCGGGTGGTGGGTGAATCCCCGGCAGGTGGCGCAGCGTTCGTCGAGTCCCCTGTTCGCCGTCCCCACCCAGATCGTTCCGATATGGTCCTCGAAGACATACATCACGGAGTCTTCCGCCAGACTGGCGGGATCGGCCGGGTCATGGCGAATATGTTCGAACCCGCTGGCACCCGGACGCAGGACATTGATCCCGCCACCCACGGTCGCGACCCACAGGCTGCCATCGCGCGTTCGCGTGACGTACTGGACGAAATCATGCGACAGCGACCCGGGCCGCAGCGGATCATGGGTGTAGCGCGCGAGCACGCCGGACGCCGGATCGAGGTGGACGAGTCCGCCGCCCTCGAGGACGCCGACCCAGAGCGTGCCGTCCGGCTCGCCATGCACCGTCAACGCCTGGCGCGACGGCAAGGTCCGCGGATCGCCGGCGACGCTCTCGATCCTCGTGAATACCTCGGTGCGCGGATCCTGCACCGAGAAGCCGCTGGCCCATGAGCCGACGAACAGCTCGCCGCCGTGGCCGCGCATCAATGCGGACAGGCGGTTGGCTGCAATCGTATTGTCGCGGGCGGGATCGTGCGGATAGTGCTCGAAGCGATTGAATTTCGGGTCGAACCGGGCCAGTCCCCGACTGTTTCCGGCGATCCATAATTGTCCGTCGGCATCGGCGAGCAGGGCGCGGATGGCGCGATCGTGCAATGGCGTGGTGGACGCCGCTTCGTCGTCCGCGTAGTGCCGCAGCAGGCTGCCGTCGTTGCGCAGGCGATAGAGTCCACGCTCCGCCGTGCCGGCCCAGATGTCGCCCTCGTTCGTCTGCGCGAGGGCATGTACATCCAGAGGCCGGGCCTCGCCGGCGCGGATTTCACGCAAGTTCGTGCCATCCGGTGCGGCCCGCCACAGACCGTCGCGAGCGCCCAGCCAGATGTCGCCATCCGAGGACTGCATGATGCTGCGCACCAGGCGCAGCCCGGGTTGCGTTCCCATCGGGGTATCGATGAACCTCTGGCCGGCTCGATCGAACCACTGCATGCGGCCTTCCGAACTGGCCACCCAGACCCGACGGTCGCGATCGATGAAAATGGCCGAAACGGAATTGCTGGCTACCGCGTAGGGGTCTTCGGGCTTCGCCCGATAGACAATGAACCTGTCGAGCCGCGGATCGTAGTGATTGATGCCGCCGGCCTGGGTGCCGACCCAGAGACTGCCGTCGGTATCCGCGGCCAGCGCCAGCACATGGTTCTGCGAGAGCGACCACGGGTCGTCCCGGCTCGATTTGTAGACGTGGAATTCGTAGCCGTCGAAACGGTTGAGCCCATCCTGGGTGCCAATCCAGACGAAACCGCTGGAGTCCTGGACCATCACCCGCGCGGTCGCCTGGGAGAGCCCCTGGGCAGTCCCGAAGGTGCGGAAATGCAGGTTGTCCACGCCCGGGACATTGCCCGCGAGGGCGGCGTGGAGGTCGCCATCGGCCCAGATCAGCGCGCATGCGAGGAGCAGGCGCGCCATCCAGGATGTGAGCGGGACCGTGTGCGGGAAGCGGGAGACCCTCATGCACCGAGGCTAGCCTTACCCCGCCGCGCAAACAAGCGCCGAACACGGTTGCCGTGGCCTCGCCGCAGCAGGCGCGGAAAAGGGCCGTGCCGGCCCCCGATCCGATCCGCGACACGGTCGACACCGGCCCGCCATGGACGACCCTCGCTGCCGGCCCCACCCGCGTCCGGGCCGGTCCCTCCCGGACCCCGGAAACCGGGCGGATCCGGGCCTGCCGGGTCGCGCGATTTCCGTTGACGGTGATCACACATTGGCCTCACGATTCCGGCGTATCGTGCGCTCGGCTCCCGGGGATCTTCCATGAACAGATACTGCTTGCTCGGTCTGGTGGTTTGCGCTGGACTCCTTGGCGCGCGCGACGCCCGCGCCCTGCTCCACGAACAGATATTCAATTCCAGTTTCGAGTCACCGACCGACCTTCCGGCCAGCGACGCCGAAGCGGCACGCTTCCTCACCCAGGCCAGCTTCGGACCGACCACGGCGGAAGTCGCCCGCCTGCGCACGATCGGCTATTCGGAATGGCTGCGCCAGGAATTCAACAAGCCGGCGACGGCCGTCCGCCCCTACATGGAAGCGGTCAACGACGCGCGCCTGGCGGACAACCAGAGCGGCGTCAGCCACAACAACCGCCTGGATCGCTGGTTCCATACCGCGGCGACCGGCAGCGACCAGTTGCGCCAGCGTGCCGCCTTCGCGTTGAGCCAGATCCTCGTGATCTCCGACCAGAACGGCACGCTCTCCGGCGAACCGATCCAGGTCAGCGAGTACTGGGACATCCTCGCCCGCAACGCTTTCGGCAACTACGGCGAACTGCTCGACCAGGTGCCCTGGACCCCTTCGATGGGCAAGTCCCTGAGCCCCTCCCGCACCCAGAAGCCCCCCCCCGACGGCACCCGCCAGCCCGACGAAAACTACGCCCGCGAGGTGATGCAGCTGTTCACCATCGGCCTGGTCGAGCGCAACCTCGATTTTTCGCCCCTCCTCAATGCGGGGCAGCCGATTCCGACCTATGACCAGAGCGTGGTCACCAATTACGCCAAGGTATTCACCGGCTTCAACTACAACAACGCGACCACGATTACCAACGGCACCAACACCTACCTGCGCATGACCTGCATCGAGAGCGCGCATGATGTCACCCAGAAGACGGTGATCGACGGCACGGTGCTGCCACCAAACCAGGCCTGCGCCACCGATGTGGCCGATGGCCTCGACCTGCTCTTCGCCCACCCCAATATCGCGCCGTTCATCTCGCGCCAGTTGATCCAGCGCTTCACCACGAGCTCGCCCACGCCCGCCTATATCGAGCGCGTCGCCAGCAAGTTCCTCGACAACGGATTCGGCGAACGCGGCGACCTCAGTGCCGTCATCAGGCAGGTGCTGATGGATCCCGAGGCGCGCAATGCGCCGACGACCAACAGCGGCAAGCCACGCGAACCACTGCTCAAGCTGACCGCCCTGTGGCGCGCCTGGGATGCGCAGATGCCGGCGGCCGATGCCTACGGCAACATCGCGATGGGCATGACCAGCCCCAGCGGCACCTACGGACAGCGCCCGCTCGGCGCCGATACGGTCTTCAATTTCTTCGAACCCGATTTCCAGCTGCCCGGCCAGATCGCCAGTGCGGGCCTTTACTCGCCGGAGTTCCAGACCCTCAACGAGAGCACGATCGTGTCCACGGCGAACAGCCTGTACACCTACGGGTTCAGCAGCTACGTCGGCATGTCCAGCCCGCCGAACAACCGGCCGTTGCTCAATCTCGCGGCATTGACGGCGTACGGCAGCGACTACGCCGGCATGGTCGACGAAGCCAACAAGCGGATGCTCTACGGCACGATGTCCACCACCATGCGCACCGCGCTCATCAATGCAGTCACCTTCATGGACGGAAACGTGTCTGTCTCCGAGCGGGCCCGCTCGATCATCTATCTCGTGGCGATCTCGCCCGAGTATGCAGTTCAGCGCTGAAGGACATCATCATGAGCGGCGAATCCACATCCCGTAGAAACTTCCTGCGCCAGCTCTCCTGTGCGCTCTGCGCCGGCGGCGTGTCCACCTTCCTGCCCCAGCTCAACATGATCGGGTCGGCACTTGCCGCCCCGCAGGCCACCGTGCCGGGCTACAAGGCGCTGGTCTGCGTCTATCTGGCCGGCGGCAACGATGCCTGGAACTTCCTGATGCCTTACGACCAGACGCGCTACGACATCTACGCAGCCTCGCGCAGCGGCGTCTACAACGCGACCAGCAATCCCGGCGGTCTGGCTATCGCGCGCACCGCGCTGGCAGGAACCCAGATCAGCGATGTCTCCGGAAGCTATGCCCTGCATCCGAGCACCGTTGATCGCACCGGGCCGGCCCAGCCGGGTCTGCGTTCGCTCTACAACCAGGGCAAGCTTGCCCTGCTCAGCAACATCGGCACGCTGATCCGCCCGATCACGAAAACCGAATACAACGCGAATTCGGCGCTGCGGCCGCCCCAGCTCTACTCGCACAGCGACCAGGAAAACCTCTGGCACATCGGTCGCACTTCGCCAGCGTCGATCGGCTGGGGCGGTCAGGTCGCCGATCGGGTACGCGCACCGAACGTGAACCAGACGCTGTCGCCGTGCATCTCGATCAGCGGTGGCAACCGCTTCGAGGTTGGCGCCAGCACGTTCCCTTACCAGATGTCGTCGAGCGGTCTCACCGCGGTATCCGGCACCGGCACCACCGGCGCAAATTTCCAGCGCGCGCAGGCCCTGCAGCAAATGCTGGATGCGACCTATCAATCCCCCTACCAGGACGAATACCGCAACATCCTGCAGCGCTCGCGCGATCTCTACAGCTTGCTCAATTCCGGTCTGGCAACAGGCGGAATCGCCGACCCCAACACGTTCACCACTTCGTTCCCGAACGAATCGCTGGCCAACCAGCTGAAGATGGTTGCGCGCATGATCAAGCTGTCGCGCGACACCTCGTTCAACGTGCAGCACCAGCGCCAGATCTACTATGTGCGAATCGGCGGCTTCGACATGCACGACAACCTGATGAGCACCGGCACCAATGGCCATGCCAACCTGCTCGCGCGCGTCTCGCAGGCTCTCGGCGCGTTCTGGCTCGCCCTCGGCGAGATAGGCGCGCAGAACGAGGTGACCACGTTCACGATGAGCGAATTCGCGCGAACCCTGTCGACCAATGGCAATGGCTCGGATCACGCCTGGGGATCGGTCAACATGATCCTCGGTGGCAAGGTTCTGGGCGGCAAGATCTATGGTGCATTCCCGGACCAGACCCTGAACGGGCCGATCAGCTTGAGCCGCGGCCAGACCATCCCGGCGATCAGCGTCGACCAGATGGCGGCGACGCTGGCAAGCTGGATGGGCGTCACCTCGAGCACGGATCTCAATACGATCTTCCCGAACCTGCCGAACTTCGCGAGCAGCAACCTCGGGTTCATGGCGCCCTGATGGCTTGCGCAATTCGTCCCCGGTCGCGCACCCCGGTGCGCGGCCGCATCGCTGCCCTGCTCGCGACCGCCACGTTCGCGCTTTGCCCGACGATATCGCTGGCCGCCACCGGCTGCGACGACCTCTCGAGCATCCCGATGACCTGGCTCATCGACTACAACAACGATATCCAGAACATCTTCGACACGCGATGCTCCAACTGCCACGTCGACAATCCCAGCCCGTTCGCGGACATGGATCTGTCCAGTGGCGTTTCCTGGGACAACATCGTCAACGTGCCGTCCAGCGAACAACCCGGGCGCTTTCGCATCGTGCCGGGCGATCCGCTCGCCAGCGTGCTTTTCGAGAAGATCAATTGCGACAATCCCGACTTCGGCTCACGCATGCCGTTCGGGCGAAGCCCGCTTCCGCTCGCCGAGCAGGCGCTGATCTATGACTGGATCCTGCTCGGCTCACCGAGCACGACGACCGACTTTATCTTCTCCAGCGGCTTCGAGCCGACGCCCTGAGCGCAGCCGTCCGAAATCCCGTCCGCGCAGCTAGCCGCCGGGCTGCATCAACTGCGCGATGAATACGCCGACCAGCCGCGGTTCCATGGCGAGCAGGAACAATACGCCGTAGGCCGCGCCCCACAGGTGCGCACTGTGGTTGATGTTGTCGCTGCCCTTGCGGTCCATGTAGATCGAATAGGCGACATAGATCACCGCATAGATGATCGCCGGGCACGGAATGAAGAAGACCAGGATCGTCGTCCACGGCTGCAGCAGGACGAATCCGAACAGCACGGCGGAAACGGCGCCTGAAGCGCCGAGGCTGCGATAGCTCGGGTTGCCGGCGTTCTTCAGGTAGGTCGGCAGGATGGAAACGACGATCGCCGACAGGTAGAACGCGACGTAGCCGAGGATCCCGATATAGCCGGCGACGAACTGCTCGATCAGGCTGCCGAAGAAATACAGCGTGATCATGTTGAACAGCAGGTGCGTACCGTCGGCGTGTATGAATCCGTAACTGAGCAGGCGATAGAACTGGCGATCGCGGCTGATCGCGGGCGGCCACAGGATCAGGCCGTGGATCAGCCTGTCGTTGCGGAAGGCCAGGAAGGAGATCGCACAGGTGACGAGGATGATGACGAGGGTCGCATTCATGGGTTAACGGTCGCGGACATGGTGGAAACGATCCATCGCCGGGCTGGCGACGAATGCGGACAGGGCACGCCCGAGTATCGCATCCACCCGACCGGATGGAAGCATGCGAACATTCCGGCATGCACGCACAGCCCGCAAGACATCTCATCGTCATCGGTGGCGGCCCCGCCGGCCTGATGGCCGCTGAAACCGCGATCGCCGCCGGCCTGAGCGTCGACCTGCACGAGCGCATGGGCTCGGTCGGGCGCAAGTTCCTGATCGCCGGCAAGGGCGGCCTCAACCTGACCCATTCGGAGCCGTTCGAGCAATTCGTCGATCGTTTCGGCGGGGGGCGGGATGCGGTGCGCGCCTGGCTTGGCGAATTCGACGCCGAAGCGCTGCGCCAATGGGCTGCCGGACTCGGCATCGACACCTTCATCGGCAGCTCGGGGCGCGTCTTCCCGCGCGACCTCAAGGCCGCGCCCCTGCTGCGCGGATGGGTGCGCCGGCTGCGCGCCAGCGGCGTGCGTTTCCACGTCAACTCGCGCTGGCTCGGCTGGGACGAGAACGGCGGATTGCGCTTCGCTGCAATGCAGGGCGAGCAGATCGCCACGGCCGATGCCGTCGTGATCGCTGCCGGCGGGGGCAGTTGGCCAATACTCGGATCGGATGGCAGCTGGGTGCCGGTGCTCGCGGGTCGCGGCATCGACCTGGCTCCGTTGCGACCGTCGAACTGCGGATTCGATGTCGGCTGGAGCGCGCATCTGCGCGAACGCCATGCCGGCGCGCCGGTAAAGCCGGTATCGATTGCATGGACCGGCGCAGACGGAGCACGCATCCAGCGCCAGGGTGAATTCGTGCTGACCGCGAGCGGCGTCGAAGGCAGCCTGATCTACGCCCTTTCCGCCGACGCCCGCGAACAGATCGCCGCCGCGGGATCCGCCGTCATCGAACTCGATCTCGTGCCGGGCCGCGACGAACAGCGCCTGCTGCGCGACCTTTCGCGGCCGCGTGGCAGCCATTCGCTGGCCAAGCATCTGCACCGCCATGCCGGCATCGACGGAGTCAAGAGTGCGCTGCTGCACGAGGTGCTCGAACGCGCCGTGTTCGACGATCCGGCCCGCCTGGCCCACGCGATCAAGGCATTGCCGCTGCGCCTGCAGCGGCCACGGCCGCTGGCCGAGGCCATCAGCAGCGCGGGCGGCGTGCGCCTCGAGGCGCTCGACGGGCGCCTCATGCTGCGCGGATTGCCCGGCGTCTTCTGCGCCGGGGAAATGCTCGAGTGGGGGGCGCCGACCGGCGGCTACCTGCTCACCGCCAGTCTGGCCAGCGGGCGCATCGCCGGCGCCGGGGCGGCAGCCTGGCTGCAGTCGCGCTCCTGATCACCATTCCGTGCGTTGGGGCAGCAGGCCGCGCAGTTCCGCATCGGTGAGGTTGCGCCACTGGCCGACGCGCAGGGCGCCGAGCTTGATGTTGACGATGCGCACCCGGCACAACTGCTTGACCCGGTAACCGAAGGCGGTGGCCATCAGGCGGATCTGGCGGTTCAGGCCCTGCGTGAGCACGATGCGGAAGCCGAATCGCGCAATCTTCTGCGTACGGCAAGGCTTGGTCATCTGGCCATGGATGCGCACGCCGCGCGCCATTCCGGTGAGGAATTCATCGGTCACGGCCCGGTTCACGCCGACCAGGTATTCCTTTTCGTGGTTGTTTTCCGAACGCAGCAGTTCGTTGACGATATCGCCGTTGCTGGTCAGCAGGATCAGCCCCTCGGAGTCCTTGTCGAGCCGGCCGATCGGGAAAATACGCTGCTGGTGATCGATGAAATCGATGATATTGCCCTTGACCGCCGTTTCCGTCGTGCAGGTGATGCCTACCGGTTTGTACAGCGCGATGTAGACGTGCTTGCGCGCCCCGGGCGCGCTCGCCCGGTTGCGCAGACGCTGGCCGTCCACCAGTACTTCGTCGCCTTCGGCGTAGCTGTCTCCGATTCGCGCGATCTGGCCGTTCAGGCTGACCTTGCGCGCGGCGATCAGGCGATCGGCCTCGCGCCGGGAACAGTGCCCGGTGTCGCTGATGTATTTGTTCAGTCGCATGGTTTCGAGGGAACTGGAAGGGGGCGGTCGGCTTGCCCGGGACGAAGCCGGCCCGACCGCGAATGCTGGCATGCCGGGCGCCGGTCGGTCCATTGCCGGCGACGTTGACGCATGCAAGGCCTGACCAGCCCCTGCCGGTCCGAACCGATCGGCCGCGTCGATTTTCGTCACATGATGGCAATGCCGCACCGCGACGTATCGTGTCAATTTGTCGAGGAAAATAACCTAAGATGTTGATTTGACTGGATTCCACATCGATGCAGGGTTACGATGGCACGCTTGATGCTCTATAACCCTTGTATCCACAAGGCATGTCGGCCATGAGCAACGTCATTCCCATTACCCGTGCTGCGCGCAACAACGCTCCGCTTCCGGAATGTCCCATTTCGGCCATCGACGACGACGAACTCGATGTCCGGCTCTGGGAACTGGTCATGAGCGGACAACGCGGCAGTCCCGTCTACCTCGGCATCGAGCACGAGATCCTGCGCCGGCGCTCCCGCCCCAGCGCGGCCTGAGCCGCAGGCGTCCGCAGCCCGCAGGCGCAGCAACCGGGCGCATGCGCCGGCATGCTTGATAGCGGACGCCAAGCCCCCACGATGATCGCTCCATGATCAGGAGTCCCCATCGTGAGCACCGGAACACTGCACCGCCTGAGTGCCTTTACATCGGATCCGCGCGGCGGAAACCCGGCCGGCGTCTGGATCGGCGAATCGCTACCCGACGAGGCCAGCATGCAACGGATCGCGGCCGAAGTCGGCTATTCGGAGACGGCGTTCATTGCGCCCGCCGGCGGCATCGAGCGCAGCGTCCGCTATTACAGTCCCGAGGCCGAGGTCCCGTTCTGCGGACATGCCACGATCGCCAGCGGCGTGGTTCTCGGCGAAACCAGCGGCGATGCCACCTACCGGCTGGCCACGAAGGTGGGCGTGGTGCCCGTGGACGTGACCCTGCGCGATGGCCAGCGCGAGGCGTCGCTAACGTCGGTCGCGCCAAGGCATGTCCCGGTTGCCGATGAACTTCTCGACCGGATCCTCGCCGCGCTGTGCTGGCGGCGCAGCGATCTCGACCCGGCCATTGCGCCGGCCGTGGCCTATGCCGGCGCCTGGCACCTGGTCCTGGCCGCAGCCAGCAGCGATCGCCTGGCCAGCCTCGAGTATCCCTTCGAAACCGTAAAGGCCCTCATGCTGGCCAACGACCTGACCACTCTGCAGCTCGTGCATCGGCAGAGCGACACGGTTTTCCTGTCGCGCAATCCGTTTCCGGTCGGTGGGGTCTTCGAGGACCCGGCGACCGGCGCCTCGGCGGCGGCGCTCGGTGGCTACCTGCGCGATGCAGGCCTGATCGCGCCACCCGCGTCGATCCTGATCCGCCAAGGCGACGCCATGGGACGACCGAGCCGCATCCATGTGCGAATTCCACAAAGCGGCGGAATCGTCGTCAGCGGGACCGCGACACGAATGCCATAGGGCTGCGGTCTGACTTTAGTCACGGGCAATCCGGGGCCAATTGACCTACCCTCGGGAATCCACATGACATTCGGAAGACTCGACGATGGCCTACCGCCTTACCCTCGCCGGCGCCCTGGCGCTCTCCATTGGCGCCACCGCACCGCTGCACGCGGCCGAAACCGGGATGCCGGAAACATCCGGGAGATCCACGGATGCCGCGCAGGACGCGGCCACCAATCCGTTCTTCGCGCCGAGCCCCCTGCCCTACCAGTTCCCGCAATTCGACAAGATCAGGGATGCCGACTACGCGCCGGCGTTCGAGAAGGGCATGGCCGACAACCGCGCCGAAATCGAGGCCATTGCAAACAACAAGAAACCGGCCACCTTCGACAACACGATCGTGGCCATGGAGCGCAGCGGCGAATTGCTCAATCGCGTCGCCCGGGTCTTCTTCGCGCTGGCCGGCACCAATACCAATGACGCGATGCAGAAGATCCAGGCCGAGATGGCGCCAAAGCTTTCCGCACACAACGATCTCATCCTGCTCAACGGCAAGCTGTTCGCCCGCGTGCAGTCGATCTACGACCAGCGCGACAAGCTCGGTCTCGACGCCGAATCGAAGCGGCTGGTGGAGCGCTACTACACCGACTTCGTGCGCGCAGGCGCCAAGCTGTCGGACCACGACAAGACCCGCCTGAAGGCGATCAACGCGGAAATGGCGACGCTGGCGACCACCTTCAGCCAGAACCTGCTCAAGGAAACCAATGCCGATGCGGTGGTGGTCGACAGGCGCGAGCAGCTCAAGGGCCTGTCCGACGATGCGATTGGCGCCGCCAGCGAAGCGGCGAAGAGCCGCAAGCTCAAGGACAAATTCGTCATCCCGCTGAAGAACACCAGCGGACAGCCGGCGCTGGCTTCGCTGCAGGATCGCGCGTTGCGCCAGCGCATCATGCAGGCCTCGCTCAATCGCAGCAGCAAGGGCGGCGAGTTCGACAACCGCGCCATCGTGGCATCGATGGTCAAGCTGCGCGCCGAACGCGCGGCGATGCTGGGTTATGCCAATCACGCCGCCTACGTGCTCGCCGACGAGACGGCGGGCAGCGTCGAAGCAGTCAACAAGCTGCTCGCCCAGCTTGCTCCGCCGGCAGTCGCCAACGCGAAAGCCGAGGCCGCGGACATCCAGAAGATAATCGACAGGGAGGGCGGCCAGTTCAAGGTCTCGGCAGCCGACTGGGCCTACTACACCGAGAAGGTGCGCAAGGAGAAGTTCGATCTCGATGCCGAGCAGCTGCGTCCGTATTTCGAGATGGACAACGTGCTGCAGAACGGCGTCTTCTATGCCGCGACCAAGCTCTACGGAATCACCTTCAAGGAACGCAAGGATCTTCCGGTCTACCTGCCCGACATCCGCGTGTTCGAGGTGTTCGAGGAAAACGGCAAGCACCTCGCCCTGTTCATCGTCGACTACTACGCACGCAGCAACAAGCGCGGTGGCGCCTGGGCGAACGCCTATGTCCCGCAATCGGGATTGCTCGGCACCTCGCCGGTCATCGCCAACCACCTCAACATCCCGAAGCCGCCCGAGGGCGAACCGACCCTGATGACCTATGAAGAGGTCAACACGGCCTTCCACGAATTCGGCCATGCCCTGCACGGCATGTTCTCCAACGTCAGGTATCCGCGTTTCGCCGGCACCTCGGTGCCGCGCGATTTCGTAGAATATCCGTCGCAGGTCAACGAGATGTGGGTGGCGTGGCCGGAAATCCTCAAGAACTACGCCAAGCACTACAAGACCGGCGAGCCGCTGCCGCAGGACCTGCTCGACAAGGTCAAGGCCTCGGAGAAGTTCAACCAGGGCTTCGCGACCACGGAATACCTCGGCGCGGCCCTGCTCGACCAGGCCTGGCACCAGATCTCCGCCGACCAGGCGCCCGCCGCCGATGGCGTGCTCGCCTTCGAGGCGGCGGCGCTGAAGAAGGCCGGCGTTGATTTCGCCCCGGTGCCGCCGCGTTATCGGACCACGTATTTCTCGCACATCATGGGTGGCTACTCCGCCGGTTACTACGCCTACATCTGGAGCGAAGTGCTCGATGCCGACAGCGTCGAGTGGTTCAAGGCCAATGGCGGGCTGACGCGCAAGAACGGCGACCACTTCCGCCAGACCCTGCTTTCGCGCGGCGGATCGGAAGACGCCATGGTCCTGTTCCGCGACTTCAGCGGCGGCGAGCCCGATGTGAAGCCGCTGCTCGAACGCCGTGGCCTGAACGTGACGACTGAATGATTGCAGGAACGGTTCCCGGCCTCCTCCCCGCGAGGCCGGGAACCGGGATTCCGGGCGCATGCAGCGCCCGGCCAATGGCCGAAGCCGTCAAGGCAACGCTGATCAAGTGGCGCAATCGTCACGACACCTGTCTGCGTGCAGATCGCGGCGCGCTGGCGCAGATGGACTGGCCGTCCTTCAAGGCAGCGCAACAAAGAGATGCGCGCAGACAGGTATCGCCTAACCGATTGTATTTATTGAAACAGGTGGCATCCAGAAGGTCCGCCAGCCGCACCGCGCAGCTGGTCAAGGCAACCAGCCTTCACTTCGCCACGCGGCACGACTGGCGAACCTTCTGAATGCCATGACGGTTGTGCCACTTGATCAGCGTTGCCTTAAGCTTGCCGCATGAGCGAACTTCCGCAACTCGAAAACCTGATCGGCGGCCGTTTCCGCGCACCCCTCGACGGCCGTTATCTCGAGGTCTTCGAGCCAGCCACCGGCCGCGCATTCCGCCTTTGCCCGGCATCATCCAAGGCCGATGTGGATGCCGCGATCGCTGCTGCGGCACTCGCTGCAAGAGATTGGGCGGCTACGTCGCCCGAACAGCGCGCCCGCCTGTTGTCGCGCCTGGCCGACCTGCTCGAAGCGGAAATCGATGAACTGGCCGCGCTCGAATCGCGCGACAGCGGCAAGCCGGTTTCCCTCGCCCGCCGCGTCGACATCCCGCGGGCGGTCGCCAACCTGCGCTTCTTCGCCGCCGCCATCACGCAATGGGCCAGCGAAGCCCACGTGACCGGCCCGGGGACCATCAACATCACCCTGCGCCAGCCGCTCGGCGTGGTCGGCTGCATTTCGCCGTGGAACCTGCCGCTCTACCTGTTCACCTGGAAGATCGCACCGGCCCTGGCCGCCGGCAATACCGTGGTCGCCAAGCCTTCGGAAACCCCCCCGTGCAGCGCTGCCCGGCTCGGTGAACTGGCGGAGGAGGCCGGCTTCCCCGCCGGCGTCCTCAATATCGTCCACGGCCATGGGCCCGAGGTCGGCCAATCCATCGTCGAGCATGCGCAGGTCAAGGCGATCTCGTTCACCGGCAGCACGCGCACCGGTGCGGCGATCGCGAGTACCGCGGCGCCGATGTTCAAGAAGCTGTCGCTGGAGATGGGCGGCAAGAATCCGGCCATCGTGTTCGACGATTTCGATTTCAGCGCGGAAAACCTCGCCACGATCGTGCGTTCGGGATTCGCCAACCAGGGCGAGATCTGCCTGTGCGGATCACGCCTGCTCGTCCAGCGCGGCATCTACGACGCGTTCCGCGCGCGCTATCTCGAGGCCGTGCGCGCCCTGCGCGTCGGCGATCCCGAGGATCCGACCAGCGATCTCGGCGCACTGGTCTCGCGCGCACACTTCGACAAGGTCGTCGCGGCCATCGGCACGGCGCGTGAAGAAGGCGGCGCCATCCTCTGCGGCGGAAACGCGGTCGTCCTTGATGGACGCTGCGCCGGCGGCTGGTTCGTCGAGCCGACCGTGATCGAGGGACTCGGCCCGGCAAGCGCGACCAACCAGCAGGAAATCTTCGGTCCGGTGGTCAGCCTGATTCCGTTCGACGACGAGGAAGATGCCATCCGCATCGCCAACGATTCCGAGTACGGCCTCGCCGCGTCGTTGTGGACGCGCGATCTCGGTCGTGCGCACCGGCTTTCGGCGCGACTCGAGGTCGGCATCGTCTGGATCAACTGCTGGATGTCGCGCGACCTGCGCACGCCATTCGGCGGCGTCAAGAATTCCGGCGTGGGCCGCGAGGGTGGCGTCGACGCCCTGCGCTTCTTCACCGAGCCGAAGAACCTCTGCATCGAACATGGCTGAACCGCTGAACCCGCCTGATCACGTACCAGTAGGTACTGGAGGAACCAGCATGACCTTTCCCATCCTCAGCAAGAAGCGCCGCCTGCGAAATCCATGCGCAGCGAAATCCAGCGCGGCAGTGGCGCTGGCAACCGCACTCGCATTCACAGCGGTGCAAGCCCAGGATCCTCCGCCGCCCGGTGGTTCGGCCAATGTGCACCAGCAACGCGCCGCGGTAGAAAAATCGGAGAAGATCATGGCCGAGGCGCAGACCCGTAGCGGCCTGCTGGCGCAGTACCTTTTCATGCGCGACGCCTACGCCAGCAGCACCGATTTTTCCTTCCGCGTCATCTTCAACCAGTACCTGAGCTGGTACCAGACCTGGGTCGGCGACTATGTCGGCGCGCGCAACAGTTTCTCGATCGTGCAGAAGGCGGCTGGCGACGATGCCCCGTCGCCCGTGCAGGATGCGGATTTCAGGGCCGAGCCTGCCGTGGATGCCATCGCGCGCCTGGCCAAGGGGCGCAAGGCCGTCTTCTTCAACGAGAACCACAGCTATCCGCTGACCCGCACGCTGACCGTGCAGATGCTGGCGCGCCTGCGCGACGAGGGTTTCGACACCTTCGCCGCGGAAACGCTCTACGAGGACGACATGGAGGCGCTGGCGAAACGCGGATTCGCCGTATCGGCGACGGGCTTCTACACCGAAGAGCCGGTCTATTCCGAAATGGTCCACGAGGCGCTCAGGCTCGGCTACCGGGTCGTTGCCTATGAAGCCCTGTCCAATTCCACCGCCGACGCGCGCGAGGCCGAACAGGCACGCAACCTGAAGAAGGATGTCTTCAAGCGACACCCGGATGCGCGGCTGGTCGTCAATGCCGGCTACGCGCATATCCAGGAGCACGGCAAGTACCTCGGCGGTTCCGCCATGGCCCAGCATTTCGCACGCATCACCGACATCGATCCGCTGACCATTGAACAGACCATGCTGATTCCTCACGACAAGCTCGCCAGCGACCACCCCTACTATCGCGAGGCCATGACGAAGCTGGCGCCGAAGCAGCCGATCGTCTTCGTCGACAAGGAAGGCAAGCCGTGGTCGCTCAAGGGCAAGGCCTATGACGTCAGCGTCTTCTTCCCCGAGGAGACCCTGCAGCGCGGGCGCCCGACCTGGCTGTCCCTCGGCGGTCTGCGCCAGCCCTTCGAGGTCAGCGGTCGCATGTGCGACGAACAGTATCCGTGCATGGTCGAAGCGCGCTATGACGGCGAGCCCGACGAGGCCATACCCGCGGACCGCGCGGTCATCGAGTTCAAGGGGCGCATTGCCGCCTATGGCGACAAGGTGCGCCAGAGCAGCGACCCGTACCCGGTCGTCGAGCTCTGGTTGCGCCCCGGCAAGTACACGCTGCTGGCCCGCGACCTGTCCAACCAGACCCGGCACCGCCAGTCGATCGTGGTCGGCCCGGACGGGGCCCGGCCATGAGCGGCATCGTGCATGCCGCGGCGGCGCCGAAGGCGGTCGGAGCCTATCCACATGCCCGCCGCGTCGGCGATCTGTTGTTCCTGTCGGGTGTCGGGCCGCGCCAGCCCGGCAGCAACGCCATTCCCGGCAATGTCGTCGACGCCAACGGCCAGTTGCTCAGCTACGACATCGAAGCGCAATGCCGCCAGGTATTCGCCAACGTCCGCGCCGTGCTCGAAGCCAGCGCCGCGCGCTGGGAAGATCTGGTCGATGTCACCGTGTTCCTGACCGACATGGAACGCGATTTCGCCACCTACAACCGCGTCTACGCGGAGTTTTTCACCGACGCCCAGCCCTGCCGGACGACACTCGGCATCAGCGCACTGCCGACGCCGATCGCCATCGAACTCAAGTGCATCGCCGTAGTGGGTGACCGGCGCTGAGGCCGTGGCCAGCGAGCCCGTCTACCGGCAGATCCTCGGCAGCGCTTGCGATGCCCTCGATGCGCCGGTGCGGCGATTCCACTCCCTGCAAGGCAGGTTCCGCTTGCAGGGACGCTGCAGCGTCAGCGGCGCCGAGCACCCGATCGGTCGCTTCGTCTGCTGGCTCTTGCGCCTGCCGCGCGCGGCGAGCGAAGCCGATTTCGCTTTCGAGCTGGCGGCCGACCCGTCTGCCGAGACCTGGACGCGCCACTTTCCCGGCCGCACGATGCGTTCGCGCCTCGAGGTCGCCGCCGGGCGAAAACTGCGCGAGCGCCTGGGCCCCGCATTGCTGCTGTTTTCCCTGCACGTGGCCGACGGCAGCCTGTCCATGCAGCTCGAGGCGATCCGCCTGTTCGGCCTGCCCTGGCCAAGCCGGTGGTTTCCCGAGGTCTGGGCCATCGAGTGCGGCGATGACGGCCGCTTCTGCTTCGATGCCGGCGCACGCTTGCGTGTGCTCGGCTCGCTGGTCGCCTATTCAGGGTATCTCGAGCTCGCCGAAGGCGATGATCTGCCGTGATAGTCGTCTTCGACGCGCACTGCCTGCTATGCAGCCGCAGCGTGCAGTTCCTGCTCAGGCGCGACCACCGGCAGCAACTGCGTTTCGCCACGGTGCAATCGCCAGCGGGGCGCGAACTTCTGTGCAAGGCCGGCATTGACGCCATCGACCCGGAGTCGTTCGTACTGGTCGGAAGCGACCGGACCTGGACCGAATCGGCTGCGGTCCTGCGCGTGGCCCACGCGCTCGGCTGGCCGTGGCGCCTGGCCTGGCTGGCGTGGCTCGTCCCGGCGCCGCTGCGCGATGCGCTTTATCGCGTTGTCGCGCGCCATCGCTACCGCTGGTTCGGCAGGCGCGAAGCCTGTTTCCTGCCCGAGGATCGGGACGCAGCGCGCTTTATCCGCTAGCATCTCGACCGGACGAATTTTCGGTACGAGACGCCATGCTCACCCCCGCGTTCAACCTGCAGCAATGGATCGACGAGCACCGTCACCTGCTCAAGCCTCCGGTCGGCAACAAGTGCATCGTCGACGGCGATTTCTTCGTCATGATCGTCGGCGGGCCGAACGTGCGCACCGACTACCACTGGGACGAGGGTCCCGAGTTCTTCTACCAGCTCGAGGGCGAGATGGTGCTGAAGATCCAGGAGGATGGCCGCCCGCGTGATATCCCGATCCGCGCCGGGGAAATGTTCTACCTGCCGCCGCGCATTCCGCACTCGCCGCAGCGCGGCCCGGATTCGGTCGGGCTGGTGATCGAGCGCAAGCGCCTGGCCGACGAAAAGGACGGCCTGCTCTGGTATTGCGAACGTTGCAACCACAAGTTGTTCGAGGAGTTCTTCACCCTCGGCAACATCGAAACCGACTTCCCCGCGATCTTCGAGCGCTTCTATCGCTCGATCGAAGCGCGCACCTGTTCCGCCTGCGGCCACCTGAACTCGGCCCCGGAGAAGTTCAGCGGGGGCGGCAAGGCCGGCGCCTGATGCCCCGGCCTGCTGCCGGCCGGCTCGGGACCTGCATCGCGGCCCCCGATCGCGGCGCGCAGGGCCCGCCGAATGCCAACGCCGTCGACGCCTGACCGGCACCGCTTCCGGTTACACTCGCCACCATGCTGAAAATCGACACCCACGCCCACATCCTGCCCGAAAAGTGGCCGAATCTGGCCGAGAAATACAACGACGACCGCTTTCCGATCGTGGTCAACGCCGAAGGACGCCATCGCATCTACAAGGATGGCAAGTTCTTCCGCGAGATCTGGGCGAATGCCTTCGATGCCGAAGTACGCATCGCCGACTATGCGAAGTTCGCCGTCGACGTGCAGGTCGTCTCGACCGTCCCGGTCATGTTTTCCTACTGGGCCAAGCCGAGCCAGGCGCTCGAGCTGCATCGCTTCCTCAACGACCACACGGCCGAGATTTGCCGGCGCTATCCGCGCAACTACGCCGGCATCGGCACGGTGCCGCTGCAGTCGCCTACTCTGGCCATCCAGGAACTCGAACGCTGCGTCGACCAGCTCGGCATTTCCGCCGTGCAGATCGGATCGCACATCGAGGAGTGGAATCTCGACGCGCCCGAACTGTTCCCGTTCTTCGAGGCCGCCGCCGAACTCGGCGCGGCGATCCTCGTCCATCCCTGGGACATGATGGGCCGCGAGTCGATGCCCAAGTACTGGCTGCCCTGGCTGGTCGGCATGCCGGCCGAACAGGCCCGCGCCGCGTGCTGCCTGATCTTCGGCGGCGTACTCGAGCGCCTGCCCAAGCTGCGCGTGTGCTTTGCCCACGGCGGCGGCTCGTTCCCTTACTCGATCGGCCGCATCGAGCACGGTTTCCGCATGCGCCCCGATCTCGTCGCCACCGACAATTCGCGCAATCCGCGCGAATACTTCGGCCGCATCTATTTCGATTCCTGCGTGCACGACGACGCCGCCTTGCGCTACCTGATCGACGTCGCGGGCGTCGACACGGTCATGCTCGGCACCGATTATCCGTTTCCCCTCGGCGAGCAGGAACCTGGCAGCGGCATCAGCGCCCTGAAGCTTTCCGGTGCCGACCAGGCCCGACTCTTCCACGGCACCGCCCTGGAGTGGCTCGACCTTCCCTATTCGCGCTTCGCGCATGACGACGACACGGAGTGATCCGATGAAATGGCTTCCCCTGGTACTCCTCCTGGCAGCAGGCCTCGCCACCGCCCAATCGGGTTCAGACTACAACCTCAACAGCGGCAAGATCCGCTTCAGCGTTCCGCAGGACTGGAGCGCGATCATGGAAAAATCCGACGGCAATCCGCAGGCGATCATCTTCCAGGTCGCCGATCCGGCCACCCAGGGAACAGACGACACGGCCAGCGTCACGGTCAAGACGCGCCAGCTGAAATCGGAGGCCGACTTCGTCGATGCCACGCAGAACGAAATGCTGCTGTCGAAGGCGCAGACCGGTTACGAAGCCGCTCTGGATGGCAGCGCCTCGGGCGTCCACCACTATTTCGTGATGCGCGGCAAGACGCGCTACGAGATCCGTGACCGTTTCACCCTGATGGGCACGATCGCCGTGCAGGTGCGCTGCCAGCGGCCGCTGCTCGAGGCCACCGCAAAAGACTGGATCGCGAAGTTCGACAGCGGCTGCAACAGCGTGGCGGCTTCGTTGAAATGACAGGATCCGACCGCTACCAGACGGGCGAGGACTGGGCGCTGGCCGCCGATGCGGCCGACCCGCTGGCCGGCTTCCGCGCGGAATTCTGCATCCCCCGGGAAGCGGGCCGCGAGATCGCGTATTTCTGCGGAAACTCGCTGGGCCTGCAGCCGCGCGCTACCCGCCAGGCCGTCATTGACGAACTCGACTACTGGGCCGAGCTTGCCGTCGAAGGGCATTTCCGCGGGCGCCTGCCGTGGCTCGACTATCACGAGTTCGTGCGCGACGACCTCGCCGCCATCGTCGGCGCGCAGCCTGGCGAAGTCGTGGCGATGAATTCGCTCAGCGTCAACCTGCACCTGCTCATGGTCAGCTTCTACCGACCAACGCGCGAGCGCCCGGCGATCCTGATCGAGAAAAGCGCGTTCCCGTCGGACCGCTATGCGGTCGAGGCGCAGGTGCGATTCCACGGCTTCGATCCGGCCACCGACCTGATCGAACTCGAGGGCGACCAGGCCAATGGCACCCTGTCCGACGCGGCGATCCTGCGCGCCATCGACGAACATGGCTCGCGCATCGCCCTGGTCATGTTGCCCGGCGTGCAATACCTGACCGGCCAGGCGCTCGACCTCAAGGCGATCGCCGAACGCGCCCACGCCAAGGGCTGCATGGTCGGCTTCGACCTCGCCCACGCCGTCGGCAACATCGATCTCGCGTTGCACGACAGCGGCTGCGATTTCGCCGTCTGGTGCAGCTACAAGTACCTCAATTCCGGACCGGGTGCGGTCGCCGGCGCGTTCGTGCACGAACGCCATGCGCGCACCGACCGGCCGCGCTTCGCGGGCTGGTGGGGCCACGAAAAGGCCACGCGTTTCCAGATGGGCCCGCGGTTCCGGCCGACACCGGGAGCCGATGGCTGGCAGCTGTCGAATCCGCCGATTTTGGCGCTGGCCCCGTTGCGCATATCCCTGCAGGTATTCCAGCGCGCCGGTTTCGAGAACCTGCGCAGGAAGTCACTGGCCCTTACCGGTTACCTCGAGTGGCTGATCCGCGAGCGCGTCGCCGATGTCCTCGAGATCGCGACGCCTGCGGAGCCGGCGCGGCGCGGGTGCCAGCTGTCGTTGCGGGTCAAGGGTCCGCGCGAATCGGGCCGGCAGTTGTTTGAACACCTGCAAAGGGACGGCATCGTCGTCGACTGGCGCGAACCCGATGTCATTCGCGCCGCACCGACACCACTGTACAACCGCTACGTGGATTGCCGCCGTCTCGTCGAGTCGGTGGCCCGCTGGCACCAGGCACGCTGAGCAGCCGATGAAAGCCCCGCCCATCACGATTGTCGGTGCCGGCCTGGTCGGCGCCCTGCTCGCCGCCCTGCTAGCCCAGCGCGGTTTCAAGGTCAGCGTCTTCGAGCGCCGACCCGATCCGCGAAAGGCCGGATTCCTCGGCGGCCGCTCGATCAACCTTGCGCTCGCCGAGCGCGGCTGGCATGGCCTCCGCGTCGCCGGCATGCAGGAACGCATGCGGCCGATCGCGGTGATGATGCGCGGACGCATGGTGCACGACATCGATGGCCGCACCAACCTGCAGCGCTATGGCCGCGACGATTCGGAGGTGATCTGGTCGGTCAGTCGCGGCGTGCTCAACATGGCATTGCTGGACGCGGCCGAAGCCGCCGGCGCCACCATCCATTTCGACCAGCGTCTCGATGCGGTCGACTGGAAGACATCCACGCTGCACCTGCGCAGCGAAGACGAAACCACGCGCGCGCACGAGGCCGGCGTCATCCTCGGCACCGACGGCGCCGGATCGGCGCTGCGCGCAGCGATGGCGCTGGAAACCGATCTCGGCGAGCGCTTCGAGCCGCTCGGACACGGCTACAAGGAACTCGAGATTCCTGCGCTCGGCGATTTCCCGGCCGGCACGCTGCCGCGCAACCTGGTCGACGCCCTGGCGCGTGGCGAGCGCTACGCCATGGAGCCGCATGCCCTGCACATCTGGCCGCGCGGCAACTACATGTGCATTGCGCTGCCCAACGCCGAGGGCAGCTTCACGGTGACCCTGTTCCTGCCCAACTTGGGCGAGCCGAGCCTGGAATCCGTGGTGACATCCGCACAGGCGCGTGCATTCTTCCAGCGCGATTTCGCCGACGCGGTGCCGCTGATCCCCGATCTCGAAAAGGACTACGTGGGCAATCCGACCGGCCTGCTCGGTACCCTGTACCTCGATCGCTGGCATATCGACGGTCGCGCCCTGCTGCTCGGCGACGCCTCGCACGCGATCGTCCCCTTCCACGGCCAGGGCATGAACTCGGGCTTCGAGGATGCGGTCGAGCTGGCCGACCTGCTTGAGGCCTCGCCAGACGACAGTGCGGGGGCATTCGCCGAGTTCGAGCGGCGGCGCAAGCCGAACGCCGATGCCATTGCGGCGATGGCGCTGGAAAACTATGTCGAGATGCGCGATCGCGTCGACGATGCCGATTACCTGCTCATGCGCGAACTCGACCGCACGCTCGCCGGACGCCATCCGGGGCGCTGGGTGCCGCGCTACTGGATGGTCACGTTCTCCCGCGTCCCCTACCAGCTGGCCTTCGAACGCGGCGAAATCCAGGCGCAGCTGCTGCGCGAGTTCATCGCCGGCAGGCAGACGCTGGCCGAGGTCGACCTCGAACGCGCCGACCGGCTCGTCCACGAGCGCCTCGACATGCTGCCGGTGTCGGCGTAATCGACGCAGGTCGTGCACTCTCCCGAGCAGCTGGTGGCCCTTTATCGCCAGGCCTCCTACGAGGCCCGCCTGCCCGGCGGCGCCCGCGCGACGCTGCGCATCGGCAAGCCGCTTCCCGATTCCCTGAAATCGTGGGCCAGGCGGGATTGGCCGCTGGTATTCATCAGTGCCTGCAACCCGGCTTCCAGGAAGCTCCCGGCAAGCGAAAACCGCCATCGCATGCATGCCCTCGGCGCAAGGCTGGAAAGGCTCCGCCTGCGCCGTCTGGTCGGCGTCGGGCGCATCGCGCACGCACCGTGGCGCGAACCATCGTTCCTCGTGGCCGGTCTATCGCTCGAGGCAGCGGACCGCATGGCTGCCGAATTCGACCAGAACGCGATCGTCATCGCCATGAATCCCGCCTCTGCGAGGTTGCGCATCTATCGCCGGGATTGGCGCGTCCGCATTGACAACGATGCCGACATCATGTGGACCGGCGCCTGACGACATTGCCTTCGGATGGCCACGCCGCGGCGGCGTGAGGACGAAATCGAAAGATGCCGGCATCGCATTCGCGGGCAGGATGATTCCCGACGCGCAAGGGCGATTCCGCCAGGTGATGCCGAAGACTGCTGAACGGTGCATCACCACAACCACTACACTGGGCCAGACAGGCGGCGCCCCGATTCTGCGGGTGCCGCCAGACTTTCAGAAATCGAGGTTCCACCGTGACAGAAGAAATCATCGAAGTACGAAAACTGCGCATGGACGACTACGAAGCCATGGTGGCGGTGACGAAAGTCGCCTACGCCGGTATCGGAGGGCTACCCTGGGGTCATCACCACATTGCCAAGCTGGTCGACCTGTTCCCTGATGGCCAGCTGTGCGTCACGGTCGGCGGCCAGCCGGTGGGCTTCGCATTGAGCCTGATCGTCGACTACGGCAAGTTCGGCGATTCGCACAGCTACGAGCACATCACCGACAAGTACACCTTCAGCACCTACGACCCGAATGGCGACGTGCTGTACGGCCTCGAGATCATGGTCGACCCGGCCTACCGCAACATGCGCCTGGCCCGGCGCCTCTACGAAGCACGCAAGGCACTGTGCGAGAACTACGGCCTGCGCGCGATCGTCGCCGGCGGACGCATCCCGGGCTACGCCGAACATGCCGACAAGATGACGCCGAAGGAATACATCGAACGCGTCTCGCTGAAGGAACTCTACGACCCGGTGCTGAGTTTCCAGATCGCCAACGGATTCCACGTGCGCAAGGTGCTGACCAACTACCTGCGTTTCGATGCCGAATCGAAGTCCTACGCAACCCTGATCGAGTGGAACAACATCTACTATCAGGAAAAACCCGACATGCTCAAGCGCCAGCACAGCCTGGTGCGCATCGGCCTCGTGCAGTGGCAGATGAGGCCGATCGACACGCTCGAATCGCTGTTGCAGCAGGCCGAGTTCTTCATCGATTCGATGGGCGCGGTGCGCGCCGATTTCGTCCTGTTTCCCGAGCTGTTCCACATGCCGCTGATGGCGCAGTTCGGCGACCTCAGCCCGGCCCAGTCGATCCGCCGGCTGGCCGAGTTCACGCCGGAAATCTGTGACCGCCTGAGCCAGCTGGCGGTCAACTACAACACCAACATCATTTCCGGCAGCCTGCCCTTCCTCGAAGACGGGCACCTCTACAACGTGGCTTACCTGCTGCGCCGAGACGGCAGTCGCGACGAGCAGCGCAAGATCCATATCACGCCCGGCGAACGCCGCTGGTGGGGCATGAAGGGCGGCACCAAGCTCAAGGCCTTCGACACCGATTGCGGCAAGATCGGCATCCTGATCTGCTACGACAGCGAGTTCCCCGAGCTGCCGCGCCTGCTCGCCGACCAGGGCATGCAGATCCTGTTCGTGCCGTTCCTGACCGAGATGAAGAACGGCTACATGCGCGTGCGCCTGTGCACCCGTGCCCGCGCCATCGAGAACGAATGCTACGTGGCCATCGCCGGCGCGGTCGGCAACCTGCCCAAGGTGCAGGCCTCGGATACCCACTATGCGCAGTCGGCCGTGTTCACGCCGGCGGATTTCGCCTTCCCCGGCGACTCGATCATCAACGAGGCGGCACCGAACTCGGAAGCGCTGCTGGTCGCCGAAGTGAACCTCGACCTGCTGCGCACCCTGCACGAGCACGGCGCGGTCACCACCCTCAAGGACCGGCTGCCCAGCCTCTACCAGCTCAAGTGGGTTGGCGAGGATGCCGATTCCTGATCCCGGGGCCAGGTGGGACCTGCCTCGGCACGGACTGCGACGAAGGTGCCACGCATCTCGTCGCAGCCATGGATGTGAAGGCTACAGCGCGCGCAGGAACGCGACCAGGTCGCGATTTTCCTGCGCGGTGAGACCGATCATGAAGCGGCTGTCGTAGAACTCGACGACGTCTTCGAGCGATGCGGCCGAGCCATTGTGGAAGTAGGGCGCGTGCGCGACGACCCCGCGCAGGACCGGCCCCTTGAACTTGCCGATGTCCTTCCAGCGCCCGGTCAGCAACGCGCGCCCGGGATCGGTGGTCTGCCGGATCTCTCCCGTGCCGGTATTGCGCAGCGTGTACAGCGGCATGTCGGGCGTGCGCCTCGAAGCATCGGTGAGTCCGAGGTCGAGCGGCAAGGCCACCGTGTGATTGCCGACATTGGGCGCGTTGTGGCAGGTGGTGCAGGTTCCCGCGATCACCGGCATGTCGAGCGCATCGTTGAGACCGCCAACGCGGGTGATCGCGATGGGCTTGCTGTTGAACAGCTGTTCGCCCCGGGCGATCGACTCGCGGTCACGCGAGGGAGACGGGCGATTGCGGTCGTCGCCCGCGCTCCATGCGGAAAACAGCATCATCGACTGCGGGTTGAACGCGACCAGGGTGGGATCGGCGCCCAGGGTGTCGTTGATGCCGACATGGAAGCGCTGGTTGGCGAGGATGCGCGGCCCGCCGATGGCGTCGTCCTCGTTGAGGAATCCCGCCCGGTTGTCGCGGATCTGCGCCGTGGTCAGGCCGAGTTCGAAGCGGACGATCTGGTCGATCTGCTCGTCGTCGGGCGCAATGACCGCCTGTGCGTGGCCGAGCGTTGCATCGAGGACCTGGTGCCGGAGGCTGGCGACCAGATTGGCCTGGCCGACGCCGGCATCCATCGGCGGAAGGAACGGCGCGACGGTCTCGCGCGCGTCCCACATCACGCCGGTCAGGAAGGCCAGGTTGGTCGATGGCAGCGGGCGCCGGAACAGCGAAAGTTCGCTGGCGCTGGCGAAGCCATAGGGGTCGACGACGCTGTCGAGGGTGAATTCGGCATTGGCCGGGATGCCGATGCCGACCCGGATGACGCCCTTGCCGAGCAGCATCGAATAGGCGCTGCGGCGCTTGTCGACGGTCGATACATCGGCCAATGGCGAGTTCGAGCCATCGTTGGAACGAAAGATCGGATCAGCTCCCGCCGTCGCCTGGAACCGCGCACGCACGCTGGCTGGCGTGATCGACCACGCGTCTTCCTGCCGATGACAGGTGTTGCAGGAACGTCCGTTCGTGCCGAGACTCTGGAAAAACGCATTGTCGGTAGCGATGGATCCCGTCGAAGTGAAGCTTCGCAGCCAGCCGAACGGGTTGGACGTCGTCATAGGATCGCGGATGGGCAGCATGCTCGCTGGCGCCACGGCGGACTCCGCCCCTGCCATCCCGGCGGCCGAAATCACGCCAGGCAGGGCAAAACCGAGGGCCATGACCACCCTGCGGCACAAGTTCGTATTCAAATCGTTGCATGGTCGCATCGGGTCTGGCCTCCGTCGGTTCCGAGCAGGCATGGAATCGCCTGCCAATGCCGGTACGGGAGGGGCGCCTATCGGAGATCGGTTTGGCCCCTTGACCGGTCCACGGACGAAGAACGACGTTTCATAGCCGATTCGGACATGTGCAGAAGCTCGGCTGCAGGAATCGGCACGTCTTCAGGTGCAGGCCCTGCACGGATGGGCAAGGCGCCCATCCGCGCCGTGCCCCGGCAGGAGCGGCCAGGCGCTCAGGATCGGCGGCGGTAGGACCACATCAGGGCGATGCCGAGCAGCAGGCCGATGACCAGGAACACGGCGAGCCAGACCATCAGCGGCAACACGGCGCTGAAAATGAGCAGGCTCAGGCGGATCGGCTCGCTGTTCTGCCAGATGACCAGCAACACCAGCACGATGACGACAAGTATCGTCACAAGACGGATTTTTCGCGCGTTGCCCAGCATCGGCATCTGGAATCTCCCGGCAGTCCAGCTCCAGATTGAACCGCTCGGGCCCATTGGGCAACCGGTGTCGCCTATCGGCGGCAACCAACTGCAGCTTCAGGTCGGCTGTCGTATCATCGCTTTCGCCCTTGCAGAGACTGCTGACCGGAGTCCGCCCATCAAACCGCTTCCCTATGATGCCGCGCTGCTCGCGGCGCACGCCCGGACCATCGCCGACAACGCGCGCGAACTTGCCGGCCTGGGCTGGACGCCGGCGACCAGCAGCAATTTCTCGATGCGCCTGGATGCGCAACATGTCGCGGTGACGGTGTCCGGGCGCGACAAGGGCAAGCTCGGCGCGGACGACATCATGGTGGTCGACCTCGACAACCACCCGGTCGCCACCGACGCCCGTCCCTCGGCCGAAACCGCACTGCACACGCAGATTTATCGCCGCTTCCCGGCTGTCGGTGCCGTGCTGCATACGCACTCGCGCGCACAGAGCGTCGCTTCACGCCTGTTCGCTGCGGCAGGCCATGTGCGCTTCGAGGGTTGGGAGCTGCAGAAGGCCATTTCAGGCCATGACACCCATGAGAGCGTGCTCGACCTGCCGGTGTTTCCGAACACGCAGGACATGAAGGTCCTGGTCGGCCGGATCGATGCCTGGCTCGATGCCGGCAAACCGCTGCATGGCTATCTGATCGACGGCCACGGCATCTATGCCTGGGGCGTTGACATGGCCGAGGCCCGCCGCCATCTCGAGGCCTTCGAGTTCCTCCTGAACTGCGAGCTGGACCTGAGGAGACTGACTGCATGAGCCGACTGCGCATCTTTGCCGAAAACGACGGCAACACGGTACTGGCCGATCACGCCAGCCACGCGGCGATGGCCGAGGCGTTGGCGGGGATCGGCGTGCGTTTCGAGCAATGGGAAGCCACGCAGGCGATCGCGCCGGGGGCGAGCCAGGACGAAGTCATTGCCGCCTATCGCGCCGACATCGACCGCCTGATGGACGAGGAAGGCTACCGCACGGTCGACGTGGTCAGCCTGACTCCTGATCATCCCGACCGCGCCGCCCTTCGCCAGAAGTTCCTCAGCGAGCATACCCACGCCGAGGACGAGGTCCGTTTCTTCGTCGCCGGCTCCGGGCTGTTCACCTTGCACGTCGGCGACAGGGTCTACGAGATCCTCTGCGAGAAGGGCGACCTGATCGGCGTGCCGGACGGCACACGGCACTGGTTCGACATGAGCGAGTCGCCCTACTTCGTCGCGATCCGTCTGTTCAACAATCCGGCAGGCTGGGTCGCCGAGTTCACCGGCGACGACATCGCCTCGAAGTTTCCGCGCATGCAGGCCGGCAAACCGACCCAGGCGGCCTGAGCAAGGCCACCCTCCCGAGGTGGAGCGCACCACGCACCTTGGGGTATGCGTGGCACGCTCCGTTTCGCCCGGAAGCTGGGGAACTTCCGGATCGAAATGACACGACCCGATCCGCCCGGGGAGAGGGAATTCCCTGGATCCTGGGGTCGTGTCACTACACAGACGAATTGCGGGGCCGGATCCCATCATCGCCACGCAAAAGAATTTTCGCTGGCGCAGAAGTGAACGAATAGCTGCCGGCCGGCGGACGATTCCGACCCGCTCCGATGCCAGCCTGTTACGATTTCACCGTCCCCATTGCCGCAACCACGCCCATGCCCGCCATCCGCGCGATCGTCACCGATATCGAAGGCACGACCAGCTCGATCAGCTTCGTCAAGGACGTGCTGTTCCCCTACGCCCGCGAACGCCTTCCGGCCTTCGTGGTCACCCATGCCGACCAGCCCGAGGTGCAGCACTGGCTGCATGAGGCGGCGCGCGAAGCCGGGCTTGTCTCCGCCAGTGAACAGGAACTCATCGACCTGCTGGTCGGCTGGATGGACAGCGATCGCAAGTCGACCGCACTCAAGGCCCTGCAGGGCATGATCTGGCAGGACGGCTACAAGGACAGCGACTTCCTGGCGCATGTCTACAACGACGCGGCGCGCTGCATGAACAAGTGGGCTGCGATGGGCAAATCCCTCTATGTCTACTCTTCGGGATCGGTGCCGGCGCAGAAGCTGCTGTTTGCCCATACCGGGGAAGGCGACCTGACCCACCTTTTCTCGGGCTACTTCGATACCGAAACCGGCGCCAAGCGCGACAGCGCATCCTATGCGCGCATCGCCGCGGCCATCGGCGCGCCGACTGACGAGATCCTGTTCCTCTCCGACATCGTCGAGGAGCTCGACGCCGCGCGTGCCGCCGGCCTGCGCACGACCCTCGTAGCCCGCCCGCCCTCTGCCTGCCCGGCCGATTCAGCGCACCCCTGCGTCAGCGATTTCGACGCCATCGATGTCGAGGCGCACTGAGCGCATGCACGCGAACATGGCCACCCTGCGCGACGGACTGCGTGCCTGCCTGCTGCAAAAGCCGCGCGGCAATCCGGCCCTGCCAGGTCCCGGCGCCTTCGTACTCGCGCTGATCGCCTACCTGATCGCCGAAACGATCACGTTCGGCGTGGCGGCGGCTCCGCCGCGCATGGTCTACGGCTGGGGATTCAACCAGTTGCTGGCGGACAGCCTGCTCACCCTGCTTGCTGCCTGGCTGCTGGTCAGCCTGGCCGGTCGCACCGGCATCGCCTGGGGCGTGGCCGCGATCACCCTGGCCGCGACCGCGGCAACCGCGCTGGTCGTGCACTGGCCGCTGCGGTTCGTCGCCGGCCAGCTCCTGGAGAGCGGCCACGAGTGGCTCGCCGCGGGCCTGGTCTGGCTGTCGATCATCTGGTGGTTCCTCGTGCTGCTGCGCCTGGCCAGCTGGCTGATGCCACGTCGGTTGCCCAGGGCCCTGCTCGCCACGGCACTGGCCTATGCCGTGTCGGCGATGCCCTGGTGGTGGCTGCCCGGCGCGCCGCTGATCGCCCACGATGAAGCGCGCGCCCAGGCTGCGCTGCAGGCCGACGAGGGCGCCGCCGACGGCATTGCGCAGGCTGGCTTCGACGGCGACGCGGAGGACGACGCGGCGTCCTTCGACCCCGAACAGCTCATGTTCGACCAGCCACGCCTGATCGATGCCGCCATCGAGGACCTGCAGCCGCGCGTCGCCGGCAAGCCCAACCTCTATGTCGTCGCCTTCGCCGGCGACGGCGGCGAGAACGTGTTCCGCAACGAGGCGGAGTATGTCCAGCAGCTGTTTTCCGGGCGCTTCGGAGCGCGCGGCCACACCATCGTGCTCGAAAACAATCCGGCCAGCGTGTCGACGCGTCCGCTCGCGACACTGACCAACCTGCGCATCGCCCTCGATGCGATCGCCGGGCGCATGGATCCGGTCGAGGACATCCTGCTCGTCTACCTGACCTCGCACGGTTCCCCGGAGCACGAACTTTACGTCGCGCTCGATCCGCTGCCGCTCAACCAGATCAGTCCGCAGGATCTCGCCGATGCGCTGGCCACCTCGCCCTCGGTGCGCTGGAAGGTGCTGGTGGTCAATGCCTGCTACTCGGGCGGATTCATCGATGCATTGCGCGATGACTCCACCCTGGTCATCACCGCGGCGCGCAGCGACCGCACCTCGTTCGGTTGCGGATCCGAGTCTGAAATCACCTACTTCGGCAAGGCCTTCCTGGCCGAGGCGCTGAACCAGACCACCTCGATTCCCGAAGCCTTCGCGATCGCCCGGGACAAGGTCGCGCAATGGGAAGCGCGCGAGCACGATGAACAGCGATCCGAGCCGCAGATCGCCAGCTCGCGCAGCATCGAGGCCCGCCTCGAAAAATGGCGTCGCGGGTTGGCGGACGCGCCAGCCGTGGAATTTGCCCCGGCCGGCGCGATGACCGGAAACGCCTCCGCCGGCAGATAGTCCACCGACCAGCGCGGATGGTCATGCCGGTTGCGGCAGGATTCAGCCCAGCAGCTTGGCGACGTCCTTGCCGATCGCTTCGGGCGTGTCGGTCGGCGCATAGCGCTTGATCACCCTGCCCTCGCGGTCGACGAGGAACTTGGTGAAGTTCCACTTGATCGCACCGATGCCGAGCAGCCCGGATTTTTCCTTCTTCAGCCATTCGAACAGCGGATGCGTCTTGCTGCCGTTCACATCGATCTTGGAGAACATCGGGAAGCTCACCTCGTAGGTCAGCGAGCAGAAGTTCTTGATCTCCGCCTCGTCGCCGGGCTCCTGGTGGCCGAACTGGTCGCACGGAAACCCGAGCACCTCGAAGCCCTTGCCGTGGTACTCCTTGTGCAACGCCTCGAGGCCGCTGTACTGCGGCGTGAACCCGCACTTGGAGGCGACATTGACGACCAGCAGCGCCTCGCCCTTGTACTTGGCGAGGGACTGTTCCTTGCCATCGATATCTCGGGCGGAAAAATCGTAGGCGGTAGTCATGCGAACCTCGTCGGCTGGGAAATACTCCAAGCCTACAGGAATGGCACGTTCGGGCAAGGTTAATCCTCCGGGGTGAAAATCGGCATGTTGATTCCCCACGGAGCGCCGCCCATGAACAGATTCTTCACCAGCCTGACCCTGGCATTGCTGGCTACTTCCAGCATGGCCGCGATGGCGCAATCGGATTCCGAATACCGCAGCAAAGATGGCCTGCTGATCGTACGCAGCGCCGGCACCGGTTATACGCCGTCGGGCCCGGCCCCGGATTTCGCCCAGCTCGACACCAACGGCGACGGCTTCATCGACACTACCGAGGCCGACGGTTACAAGCTGCTGGCCAACGATTTCCGCATGGCCGACAGCAACCACGACGGCAAGGTCTCCAAGCGCGAATACGAGCGCTGGGCAGCCATGCCCTGAGTCCCGGCCGGCCACAGCGCGCGTTCGTCCAGGAATCCCTTGTAGGAGCCCCCTTCAGGGGCGATGCCCTTCCGACTGTTCGTGCGAAAAGCATCGCCGCTGAAGGGGGCTCCTACAAAATGAGGGTTTCGCACTCATTTCGCGTGGGCTAGCCGGCGCTGGCCTCGAGCTCCTGCCAGCGCGCATAGGCCGCATCGAGTTCGGCCTGGGTCTTTGCCATTGTTTCATTGGCCGCGACGATGGCCTGCGCGTCCTGCTTGAAGAACGCAGGATCGTTCATCGCCGCAGTGAGTTCGCCGATGCGCGTCTCCAGCGTATCGATCAGGCCAGGCAGGCTTTCCAGCTCGCGCATTTCCTTGTAAGCCAGCTTGCGCCGGGCCGGCACCGGCGCCAGCGGGGCGACCGTCGCCGCGGCGGCCTCGTTGCGCGGGCGCATTGACAGCGCCTGCGGGCGCTGGCGCAACCATTCGGCGTAACCACCGACGTACTCGCCGACCCGGCCCTCGCCTTCCAGCGCGAGGGTGCTGGTGACGACGTTGTCGAGGAATTCGCGGTCGTGCGAGACCAGCAGCAGCGTGCCGGCGTAATCGACCAGCAGTTCCTCGAGCAGTTCCAGCGTCTCGACATCGAGGTCGTTGGTCGGCTCGTCCATGACCAGCAGGTTGGACGGCTTGGCAAACAGGCGCGCCAGCAACAGGCGATTGCGCTCGCCGCCCGAGAGCGCCGAGATCGGCGCACGCGCCCGCTCCGGAGTAAACAGGAAGTCCTGCAGATAGCCGATCGCATGCTTGCGTGCGCCATTGATCTCGATGAACTCGCGACCATCGGCGACGTTGTCGAGTGCGCTCATGTCTTCGCGCAACTGCGCGCGATGCTGGTCGAAGTAGGCGATCTCGAGCTGGGTGCCGATGCGGATCTCGCCGGACTGCGGTTCCAGCTGGCCGAGCAGCAGGCGCAGCAAGGTCGTCTTGCCCGATCCGTTCGGGCCGATCAGGCCGATGCGGTCGCCGCGCATCACCGTGGTCGAGAAATGGTCGATCAGGGTGCGACCCGGTATGGCATAGCTGACGTCTTTCGCCTCGATTACCTTGCGTCCGGAATTCTGCGCACTGCCCGCCTGCATGCGCACGTTGCCCTGCTGGACGCGGCGCTCGCTGCGTTCGCGGCGCATCGCCTCGAGCCGGCGCACGCGGCCTTCGTCGCGGGTGCGCCGCGCCTTGATGCCCTGGCGGATCCAGACTTCCTCCTGGGCCAGCTTCTTGTCGAACAGCGCGCTCGCCTGTGCTTCGGCGTGCAGGCGTTCCTCGCGACGGCGCAGGTAATTCTCGTAGTCGCCCGGCCAGCTGGTCACGCTGCCGCGATCGATCTCGATGATGCGCGTGGCCAGCGAACGCACGAAGCGGCGGTCATGGGTGATGAAGATCACGCTGCCGGCGAAGTTGCGCAGGAATTCCTCCAGCCAGGCGATCGCCTCGATATCGAGGTGGTTGGTCGGCTCGTCGAGCAGCAGCACGTCGGGTTCGAGCACGAGTGCGCGCGCCAGCAGCACGCGGCGCTTCATGCCGCCGGACAGCGCCGAAAATTCGTCGTCCTCGGGCAGTTCGAGTTTGGAAAGCACCTGGGTCACGCGGCGATCCAGATCCCAGCCGTTGGCCGCCTCGATCTTCGTCTGCACGGCCGACATCGCGCGCATGTCGCTGTCGTCGCCGAGATGATGGCTGATGTGGTGGAACTCGGCCAGCAGCTTGCCGACCTCACCGAGCGCAGCGGCGACCACGTCAAAGATCGTGCCGTCGGTGCCCAGCGGGACCTCCTGCGCCAGCCGCGCGACGACCACGCCCGGCGTCACCCGCACCTCGCCGTCATCGGGGCGGATCTCGCCGTCGATCAGCTTGAGCAGGGTCGACTTGCCCGCGCCGTTGCGCCCGACCACGCAGACACGTTCGCGCGGCTCGAGCATGAACTCGACGTTTTCGAGCAGGAGCGGACCGCCGACGCTGTAGTCGAGCTTGCGGAGTTCTATCAGGGCCATGTCGTGCAGTTACCAGGAAGACTATCGATCAATGCCCCGCCGGGGCGGAGCGCATTCAAGGCCAGGGGAGCGATCCCGCGCCGGACGTAAAAAGGCAGCGAGCGCTGCGCAGGACTGATGGCACTGTAGAATGACCGGTGATTCCCGCCACGCTGCGTCGCCCTTCCGGCACGCACCCTGCGTTCAGCCGGCAAATCTTCATACCGGGGCGTTCAAACGGCCTTCCAGGAGTCAGCCATGTCGATCAGCCGACGCAATCTTATCAAGTTGGGCGCCCTTGCCGGGGCCATCGGACTTTCCGGCAGGCAGGCGCTTGCCGCTGTGCCTGCCCCGTCGGCCAGCAAACCCTTGCGCATCCTCATTCTCGGCGGCACCGGCTTCATCGGACCCAACCAGGTGCGCTATGCCGTGTCGCGCGGCCACCAGGTCACGGTTTTCAACCGTGGCAAGCGCGAGTCCGACCTGCCGGCCGCGGTCGAACACCTCAGCGGCGATCGCGACAGCGGCACGCTCGATGCCCTGAAGAACCGCGAGTGGGACGTCTGCATCGACAACCCGACGCGCGTGCCGTTCTGGATTCGCGATGCCGGCAAGGTGCTCAAGGGCAAGATCCGCCATTACATCTACGTTTCGTCCATCTCGGTGTATGCGGACAACAGCCAGCCGAATGCCGGTGAAGCGACCGCGCTGGAAAAATACACGGGCAAGGACGTGATGAAGGAAACCGGCGCGACCCTGAAGGCCAACCCGGGCCTGTACGGATCGCTCAAGGCGGCCTGCGAACAGGAAGCCGAGAAACAGTTCCCCGGCATCACCACGATCGTACGCCCGGGCCTGATCGTCGGCCCCGGCGATCCGACCGACCGCTTCACCTACTGGCCGGTGCGCCTGGCCCGCGGCGGCGAAGTCGTCGCCCCGGGCGACGGCAGCGATCCGGTGCAGTTCATCGATGCGCGCGACCTCGCCGAATGGATGATCCGTATCGCCGAGACGCGCAGCATCGGCACGTTCAACGCGACCGGGCCCGACTACCCGCTGAGCACCGCCGCGATGCTGCACGGCATCCGCGCGACGAACACGGCCGGGGCACGCCTGACCTGGATCCCGACCGATTTCCTCACTGCACAGAAAGTCTCGCAATGGTCGGACATGCCGGTATGGATTCCGGCGCGCGGCGACAGCACCGGCTTCGCCCAGCGCGACATCTCGCGCGCGCTGGCCACCGGGCTCAGCTTCCGCACGCTCGCGACTACCGCCATCGATACGCTGGCGTGGTTCCGCAGCCTGCCCGCCGGGCGCCAGGCCACGCTCGATGCGGGCCTCACGCCAGAGCGCGAGAACGCCGTGCTGAAGGCCTGGAAATCGAAGCCTCCTTCGACCTCGGGATGAAATGATTCTGACACCCGACCTCGACGACGACGCGATCGATCCGGCCATCCAGTGCAGCCGCTGCGAGGCGACCTGCTGCCGCCTGGCCGTCTACGTGATGTCCGATGATCCGACGCCGGGGCATCTCGTCGACCAGGACGAACACGGCATGGACGTGATGCGCCGCCGTGACGACGGCTGGTGCACGGCCCTCGATCGCGACACGATGCGCTGCACGATTTATTCCTTGCGGCCGCAGGTCTGCCGCGATTTCGCCATGGGCGGCGGCGATTGCCGCCGGGTCAGGGACAACGACCGGCGCCTCGGCATCGCGGTCATCCACGAATCCGGTTGACCGGCCTGCGTTCCGGCGCAGGCCGAAGCCTCCCCCTGCACGCCTGTCGCGACCCGGCTGGCGGGAACCGTCCCTGCAGGCTCGTGTTCCACAGGCCGCAATCCCCGCTATTCTTGGGTCTGGTGGTGCCTGCTCGTGGCGAACGCAGAGGCACGCGAATGGGGAACGGAGGCGCATGACCTGGAAACCGGCCGTGGCTTACGGAGCCTTGCTGGCCACTGGCACTGTGGCCCTGCAATGGCTCGACTACCAGCGCCTGGCGCGCTCGCACTGGGATGACGTTTACGTCTTCCTCGTTGCCATCGCTTTCCTCGGGCTCGGCACCGTGCTCGGTGCCCGCCTGTTCGGTGCGGCGAAGCCGGCCACGGGCGATGGCAATCCGAGAGCCCTGGCCGAACTCGGCATCAGTCCGCGCGAGCTGATGGTGCTCAGGGAAATCGCGGCCGGGTATTCCAACAAGGAGATCGCGCGACGCCTGGACGTCTCGCCCAATACGGTGAAGACCCACGTGGCGCGCCTGTTCGAAAAGCTCGGCGCCAGGCGCCGCACCGAGGCGATCAACCGGGCCCGCGAACTTGGCATCGTCTCCTGAGCAGCCCTCTTGCGGGTGATTGCGCAGGAATCACCCGTTCGGGCGATTGTCCCAATGCACCATTCGATTGCAAATGACATGCCCACCAACCGGAGAGTGCTCATGTTCAAGACGATTCTCAAGTACGGCGTGATTGCAGGCCTGATCGTCGGCATTCCGCTATCTGTCATGTGCGTGGCCATGAAGGACGAGCCGCCGGCAACCTGGGGCATGGTCGTCGGCTACCTGACCATGCTCATTGCGTTTACCACCATTTTCATCGCGATCAAGCGCCAGCGCGACATCGAGCGCGGCGGCGTCATCCGCTTCTGGCCGGCACTCGGGATCGGCCTCGGCATCAGTTTCGTCGCCAGCATCATCTATGTGTTGGCCTGGGAAGCGGCCCTGGCCATCACCCAGGTCGATTTCGGCGCGACCTATACAAACCTGTTGATCGAACAGGAAAAGGCGAAGGGAGTCAGCGCCGAGGCGCTGGAAAAATTCACTGCCGAGATGCGGGAATTCGCGATCCAGTACGCCAACCCGATGTTCCGCATGCCGATGACGTTTGCCGAGATTTTCCCGGTTGGCGTCCTCGTTTCGCTGATTTCCGCTGCCTTGTTGCGCAACAGTGGCTTCCTGCCCCTGCGCCGCAGCTGAGCGGACCATTGCCGGCGCACGGGGCGGAAAAGGAACGCCGCGTGCGCCATTGGCATCCACCAGCGGCCGGCAGGATCACGGAGCCCGCCGGCAGAAGCGCCCCTGATTCACGCGACGAATGCGCGGCGCCGCTGCCTAGCCCGAAACGACCCGATTGCGGCCCTTTGTCTTGGCCCGGTACAGGGCCTTGTCCGCGGCTTTGAGAACATCCGTGGCCGGACGCGTCTGCGCGCCCCGTCCGGCCAGGCCTATGCTGACCGTGACCTTGACCGCGCCCGGGTTCCTGCGCCTGGGTGCCTGTGGCTTTTTTCCTGCCGGCGGCGAGCGCACGGAAACATGCATCTGCGCAATTCGCTCGCGCAGTTCTTCGCAAGTCTGCTTCGCCTCGCGAGCCCGGGCTCCGCTGAACAGCAGGCAGAACTCCTCGCCACCATAGCGGAAAGCGCTGGCGCCGCGCGTAACCCGCAACTGCCCGGCAACCGCCCTCAGCGCACGATCGCCGGCGGCGTGTCCGTGGCGATCATTGAACGCCTTGAAATGGTCGACATCGACCATGGCCAGTGCATAGTCGCCGGAGATCCGCGCCAGGGTTTCGTCGAGCGCGCGCCGGTTCGGCAGCCCGGCCAGGCCGTCGACGAAGGCCATCCGGTAGGACGTGTAGAGAACGCCCATCAGGGCGATCGCGCCGGCCACGCCGAGGAGGTCGTTGGTCGCGCCCGGGCGCATCACCGGCAGCAGCGCGATGGCGACCACGACCAGCACCGGCACGAGCGCGAACTCCATGAGCGTGCGCTGCCTCATCCATCGCACCAGGCAGCACGCCGCCGCGATCACGACCAGCCCGGCAGCCACCTGTCCGCTGCTCCACGGCAGCCAGCCCAGCGCAAGCAGGTCGCGCAGCCCCGCCCAGGCCTCGCCCGACGCCGCCAGCGCCGACCAGCCGGCCAGCGCAAGCAGGCCCAGCAGCAGCAGGTTGCGACGCGCAGCCAGCCTCCGCTCCGGCATGGCGGCGGCGGCCAGCAGCAGCCAGGGCGCAAACATGCGCACGGCCTCGATGCTGCGTTCGCCCGGCGCCACCGTGGCACCACCCGCGAGCAGCAGCGATGCGCATGTCACTATGGCCAGCACCATGGCCGCCCGATTGCGCCGGAAGCCGAGGGCGAGCAGCAGGGCAATGCCATTGAGCATCGATGGCGCGTAGGGCGGCCAGATCTGCATAGCGGTCACCGGATGGATCCCTCCGATCCAATCCCCAAGTTTCGCATGCCGCCGCGTCGGAATGGATGCCCCGCACTATTCCGAAGGCCCGACCGTAACCCAAGCCGGGTGCACGATTCGCCCGGGCTAGCTCAGCAGCTCATAGGGCCCGCCGCGCAACAAGGCGCGCTGGTAGGCCGGGCGGTCGTGGATGCGCTCGAGCCAGGCGCCCAGCTTGCCCTTGCCCTTTTTCAGTCCGCCGCGCGCGGCGAAGGCCTCGACCGGGAAGCTCATCTGGATGTCGGCGGCGGTGAACCTCCTGCCGGCGAACCAGTCGCGGTCCTTCAGCTCGCTTTCGAGATAGTCGCGATGGAGCTTGAGCTGGGGCTCGATGAAGTCGGCCATCACCCTGTCGGCGATGCCTTTGGCGACCGGGCGCACGAAAAAGGGCATCGGCGATTTCGGGATGCGCGCAAACACCAGGCTCATCAGCAGCGGTGGCATCGCCGAGCCTTCGGCATAGTGCAGCCAGTAGGTGTAGCGCAGTTGTTCGGGCGTGCCCTGCGCAGGCTTGAGCCTGCCCTCGCCATGGCGATCCACGATGTACTCGATGATCGCGCCGGATTCGGCGACGGTGGTGTCGCCATCGGTGATCACCGGCGACTTGCCGAGCGGATGGATCTTGCGCAGGGCCGGTGGCGCCAGCATGGTCTTCTGGTCGCGCTCGTAGCGGATCACCTCGTAGTCGAGTTTCAGTTCCTCGAGCAGCCAGAGCACGCGCTGCGATCGCGAATTGTTGAGGTGGTGGACGATGATCATGGCAGGACCTTTTTACAGGAGGTTCGGGAAGCACGACCGCACGTCATGTCGAAGGCATGCGGAACGTGGCAAGCTTGGGCCTTGTCGCCCAACCCCCGAAGGCTACACTGATCCGGCAGATTGCCGTGCCTGCGACGTCCGTCGCGCGGCTCTCCCCAGCCCTGAACGCCATGCCCTCGAACCGCTATTACCAGCTCGACGTATTCACGCATCGCCCCGGCGGCGGCAATCCGCTCGGCGTCGTGGTCGGCGCCGACGACTGGAGCGACGCGGCCATGCAGGCGTTCGCGGCCTGGACCGATATCGTCGAGACCACCTTCCTCGTTCGCCCGAGTACCGACGAGGCCAGCTATCGCTTGCGCATCTTCACGCCGACGCGCGAAATCGCCTTCGCCGGGCACCCCTCGATCGGCAGCGCCCAGGTCGCCCTGCTGACGGGATTCGCGAAGCCGAAGGACGGCGTGCTGGTCCAGGAATGCCAGGCCGGCCTGCTGCCGATTCGCGTCGAAGGCGAAGCGGGGCAATGGCGCCTGTTCATCCGGGCGCCGAAGGCAACCGTGCTGAAAACCGGCGTCGATGACAGGAGCCTGCTCGCCTCGACCCTGCGCCGGGTCAGCCTCGGCAAGCTGCCGCCGGCCTTCGTCGAAGGGGGGCGGCGCTGGTGGCTGGCCGAGTTCGCCAGTGTCGCCGAGCTTCGCGCCTGGCAACCCGACCATGCGGCAATCCGAAAAATCGCGCTCGACAGTGACAGCCTCGGCCTGACCGTGTTCGCACGCAGCGACGAACCCGGCCACGAGCTCGTGCTGCGCGCGTTCCCTGCCGGCGTCGACATCGTCGAGGATCCGGCCTCGGGGGCAGCCAACGGTCTCGTCGCCGCCTACATCGCGGCGGCCGAACCGGATGGCCCGCTGGCGCGCGGCTATACCGTCAGCCAGGGCCGCGAGATCGGCCACGACGCGCAGCTGGTCCTGCGCATCGATGCCGATTCGACGGTCTGGGTCGGCGGACAGACGCAGACCGTGATCGCCGGCGAGGTGGAGTGGCCGAGGCAAAAGTGATTTCCGGCGGCTACAAATGGCGATGTCGCAGCCGCCACCAACAACGAAGCATCAGCGCGACACCCCCCAACAAATCCCGCGTCGCGCGCGCCCGAAAAACGGCAGCATCGTGCGCGCCACTTGTTCCAACGCGGCCATTCAGCCGCTCTTCGTAGGAAGCGGCTTCAGCAGCGATGCCCTTCGATCAGAATGAGAGGAAAACCATCGCTGCTGCTTTTACTCCTGCGAGAACCACGCCCGCCCCGGGCCCGCATGAAAGCCTGTCCTCCAGACAACCTAATTCAATTCAGCGGCGCCCGTGGTCGAGCCAGATTTCCAGGCCCTGGGCATTCAGTTCGATATCCGAGGCGAGCAGTTCGCGCATGCGCTCCTGCGACATCGCGCATCCGTGCGCCTCGGCACGCCCCAGGTAGAGCTCGGCCAGGCCATCCTTGATGCGCTCGTGGCGATCCGCGTTGCCGCTCAGCGCCTCGGCGATGGCGACCATCGCATCGATCTGCATGAACAGGTCGCGGCCGAGCCGCTCGACGTCGTCGACCCGGCTGTAGTGGGTGAGGAACATCGCCGCCGGCCTGAACAGCAGCATGCGCGCGATCGAGCCCTTCAGCGCGACCGGATCGAACTGCACCGGCGTCGTCGTCGGCAGGATGAAGGCGCCGCGATCGGTGTCGAATTCGCGGTAGGAAAGGCCAAAGGTGTCGCCGGGGAAGAACGCGCGACTGCGTTCGTCCCAGACCGAAAAATGATGGCGGGCATGGCCGGGCGTATCGAGGCAGCGCAAGGGGCGTCCGGCGAAATCGATGACCGCTTCGTCGCGGATCTCGAGGATGCGCCCGGCAGGCACCGGCACCAGCTCGCCGTAAGTGCGGCGGACTTCCTCGGCGCCATAGACCGATGATGCGCTGGCGACCAGTCGGGCCGGATTGATCATGTGCGGCGCGCCGCGCGGATGCACGGCCAGTCGCGCATTCGGCAGCTGGCGCATGATTTCGCCAGCCCCGCCGGCATGGTCGAGATGCACGTGGGTGACGATCACGTAGTCGACCGCGTCGCGGCCGACGCCCCTGGCGTCGAGCTCGGCAAGGAGTGCCGGGATCGAATAGTTCGTGCCGACATCGATGAATGCCGCGCGGCCACGCTCGATCATCAGGTGGCTGGCATCGAAGCGGGGCCGGTTGAAGCCCGTATCGATGGCCGTGATGCCGTGTTCAAAATCCATGCTGGGGTCGCTGTGGGCGCATTCGGGCCATGCATGATCGCAGAGCTGACCCGATCGGGTACAGGTGCCGGTGGATCCGCTCAGGATCGCAGGGCCTGGCGCAGCACCGCGGCCAGGGCACGCGGATCGCTGCGCCGCACGACCACCCGGGGCGTCGCATGCCAGTCCGCGCAGCGCTGGATCGCGTCGGCCAGATCCGCCACCAGGGATTCCTCCGGCTCGACACCGGGTTGGAGATGGATGGCCTTGATCTCGAAGCGGCCCTCGCTGCGGTGTGCCTTGGCATCGAGCCGGCCGACCAGGCGGCCGCGGCACAGCACCGGCAGCACGAAGTAGCCATACTGGCGCTTCGCTTCCGGCGTGTAGCACTCGATCTTGTAGTCGAAACCGAACATTGCGCTGGCGCGGGCGCGATCCCAGACCACCGGATCGAAAGGCGACAGCAGGGTGGAGTGGGTCGCGCGCAAGCGGCCCGCGCGTGCGCGCTCCAGAAGGTCGGCGCGATCCGCGTGCACGTAACCCGGATATTCCCAGCCGCGCACGTCGACCCGGATCAACTCGCCTGCTGCGACGAGTGCGTCGAGATCGGCATCCTTGTGCTTGCGGCCGGTGCGGTAGTAGTCGGCGATCCAGCGCGCCTGGGTGATGCCAAGCGCCCGGACCGCATCGACGATCAGCGTTCGCGCGATCTCCGCGGGCACCGGTGGCGGCGTGGATGGCGCCTGCCCCATGCGCGCGATCACGCGCTCGCTGAGATCGTAGACGCGCTGGAAGCGCTCGCGCCGCGCCACCATGAGTTCTCCGCGCGCGAACAATGCCTCCAGCCAGCGCTTTTCGTCTTTCCAGCCCCACCAGCCGGACCGGGCGCGCTTCGTGCCCTCGAAGTCGGAGGTCCGCGCCGGCCCGTTCTCGCGAATGTAGGCAAGCACGGCCTCCATGCCGTCGCGCTGCGCATCGTGGGCACGCGCGGCATGCTTGTCGGCCCAGTGACGGTGGCGTCCGCCGCAGGCATGGTGGGCGCGATGCAGGGCGAAGCGCGAAGCCGGCACGAAACAGGCTTCGTGCGACCAGCACTCGAAGATCTCGCCGCGTTCCAGCGCCGCGTCCAGCCATGCCGCCGGGTAGTTGCCGAGCCGGGAGAACAGGACCAGGTAGGGGCTGCGCGCGACCACGTGGATGGTATCGATCTGCAGCAGTTGCATGCGCTCGATCGCGGCCAGCAGGTCGGCCGGGCGCGGTCGCGCGGGCGGCCTGCGCAGCAGGCCCTGGGCTTCGAGGTGCAGGTTGCGCGCCTGCTGTGCACTGAGGCGAGGCACAGGTGCTTGCGTGGCAATCATGCGCGGATCATGCGGACCCGTCGCGGTCAGGGCAATGGCGGATCGAAGCCGTCGCGGAAGATGAGGTCATCGAGTTCGGCGGCGCCGATGTCGCACCGGCTCGCTTGCGGGCGCACGACGCCACGCGCATCGGTTGCTTCGCAGGCGCCCGGATCGCCCACCGGTGCCGGACTGCCGCGCTCGACGGCAGGGCTCTCGACGGTGGGGAGGAAGACTTCGACGGTTCCGCCGTAGATCGCGAACGGCTGCAACAGGGGGTTGATCGGCTGCGCCGCATTGCCGACCTGGTCGCTGGCCTGTGCATTGCTCAATGTGCAGGTGTTGCCGATGTTGCCGATCAGGTTGTAGCCCGTGGAATCGAGCGTTCCGCCGGGTCCCACCGCGCAATCGGGATTGACCAGCGCGCCGCCACCGAGGCTGAGGTCGACGTTGCGCGCGATGATGCTGTTGGACAGCGAAACGCTGGCGTTGGCCACGATGGCACCATCGCCGATGTCGTCGAAATCGCTGTCGGCGATGTTCTGGCTCAGGGTCACGTTGTTGAACGAGGCTGCGGCATTGAGCACGGCGGCCGAGCCCGATCCGGTGCTGGTATTGGAATCGAAGGTGACATTGCGCACCGCGGTGCTGCCCGACCCCGAGGTCCAGATCGCACCACCCTCGACGGCGTCATTGGCATGGAACACCGAATTCTCGATTTCGAAGACGCCCATCGAGGCGATGCCGGCGCCCTGGTCGGCGGCATTCCCCGTGAACGAGCAGCCCGAAACCAGCAGGGTCACGCCGGCGTTGTTGAGGACGGCGCCGCCCAGCGCACCGGAGCCATTGCGCACGGTCACGCCCTGCAGGGTCACGCTGATCGGCTGCCCCGCCCCGGGCATGGCCAGGTCGAACACCCGGTCCTCGCGGTCGCCGCGGATGCGCGTGACATCGGCACCTGCGCCGCGCACGACCAGGCTGCTGCGCACATCAAGGTCACCGCTGGCATTCGCATCTTCCCCGGCGCCGGACAGCTCGAACCGGTACTCGGCGGCCGCAAGCACGATCTCGTCGACGCCATTGCCGGCCACGCAACCGTTGAAAGCGGAGTCGGCGTTCGCCGCGGTAATCGCCTCGCGCAGGCTGCATTGGCCGTCATTGGCGATCGAATCGGCGGTCGTGGTCACGACTATGGTCGCGGCAGCGGCAGTTCCGGTCGCTATGCCAGTCATCAGCAACACTGCAAGGCGCAGGGCCGTTTTGGCGGTATTCATGCCCCTATCCTTGAATTCCTTGGGTTCGAGGTCAAGTTTGGGCCCCGATAGTCGCGCAAGGCCGACTCATGTTTCCGTATCTGGCCATCGTGCGATAATCAGTCCCTTTCCGTCGCCGCTGTACGCGCTTCGCGCCGCAAGTCCATCAATCTGGAGGCTTTTTTCATG
>DAIMYT010000006.1:37943-66724 GCA_036734345.1 Dokdonella sp. | reverse complement strand
GACGATCGAAGACAGTATCCCGGGCAGTTGCTGGTTCTGCGCGACCTGCTCGAGAATCTGCCGCCGATCCGCCTCCATGCGCTCTGCGAGTTTCCTTTCAGTGACGTCGAGGCATGCGCCGAACATGCCGATCACGTGTCCGCCTTCGTCCACCACGACTTCGGACTTGTCGAACACGGTACGAACTTCACCGTTCGGTCTCAGGATGCGAGTCTCGTGGTGAAACGGCTTCTTGTCCTGCATCGCCTGCGCAACCAGGAGTTCGACCTGCTTGCGATCTTCTGCATGTGCGCGGGCGAGGAAATCGCGGAAGCTCGCGAAGTGCGTCGCCGGATCCACGCCGTAGATGCGGCAAAGTTCGTCGGACCAGCTCATCGTGTCGGACGACAGGTCCCAGCTCCAGCTGCCCAGGTGACCCAGACGCTGCGCCTCTTCGAGGCGCATTTCGCTTTCGCGCAATGCGGCGTCGGTGCGCTTGCGCTCGATTGCAGTGGCAACCTGGCTGGAGACGAACTCGAGCAGGGTCTGGTCGGCATCCGTATAGCGGACCGCGCCGTTGTAGCTCTGCACGACGAGGGCGCCAATCGTGCCGGATCGCGATTCCAATGGAACCCCGAGCCAGTCGATGGGATTCGTGCCGATGATCTGTTCGTCCGGGTCAGCCGAGTTCCATACGTTGTCCGGAGTAACCAGCAAGGCCTTGCCAGTCCTGATGACATGGCCGGACAAGCCGCTCGCATCCAGTTCGAGCGTGCCGGGAGCCGAGTCATTCTCATCGACGAAATAGGGAAAACTCACCTCGTTGCGGCGATCATCGTAGATCGCGACGAAGAAATTCCTCGCCGGAAGCAACTCGCCGATGATCGCATGCACCTGCCCGCACAGTTCGGGCAGGCTCATCGTCGACTGCGCAAGTTCGGCGATTTGCTGGCGCGCGGCACGCGCCAGATCATTGCGCTTCCGCCAGGTTATGTCGCGCAGGTTGCCGATCACCAGATGCTGGCCATCCAGCGTGATCGGAGTCAACTGGATATCGGCAACGAAGTCGCTGCCGTCGGTCCGCCGGTGTGTCCACTCGAAGTGGTGACCGCCGTGCGAAAAGGCGCTGGCGATCATTTCCCGGGCCTTCTCGGCGGAATCGCGGCCGTCCGGCTGGAGCGCAGGCGAAATCTGTTCCGGGCGCAGTGAAATCATGGATCGCTTGTCGCTGACGCCAAACATGCGCAATGCCGCCTGGTTGCAATCGGTGAAGCCTCCGGATTCGATGTCGAGGATCAGCAACGCGTCGGAGCTCTGCTCGAACATGACCCGGAACCGGTTCTCGCTCCTGGCCAGGGCGGCTTCGGTCTCTCGGCGCTGGCTGTCGCCTTCGAGATGGTCCAGGGCGAAGGAAATGTTCCGCGCCGTTTCGACCAGCAACTGGTTTTCCTCGATGCCGAAGAACTCCTTGCTGCCCACATAGACCGCCAGGGCACCGCATACTTTCCCCCGCATGCGAATGGGAAAGGCGCCGCAGGCCTGGAATCCGCTGCGTGCCGCAGCCGCGTGCCAGGGAGCGGTGCTCGCCTCGCTGACCAGATCGGCGATGCATTGCTGGCCGCTGCGGATGGCGCGCCCCACCGGACCGCGGCCTTCCGGCGTGTCGTCGCTGCGAACGCGGATGCCGGACAGGTACCCGTTGCTGTCGCCATACTGGCTGGCCACGCTGACGGTTGAGTTCGTCGAGTCGAGCCAGCCAATCCAGGCGAGCTTGAACTGGCCCTTCTCGACCAGCGCTTCGCAGATGTTCGCGAAAAGTCCGTCACGCGTCTTCACCATGGCAATGGCATGGTTGATCTGGCTCAGCGCCGCATACAGCCGGTTGAGATGCCGGATCGTCTGGGTCTGCAGCCGGACCGGCGTGATGTCGCGAAAGCTCCAGACGCGTCCGCTGACGCCCCCCCTGAGCGAATGCGGCTTGGAATAGCGCTCGAAGACGCGTCCATCCTTCAGCTGCACGACGTCCTCGCTGGTCTCGCCGGAATCTTCGTAGAGCCGCTCGACCAGCGCCATGAACGCATCCGGCTCCGCAAGCTGCTCGATGGCGTGCTCGAGCAGCCTGGCGTCGTCGCCGCTGGCCATGAGCTCGTCCGGAATTCCCCACAGTTGCTGGAACTTGCGGTTTGCGCAGACGACCTTGCGCCGGCCATCAACCACCAGGATGCCGTCGGCAGTGGCTTCGAGGATCGCCTCGAGTTCCGAAAGGGTGCGACGCCGGTCCTCGGTCAGCCAGCAGTTCTCGAGCGCGGCACGGATCGTCTGCGGCAGCCGCCCGATATGGCTCTCTGACCTGATCACCACGTCCGCCGCCCCTCGGCTGAGCGCGTGGGCAATCATCTCATCGTTTCCGGCACGGCTGATGATGATGACCGGAAGCACGGGATCCACGGCCCGCACTGCGTCCAGAACCTGCAGGTATTCAAGCCCGGCGACGCCGGAATCGCTGAGGACGAGATGCCAGCGCCCCTCGGTCAGCAGGATCTCGAACTCCTCGCGGGTGCCGGCCTCGACCACGTCGAACGCATCCGGCTGCTGCTGGAGCGCCGCCACAACCAGCGCACGATCGGGCGCGGAGTCGTCCACATAGAGAATGCGCAAAGTCGAATCCACGCGCTCAGGCCCCAAGTGGCGAAACGTTGAAGATGAACCAGTCGCTGATGATGCTTCCCGCCATGTCGACAAAGCCATCCAGGATAATGGGTCCTGCCAGACAACTGCTGGCCCCCGGATCGTAACCCATGGGAGGGCGATCCTCCTCCTTCGGCGTGGGCAGGATGGCGAAAGGCATGCATCCGCGGGCAGGGATTGCGCGAACCCCGCGGCGGACATCGATTCCATCCGAAGCGGTGCATCGGTGGGCGCGCGCTCTTCGGTGCTGGCCCTGGAAGCTTCGCAACTGCCGCCCGCCACGGCGCCTCGCACCGGACCTTGCCGGCTGCGGGGCCGATGGGCCTGCGCCGCCTCTGCCGCATTCGGTGCCGGAAATGGCGTAGCGAACAGAAAGCTGCAAGGCGAAGACTCTCGATCAAGTCAACCGGTGTCTGGATCATTCCCGATCGTGGCAATGATGCAGAGAATGGCCTGGCAGTCAGCCTGACTGCGCCAACACGGTGGAACGAACATGCCATTGATCAACGTCAAATTGATTGCCGGAGTCTTCAGCAGCGAACAGAAGCGCCAGATCGCCTCACGATTGACGGATACCATGGTCGCGATCGAAGGCGAAGCGATGCGCCCGGTGACCTGGGTCGTCGTCGAGGAAGTGCCGAGTGGCCAATGGGCCATTGGCGGCCAGCCCCTCAGCACCGAGGACGTGCTCGCCATGGGCAAGGCGCACAAGGCCGCTTGAACACGTTAGCCGGGGTGGGCCCCTAGTCCGAAGCGCCGGGGATGTCCCGGTCTTCGAGGCCGGCCTCGCGCCAGGCGGAGGGCGTGGTATCGAACTCACGCTTGAATGCACGGGTAAACGCCGCCTCTGAACCATAGCCGACGGCGATCGCCAGCTCGGCGATCGTCTGTCGTCCTGCGCGCAGATGCTGTGCCGCCAGCGCCATCCGATGGCTGGCCATATAGTGCATCGGTGTCTGCCCGGTCAGGTTCACGAACCGTTGCGCGAGGACGGATCGGGACGAGCCGCAGGCGCTGGCAAGGCTGGCAACCGACCATGCCTGCGCAGGCTGTCGGTGGATGAGTGCCAGCGCCCGTCCCACGATGGGGTCGCGCAGGCCACCCAGCCAGCCAGGCTGGTTCGGCGGCTGGCTGTCGCTGAAACGCCTCAATGATTCCGCGAACAGGAGCTCGGAGAGCTTGGTCAGGATGGATTGCGCACCGGCACGATCGGCCGCCGACTCCTGGACCGCGATCCTGAGCATGTTGATCAGCCAGTCGCCTTCCTCGTCATCGCGCAGGGAGACGCTGAACATCTCGGGCAAGGACGAAAGCAAGCCGCGGCTCACTCGCCGATTGCAGCAGAGATAGCCACAAACGAGGCGGGTAGATGCGCCGCCTCCGCCCAGGCGCAACTGGAGCAGCCCGCCGAGGCCATCGTCGCGGCCGGCCAGACGGCGGGCATCCATGGGCGCCAGGGTCAGATCGCTGCCGAGCAGATGGCAGGCATCGTGGGGGAAAAGAACGAGGTCGCCCGGACCCAGATCGACCTCGTCACCTCCCGAAGCGAGCCGCGCCCGGCAGGTTCCGGCGGTGACACAGTGGAAGAAGATGACGTGGTCCGCGCCGATCTCACGCAAGCGCGCATGAGGAATGCCATAGCTCGCTTGTCCGCACCATGGGGCGGTGAACTCGCCATCGAAATAGACCGCCCCGTCGAGGCGGATACTCTTGAGGACGTCGGACAGGGCATCCATGGCAGCTCCGTTGGCCGGCCGGAAATCGCCGGAATTGTAGCGATCGGATCGATTTTTCCGGCTTGATCAGACTCGCATCAGGCTAACAGGGCGCGGATCGCGCCAGCGCATCCGTTGATTCGCCTCCCGATTTTCGCCTTGCGCAACACCGATGTCCCGATCACGCTGCGATGATCGACGGACGTGCCCTGCTGTCGCTCGCAGCCTGCGCGACCCACGCGATGCAGCGCCTGCTTCATCCACGGATTTCGCGCCATCAACCGGCCCGTTCCGGCTCCGTTGAAACCGACGTGACTCCTGACTGCAATAGCGCTGGTTGCGGTACGCGGCTATGTACGGTATCGCACTGACCAGCACGTGATCTGCGCGTACAACCTCGAACCGGGCGGATGCCGCGGCGATCCGCCCCGCGCGAGACGAAGCATGACTGCCATCACCGCCAATGTTCCGGGGAATTCACATGAACATCCAGCTTGGCCTCGCGCCGATCATTGCCTTGATCGCCGGAATCCTGATCCTCGTCCGACCAAGGCTCCTCAACTACATCGTAGCGGTCTATCTGATCCTGATCGGCGTTCTGGGGCTGGTCGGCACTGGCGGGATGAACCTGCATTGATTCGCCGGTGAGCGCCGCGCCAGGGCTCGTCGTTCAATCCAACCCTGAGGAAATTCAAATGTCACTCGGCACGCTGTTGATCATCATTCTTGTCCTGATGCTGGTGGGCGCCATCCCCAGGTGGGGCCACAGCCGGTCCTGGGGCTACGGACCATCCGGCGCCCTGGGTCTGATCCTCGTCGTGGTCGTGGTCCTTGTCCTGCTGGGCCGGTTCTGAACGCCGGCTGGAAGCGAGTCAGCCAGCAATCCGGTCCGGCCCGGCAGCACCGGGATACGACCCTGCGCGAACTGTCGTAGCGCGGCTCCCAGGATGCAGAAGGGTGGTCGGAACCTGGACGCCTCATGCGCCAGACACTTCGGATTTTCGCCAGGGCGATCCAGCGGAGCGGGCATCGACACCCGCTATGTGCGACAGCGCACAGACGCATGCCGGGTGCCACCCCATGCTGCCTGTGCAGCACCTGGCACTCAGGCAAAGAGACGCGGAACGGTTGGATACTCGACAAACCAACGAGACCCGCATGAATGCTGATTGGACGTGCAGTTCCAAGGCACTCCCTTGCGAGGGCCAGCAGGTCGAGTTCGTGCTTGATCATCGCGGTGTGGCCATCGAAGGTGCCTACACCCGGCAGACTTTTCGCTCCCGCTGGGCGGAATATGTCATTGAACGCGTGCTCTGCTGGCGCGAACGGGCCACGTCGGTTCCGGACGACGCAGCATCAAGCGATGCAGAGACCCACTCCGTTTTCTCGGACGCATAGCGCGGCACGCGATGGCGCCGGAGAAGCCCGCCCCGGCCCCCTGCCGCCCGTTTCGGGGGAAGTGCAGGTACACGCCTGGTCAGCGGCTCGCTTCCGGCGGTACCTCGAACAGGCCACGCACCCGCCTTCGCAAGGTTGGCAGCAGTGCGTCTTCAAACCACGGGTTGCGCTTGAACCAGGCCACGTTGCGCGGCGAGGGATGCGGCAGCGGTAAATAGCGCGGCGCGAAGCGTGCGTAGTCGGCCACGATGGCGCCAACGCCTGCGCCCGCCTGTGCGCCGAGGAAATGCCGTTGCGCGTACTGGCCGATCAGCAGGGTCAGTCCGATATCGGGCAGGCTCGCCAGCAACCGGTCTAGCCAGAGTTCGGCGCATTCGCGCCGGGGTGGCAGGTCGCCGCTGGCGCCCTTGCCCGGATAGCAGTAACCCATCGGAATGATGGCGACGCGTTGCGGATCGTAGAAGGTTTCCCAGTCGACCTGCAGCCACTCGCGCAGGCGATTGCCGCTGGCGTCATTCCACGGAATGCCGCTGGCATGCACGCGGGCTCCCGGCGCCTGGCCGATGATCAGCAGGCGCGCACTGCTGCCGGCCTGCACGATGGGCCGCGGGCCATGGGGGAGATGGGCGGCGCAGTGCCGGCAGGCGCGGACGGCCTTCAGGAGCGGCTCAAGACGCTCGTGCGGCTGGTGGTTTTCTCGCACTTCAGGAAAATCCGGATTCGACATGCACGTATTTTGTCCGCTTGCGACGTTGGGGGATCGGGATTTGCGCTTCGTACGGCCGCCTTCATCAGCCTGTCGAGAGGCGGACTCGACCACTCGCAGCAGCTCGCCCCTGTTCGCTCCAACCATGGAGTTCTCCGTTCCGGGCAGCAGTCGCTGCGCGAACCGGTGGCCCTGCCATTCAGTCCCCCACCCGCGGGGGAGGCACTGGTTTCTGGAGCTTCGCTGGCAAGGCCAGCGATCGACCGGGCAAGGCGCTGCTCCAGGGGAAATGGTTTCAGTCGGAACCAATTTACGCTATCCTGCAGGGCTGCATCAAAGCGATTCGAGCCGATGGCCGCGCAGGTCGTTGCAGCGAAGTTTCCGCGCGCGGCCTGGCGTTGCGCCGGACTGTCCGGGATGGCGCGCTTGAGGATGCCCGTTTCAACCCAATTTCAGCGCAGCCGCTCGGCGCGCGACCGTTCAACCCACCTTTGGAGATCCCATGTCCACTGACGTACTCAAGGCACTCGGCCTTGGCAAGACCAATTCCGGTTCCTACCTCGGCAAGGGCGAGTGGTCCAAGACCACGAACGCCGGTGTCGTGCAGTCGATCAATCCGGCGACCAACGAGCTGATCGCCGAAGCCCACGCTTCGAGCCAGGCGGACTACGACATCATCGTCAAGCGCGCGCAGGATGCATTCGAAATCTGGCGCACGACGCCGGCGCCGCGTCGCGGCGAAGCCGTGCGCCTGTGCGGCGAAGCGCTGCGCAAGCACAAGGATGCGCTGGGCACGCTGGTCGCGATGGAAATGGGCAAGATCAAGCCGGAAGGCGATGGCGAAGTGCAGGAGATGATCGACATCGCCGACTTCGCCGTCGGCCAGTCGCGCATGCTCTACGGCTACACCATGCATTCGGAGCGCCCGGGCCATCGCATGTACGACCAGTGGCACCCGCTCGGCCTGGTCGGCATCATCAGCGCGTTCAACTTCCCGGTGGCCGTGTGGGCCTGGAATGCCTTCCTCGCCACGGTCTGCGGCGACATCTGCATCTGGAAGCCGTCGCCGAAGGTGCCGCTGACCGCGATCGCGACGATGAAGATCTGCAACGACGCGCTCAAGGAAGCCGGTTTCCCGGACCTGTTCTTCCTGTTCAACGATGCCGGCACCGACCTGGCCAAGGCCTTCGTCGACGACCGCCGCATCGCGCTGATCAGCTTCACCGGCTCGACCAGGGTCGGTCGCGCGGTCGGCGAGCGCGTCGCCCAGCGCATGGGTCGCAGCCTGCTCGAGCTCGGCGGCAACAACGCGATGATCGTCGACGAGACGGCCGACCTGAAGCTGGCGCTGCCGGCGATTGTGTTCGGCGCGGTCGGCACGGCCGGCCAGCGCTGCACCTCGACGCGCCGCCTGTTCGTGCACGAGTCGATCCACGATGACGTGGTCGCCAGCGTGGTCAAGGCCTACCGCCAGGTCGAAGGCAAGATCGGCGATCCGACCGACGCGAAAACCCTGATGGGCCCGCTGAACAGCCCGGAAGCGGTCAAGCAGTTCCTCGGCGCGGTCGACAAGGCCAAGTCCGCCGGCGGCACCGTCGCAACCGGCGGTACCGCGAAGGACGGCAAGGGCAATTTCGTGTTGCCGACCGTAATCACCGGCCTCAAGAACAGCGATGAGGTCGTGCAAACGGAAACCTTTGCGCCGATCCTCTACGTCATCAAGTTCAAGACGCTCGACGAAGCGATCGCCATGCAGAACGCCGTGCCGCAGGGCCTCTCTTCGGCGATCTTCACGCAGAACGTCAAGGCGGCCGAGCGCTTCCTGTCCTCGGTCGGATCCGACTGCGGCATCGCCAACGTCAACATCGGCACCTCGGGTGCGGAAATCGGCGGTGCCTTCGGTGGCGAGAAGGAAACCGGCGGTGGCCGCGAATCCGGATCGGATGCCTGGAAGGTCTACATGCGCCGCCAGACCAACACGATCAACTACTCCGACGAGCTGCCGCTGGCGCAGGGCATCAAGTTCGAGTTCTGATCAGACGCCCGGGGTTTGCAATGCCTGAAAGAACCGATCGTTGAGGCGATCGGTTCTTTTTTTTCGGGTCGAGCAACTTTGAGCACGCGCCGTTGGGGTGCGCTGGCGCTTACCCCAATCTGCGGGGCATCGGGTTCGTGCAGGCTTCCCTGGCCATGCGGGCTGGGGTGAAGCCGATGACAGCTTTGCCGGCTGTTTTTCGTCCTGATTCTGCAACATAGGTCCGGTGCGGATCTTTTTTGTGGAGGACACCATGCGCATCTGTTTCATTGCCCTTTTGCTGGTCGCGGCGGCCATGCCGGCACTTGCCGCGGACGCCGCCCGGCAGGCATCGGTCGATCGTGGCCGCTATCTGCTCGGCATCGCCGGCTGCAACGATTGCCACACCCCGGGCTATATCGAAAAAGCGTCCAAAGTACCCGAATCCGAATGGCTGAAAGGCGACACGATGGGCTGGTCCGGGCCATGGGGCACCACCTATGCTCCGAACTTGCGGCTGAGCCTGGCCGACATGGACATGGCCCAGTGGAAAACGTTTGCGCGAACCGCCGAGTTGCGCCCGCCGATGCCCTACTGGCTCCTGCGCGCGATGACCGACGAGGATCTCGAAGCGCTGTGGAACTTCACGCGTTCGCTTGGCAAGGGCGGGGCAAAGGCACCGGCGGCGCTGCCACCCGGTGTGGAAGCACCGATGCCCTATTTCAAACTGCACGTACCGGCCGAACCGGTTGCCAGCAAGTAGCAATCGGCGGCGCCATCGGGTGGCCAGCGTCCCGGTCCGGCCACCCGACTTTGCAACCCGGAACGGGTCCGCCCCCATCTGCGGTTAGACTTCCTCTCCGGAGGACGCCATGAACCCACCTGTTCGAACCAGCGGCACCGCAATCACCAGCCTCATATTCGGCATCATCGCCTGGGTCGGCGTACCGGTCATCGGTGCGCTGGTCGCCGTGATCTGCGGCCATGTCGCGCGCAGCGAGATCCGGCGCCTGCCACCGGGCACGGTTGAGGGTGACGGGCTGGCCATCGCTGGCATGATCCTCGGCTATGTGCAGCTTGGACTCATCCTGCTGCTGGTGCTGGTCGTGATTGGCCTGCTCATGCTTGGCCTCGGCGTCCACGGCTGGCACTGAAGCATGTACGCCCTCGCCCGCTCCCTGCTGTTCCGCCTCGATGCGGAGCGCGCCCACGACCTCTCGCTGGCAGCCATCGAAAGCGCCTACCGCACCGGGCTCAATCCGCTGGTGGCGACGAAACCCAGGCCACTGCCCGCGAAGGTCTTCGGCATCGACTTCCCGAATCCTGTCGGCCTCGCCGCCGGCCTCGACAAGAACGCCGCCCACATCGATGCGCTGGCCGCGCTGGGTTTCGGCTTCATCGAAGTCGGCACGACCACGCCGCGCGCGCAGCCAGGCAATCCCAAACCGCGCGTGTTCCGCCTGCCCGAGCATGAGGCGGTGATCAATCGCCTCGGCTTCAACAACGGCGGCGTCGACGCGCTGGTCGCCAATGCCGAGCGCGCACGCTTCGACGGCGTCCTCGGAATCAATATCGGCAAGAACAAGGACACGCCGAATGCGCGCGCCATCGACGACTATCTGTTCTGCCTCGAACGCGTGTATGCGCGGGCGAGCTATGTCACGGTCAATGTCTCTTCGCCGAACACCCAGGGCCTGCGCGACCTGCAGGAGGAAGAGACCCTGCGACGCTTCATCGGCGACCTCTGCGAGGCAGGCGAAAAACTTGCCGCCCGGCACGGCAAGCGCAAGCCGATGCTGCTCAAGATCGCGCCCGACCTCGACGAGGCTGAACTCGACGCGATCGCCGGCGTGCTGCTGACCAGCGCGATCGACGGACTGATCTGCACGAATACCACGATCGACCACACGGCGGTCGCCGGCCATCGCCATGGCGGCCAGGCGGGTGGCCTGTCCGGAAAGCCGCTGTTCGCCAAATCGACGGCCGTGCTGCGCGGCATGGCCGGGCGCCTCGATGGGCGCATCCCGCTGGTTGGCGTCGGCGGCATCGTCGCGGGCGCCGATGCAGCGGCCAAGATCGAAGCCGGCGCCCAACTCGTGCAGTTCTACACGGGAATGGTCTATCGCGGCCCGGAACTGATCGGCGAGAGCGTCGAAGCGATCCGCACCCTGCCCGCTTCGGCCGCGGCATGAGCGAAAAGCGCTACCGAGTCGATGCGGCGATTGCCGAAGGCATCGGCTACACGATCGTCGAGAACGCCTCGCTGGAAGGACGCAACACGTTCCGCGTGCCGGCGCGCGCCCACCTGCTGATCGACGTGCGCCGGCCCGAGGCGCTGGCCGAACTGTTCGGCTATGCGATGCTGAAGACCCAGCCGCTGCTCGTGCTCGGCGAAGGCAGCAACATCCTGTTCACGCGCGACTGGCCCGGCATCGTGCTCGGCATCGCCGCGCGTGGCATCAACGTAAAGGAAGACGACGGCGCACAGGCGCTGGTGCGCGTGGAGGCCGGCGAGAACTGGAACGATTTCGTGCGCTGGTCGCTGGGTCGCGGATTCCGCGGGCTGGAAAACCTCGTGCTGATTCCGGGCACGGTCGGCGCCGCGCCGATCCAGAACATCGGCGCCTACGGCGCAGAAGTGCGCGAGTTCATCGCGACCGTGGAAGCCTGGGATCGCCGCACCGGCGAACTGGTTTGCCTGGCCAATGCCGATTGCGCGTTCGGCTATCGCGATTCCATCTTCAAGCGCGAACGTGACCGCTATATCGTGACCGCTGTCGATTTCCTGCTGCCACGCCAGCGCGAGTTGCGCATCGACTATGCAGGCGTCGCCGAAGAACTGGCCGCCATAGGCGCTGGCGAACCGACGGCGCCGACGGTCGCCGAAGCCATAGCCCGCATCCGCACGCGCAAGCTGCCCAATCCTGCCGTCACCGGCAATGCCGGCAGCTTCTTCAAGAACCCCGTGGTCGATGCCTCGACGGCCAGCTCATTGCACCGGCAGCACCCCGCCCTGCCAAGCTGGACCGTATCGCCGGGCGAAGTGAAACTGTCGGCGGCGTGGCTGATCGAATCCTGTGGATTCAAGGGCTTGCAACAAGGACATGCGGCAGTTTCCGAGCAGCACTCGCTGGTCCTGGTCAATCGCGGCCAGGCCACGGGTAGCGAAATCCTGGCGCTGGCCGAGCGTATCCGGGAAAGCGTGCACGAACGCTTTGGCGTGGCGCTGGAAACCGAGCCCCTCGTACTTTAGATTGCCTGGCAAACCGGCGATGTCGGCAGCCTGTCCGCCGGGATGAATGGAGCAACATGCCGGACCTATCCCTGATGAAGCATCCCGGTGCCTTTGTGCCGGTACTGATGTCATTGGCGGCGCTGGCCCTGGTGGTCGGCCACGCCCTTGTTTACGGCATCGTCCACGAAACCGACGAAGGATCCACCGCGCATCTCTTCCAGATCCTCATGGCGGCGCAACTGCCCCTGATCGGCTGGTTCGCCCTGCGATCAATGCGGCGCCATCGCAGCGGCACGCTGTGCGTGCTCGCCATCCAGCTGCTGGCGGCCGTCGCCGCAGTTCTTCCCGTTCACTGGCTGACCTGACTCGATTGCGCCGCGCGTGATCCGCCAGGGAGAAAAGCATGGCCTTTGACCCCGGACTCGCCGAACGGCTGCGCGAGGCATTGCTGGATGCACCCGACATCAACGAGAAGAAGATATTCGGCGGCCTCGCCTTCATGTCGCACGGCTACATGTTCATCGGCATTGCCGGCGATACCCTGATGGCCAGGGTCGAGCCTGAGCATTACGACGAAGCGCTGGCGCGCCCGCATGTGCGCGTCATGGACTTCACCGGACGCCCGCTGCGTGGTTACGTTTATGTCGATCCGCCAGGCATCGGGACCGATGCCGAACTGCTCGGCTGGATGCGGCGCTGCCGGCGTTTCGTCGACTCGCTACCCGCCAGGGTCCGCTGAAGCACACCGGGCGCCGCTAGCGGCGCTCGCAACATCGTGTCCCGGCGGCAAGAAGACAGGGTCCCGCGCGCGTCAGAGCGATCCGATCGCCCATGGCGGGCAGCGGTTCACACCCCTTGGCGAGGAAATCTGGTCGAATAGGCCTGTTCTACCCAGGTTCCAGCCCGTGCCGCTCGCAACTGCAAGGCAGGAACGTCCGCAAACCTGACCGGAGTAGACCCATGGCCGCAGCCCCAGCCAGTGCCGCCTTCGTCGCCTCGCGCCGACGCCTGTTCAGCGCCCTGCTCTCGAGCGCAGGGGCATTCGAAACCGATCCCGGCCTGGCCATGCGCCGCCCAGGACGCAATGGCCTGCGCAAGGATGATCTGCCGCGGGGTCCGGCCGCGCTGAGCTTCCCGCCGGCACCGGTACGCTGGCTGACCCGTTGCACGTTCGGCTACACGACCCAGGAACATGTCGACCTCAACGCGCTCGGCGCAAGCGACGATGCGCGCTGGACCGCGTGGGTCAACCGCCAGCTCGCGCCGGCCTCGATCAACGACGCCGCTGCCGATGCACGCATCGCCAGTGCCGGCTTCACGACGCTGAACAAGAGCCCCAACCAGTTGTGGAACGACCATCATTCGGTCACCAACAACTACTTCCAGCGCATGCTGCCGGTCTACGAGACCGAGTGCGCGACGCTGATCCGCCAGACCTACAGCGCCAGGCAATTGCAGGAGGTCATGGTCGACTTCTGGCACGACCACTTCAGCGTGTTCGGCTGGGACTACGATGGCGGACCGATGTTCCCGGCCTTCGACCGGCTCGCGATCCGGCCGCAGGTGTTCGGCAATTTCCGCACGATGCTGCAGGCGGTCGGCGAATCGGCTTCGATGATGTACATGCTCGACCTGTACTCGAGCGAAGCCTCGCATCCCAACGAGAACTACGCGCGCGAACTGTTCGAGCTGCACACGATGGGCGCCGAAGCCTACGGCGGCATCGTGCAGAATCCCGACAGCTTCAACAACATGAACCTGCTCGGCCACTACACGGCACCGGACGGCGAGGAGGAACGCCTCAAGTATGTCGATGACGACATCTACGAGGCCGCCCGCGCGCTGACCGGCTGGACGATTTCCGGGGCGAACTGGCCCTACACCGCGATCAACGGCATCCCGCTCGGCCAGTTCGCCTACGATTCGGGCACGCACGACCAGGGCGTCAAGCGCATCCTCGCGCGCTACTTCGCCGCCTCGCAGGGCCAGCTCGACGGCACCGGCCTGTTCGACATGCTGGCCCGGCATCCGGCGACGGCACGCCATGTCGCCACCAAGATCTGCCGCCGCTTCGTCGGCAGCGCGCCGTCGACCGCGCTGATCGACAGCACCGCCAGCGTGTTCCAGCAGGCCTGGCAGGCCAGCGACCAGATCGCCCAGATTCTCGCCGTGATCCTGCAATCGGCGGAGTTCAAGGACGGCTGGGGCAATGCAATGAAACGGCCTGCGCTGAGCGCGGTCAGCGCATTGCGCGCGACCGGCGCCGACTTCACGCCGAAGCCCGACAACAGCAGCACCTATACGCCGACCGAGGAATTCCTCGGCCGCATCCAGGCCGCCGGGCATCGCCTGTTCTACTGGCCGGCGCCGAATGGCTATCCCGACGATCCGGTCGCGTGGTCGAGCACCGGCACGCTCGGCATGACCCTGAAGATGCTGCCGCGCCTGCTCGACATGCACCAGACCGAGAGCTACAACAACGCCTACCCGTTCCTCATCGACATCCACGCGCAGACTCTGGCCGCGTTCACTTCGACCCAGCGCACCGCAGCCAATATCATCGGTTACTGGTGCGACCGCATCCTCGGTTACCGCCCCGAGCCGACGCACACCGTCGCCGTCGACTTCCTGCGCCAGAACGCGGCGGCGACGGCCGCGCTCGACCTCGTCACCGACGGCACCGACAACGGCCACGCCGCGCATACCGGGACCTGGAACCTCAACGACCTGTCCAGGCATTACACGATCGCGCGCCTGCGCACGGCGGTCGGCCTGATTCTGTGCAGTCCCGAATTCCTGCGCCGCTGAGGAGCACAACATGTCCCACATCAATCGGCGCGATTTCATCAAGGGCTGCAGCGTGGCGGCCCTGGCGGGCGGCGCGAGCAGCCGGGCGATGGCCTATTTCTCGGCGCCGGGCGTCGCCCCTGCGAATGCCACCGACGATACCCTCGTGGTGGTCTTCCTGCGTGGCGCCATGGATGGCCTGAGCCTGCTGCCGCCCGGCGCCGGCAGTCCGTACCGGGCCGATTACGCGGCCGCACGCAGCGGCACGCTGGTTCCGACCAGCGGCAACGGCGCCGCGCTGAGCCTGAACGGCACGACCTGGGCCCTGCATCCTCGCGCCAGCGGCCTGCGCACGCTGTTCAACCAGAATCGCCTCGCCTTCATCGTCGGCGCCGGACAGACCCAGCCGAATCCGGTCATCCGCAGCCATTTCGACGCCCAGGCCAATCTCGAATTCGGCTTCGGCGGCGGCACCGGAACAAACATCGGCTGGCTGACCCGGCACCTGGCCAGCGGTGGCCTGCCGACCACCGTGCCGCTGCCAGCGACTTCGCTCGGCAACATCACGGCGGCCAGCCTGCTCGGCAGTTCGGATGCGATCACGATGAACAGTGCATCGGATTTCCGCCTCGACGGTTTCCACTGGTCCTGGCAGGAGGACAACGCGGGCAGTGGCCTGGTCGGGGCCGTTTCGCGCATGCATGCGCTGTGGAACGGCAACGCGACCCAGCTCGAGAGTGCCGGTGTCGAGACCCTGGCATCGCTGGACCTGCTGCGCCCGATCAACTTCGGCCTGTACAACGCGACCAGCAATCCCGGCGGCTACCAGCCGACGGGTGGCGCCAACTACACGCTCGCCTACAACCAGGGCTTCGGCGACCAGTTGCGCAATGTCGCCCAGCTGATCAAGAGCAACCTCGGCCTGCGCGTCGCCACGATCGATCTCGGCGGCTGGGACACCCATGTCGGCCAGGGCAATCCGACGCAGTCCTACGACTGGTTTGGCAACCAGGTCTCGAGCCTGTCCGACGGGCTCAGCGCGTTCTATGCCGATCTCGCCAGCAGCGCCGCGGGCAACCTCATGCAGCGCACCAGCGTGATCGTGGTCAGCGAGTTCGGCCGGCGCGTGCAGGAGAACGCCGATGGCGGCACCGACCACGGCTACGGCAACGTCATGCTCGCGCTGGGCGGTTCGGTCAATGGCGGACAGGTCTACGGATCGATTCCGGGCCTGGCCACGGCCCAGCTCTACCAGGGCACCGACGTCGCGGTGACCACGGATTACCGGCGCATCGTTTCCGAAGCCCTGATCCGGCGCATGGGCAACCCGAACATTTACTACGTCTTCCCCGGCTATTCCGGCTACACGCCCATGGGCATCTTCCAGGGCACCGACCTGCCGCCCAGCAGCTACGACGCGCTGTTTGCGAATGGGTTCGATTAAGGGCCGGGATTAGGGAATGGAGAATGGGGAATGGAAACGTCAAACGCAGCTAGCGCCTCTGCAGGTGCGATGCATTCAAGAACAGCTCGCTGATGAACCCACCGAAGTGCTGGAATGAGTCGAGGCATTGAGCGATTCGGGAAGCTCATCCCGCTCTTCCCATTCCCTACTCCCCATTCCCTATTCCCCGCTCTCAAACCATTCCCTATTCCCCATTCCCCATTCCCCATTCCCGGCCCCTAAGCTTCCCCACACTCGAAATGCACGAGATTGCCGTCTTCGGCGGCGTGTGCCTGGCCCAGGCTGATCGTGCCGCTGCGGCGCAGGTGGAAGGCGTCGCGATGGACCAGCAGTTCCTCGTTGCCGATCTTGACCCAGGTGCCGTTGGTGGAACGGTCGGAGAGGATGAAGTGGCCCTTCTTCCATTCGATCATCGCGTGGTCGCGCGAGACCCAGTCCGATTCGATGGTCAGGCTGTGTCCCTCCTCGCGGCCGAGGGTGAACGGATCGGCGAGTTCGTCGATCTGGAATTCGCGATCGAGGTAACGCAGGGTCAGGACGACGCGCTTGTTCTTGGTGAACTGCACGATGCGCTGCACGGTGGTGACGTGGGAGACGTCCTCCTGCCACATCACGTCGACGATCTCGATCGGCAGCAGCTTGCCGGCCACGCGCGCGGTGCCAACCGAGCGCACGCGCACGCCGGCCGCGTTGGTGATGTTGAGCGCCGTGCTCGCCGTGGCGATGATCTGGTCGCGTTTGGCCAGCGCCGCCATGCGCGCGGCGACATTAACCGCATCGCCGAAAACATCGTTCTCCTCGACCAGCGCCTCGCCATGGTGCAGGCCGATGCGGATGCCGATGTTGTCCTGCACGAAGGCGGCGTCGGACTTCATGCGGCGCTGCATGTCGGTCGAGGCGAGCAGGCCCTGCACGGCACCCGGAAACGTACACATGATCTCGTCGCCAATCGTCTTGATCAGCTTGCCGCCATGGCGATGCGCCACCTCGGTCAGGGCATCGAGTACGGCGGCGATGATGTCGCGCGCAGCCACGTTGCCGCGCGTCTCGAACAGCTTGGTACTGCCGGAAACGTCGGCAAACAGTATTGTCAGCGTGGAGTTCGCGCTCATTGCGTCGGATGATAGGACATTCAGCGGGACGGCTCCAAAATATCGGCGGCCGCCACGATATCAGCCTCGGCCGGCAACACCGCCAGCGCAGCACCGGCCAGCGGGGTATAGGTATCCGCACCGACCACGCGCTGCAGCGGCGTTGCGCCAAACCCGGCTTCGACGATGGCGGTGATCACGCCCTCGCCGACACCCGCTGAATGGCGGCCCTCATCGACGACGATGATACGTTCCGCCCCGCGCGCCTGTTCGGCAATGAACGCTTCGTTGAGCGGAACCAGCCAGCGCAGGTCGACCACGCGCACCTTCCAGCCGCGTTTCGCCTCGATTTCGCGCGCGGCGCGCAGGCTCATCGGCACCCCGTTGCCGTAGCTGAAGATGACCAGGTCGCAGGCTTCGGCGAAATACACCCTGCCTTCGCCAAGGGTCATGGCCTGATCCGGGGGCGGATACGGGAACAGCCATTGCCCGTCTCCGGGTTCATGCAGGTCCTTGGTCATGTAAAGAGCGATCGGCTCGAGGAACACGCTGACCCGGCCATCGACTTTTGCCAATGCGGCCAGGGTACGCAGCATCATCGCAGCATCGTCGCCGCGGCTCGGGCAACCTACCACGAGGCCAGGGATGTCGCGCAGGGCAGTCATCGAGTTGTCGTTGTGGAAATGGCCGCCGAAGCCCTTCTGGTAGCCGAGGCCGGCGATGCGCACGACCATCGGGTTGCGATACTGGTCGTTGGAAAAGAACTGCAGCGACGCCGCTTCGCCACGGATCTGGTCGCAGGCGTTGTGGAAATAGGCCAGGTACTGGATTTCCGGGATCGGCAACATGCCGAGGTTCGCGTACCCCTGGGCCAGGCCAAGGATGATCGTCTCGTCGAGCAGGGTGTTGAACACGCGCGAATTGCGGAATGCCTTGTGCAGGCCCTTGGTGACCGTATAGACACCGCCCTTCTGCGCCACGTCCTCGCCGAACAGCAGCGCCTCGGGATACTTGCAGAAGAGATCGTGCAGGGCCTGGTTGATCTGGATCGCCAGATGGCGCGGCGGCAGGTTCTCGGGCAGCTTCTGCTCACCGCCGAAGACATCGAGCCGCTTCTCGGCATGGTCGTAGCGTTGCGCCTCATCCCTCACGGCGTCCGGCGTGTAAGGCGCCAGCGGCGCGACGATGTCGGCGAGCTTTTCCAGCTTTGGCCGGCGGTCGGCCTCATCCGCCGCGGCGAAACAGCGCGCGCGGATCGTCTCGTAGCGGGCCAGCAATTCATCCTTGCCGAGCAGGCCGGATTCCAGAGCGATCGCGGCGGACCGCAGGAGCGGATCTCCGGCCTCGACCCTGACCAGTTCCTCGATGCTGCGCCATTCGATCTCGAAGTCGGTGCCGGCATGGCCCATGATGCGCGTCGTGCGCAGGTGCAGGAAGGTCGGCCGGCGCGTGCGCCGGCAGTGCGCGATGGCGCGTTCGACATCGGCGTAGCCGGAGGCCAGGTCGAGGCCGTCCGCGTAGAAATAGTCTAGGTCGCGGCGCTCGCTGAAGTTGCGCTCGATCCATCCACCGGGCGTCTTCACCGAGATGCCGATGCCATTGTCCTCGCAGACGAACAGGACCGGCGCCGGCAGCTTCTGGTAGGCGGTCCAGCCGGCCGCATTGAACGCGGTCTGTGCCGTCGCGTGGTTCGATGATGCATCGCCGAACGAACAGATCGCGATCGAATCGCCGGGTATCGGCAGGGCGTGGCCGATCCGGCGGGCCTGCTCGACGGCGAGCGCCGTGCCGAGCGCCTTGGGCAGGTGCGAGGCGATCGTCGAGGTCTGCGGCAGCACCCAGAGCGGTTTCGATCCCCACACCTTGTGGCGGCCGCCGGATGCGGGATCGTCCTTGCTCGCCGCGAATGACAAGGCCGAATCCATGATCGGATCCATGCCCGGCAGCTTGCGGAAACGCTCGGCCATGAAGGCGCCGGAGCGGTAATGCAGGAATGCCGGATCGGTATGCCGCGTCAGGCGCGCGACCATGGCATTGCCTTCATGTCCGCTCGATCCGATCGTGTAGAAGACGCGATTGCGCACGCGCAGGACCCGGGCCATGAGGTCCAGGTGGCGCGAGATCAGCTGCGATTCGAACAGGTCGAGGAAATCCGCCGCCGTGCAGGCGCTGCCCGGCAGCACCGCTTCATCGGCTTCGGGAGGCTGGCGCACCGTGCCTTCCCAGTCGCGCACGTACTCGATGAAATTCTGGTCGCAGATGTCGGCGCGATTGAGCCCGCGGTGGCGCGCAGTGATCGTGGGCAGCTTGGGGGTCGAGGCAACGGGCATTGGCGGGGAATCGGCAACCGGCTAAACCGCTATTGTATCCGGCGCGGCGCGTATTGCCGATCCGGTCGCACGCAGATGCCCCGCCCCCGTTTGCCCGGCCTCAGCGACCCTGGGCGACGAATCCCGGCTGCGCTCGCGCACGCTCCATCCAGGCACGGATGGCCGCGTAGTCCGACAGGTCGAAACCGCCGTCGGCCGCCGAATGGGTGTAGGCAAACAGGGCAATGTCGGCGATCGTCCAGGCAGATCCAGCCAGGAAGTCGTGGCCGGCGAGATGGTTGTCCATCACGGCCAGGGCCTGGTGGCCGCGCTCCAGCAGCCGCGGCAACTCGGCGCGACGCGGGTGGTCTTCGGGCAGGAACAGGCAGATGAAGCGCGCCACGGCGATATAGGGCTCATGGCTGTACTGCTCGAAGAACAGCCATTGCAGGACCTTGGCCCGCAACCAGGAATCCTGCGGCAGGAATGCCGAGCCTTCGGCCAGATGGCACAGGATCGCGTTCGATTCCCACAGCGTGCGGCCATCGTCGAGCTCGAGGACAGGCACCTTGCCGTTCGGATTCATCGCCAGGAACTCCGGCGTGCGGGAATCCCCGCGCACGATGTCGACCTCGACCCAGCGGTACGCCAGGCGCAGTTGCGAGAGCAGCAGCTGCAGCTTGTAGCAGTTGCCGGAAATCGCCATGCCATGGACGGTCATCATGCTTGTTCTCCCTTGGCCGGCCTTGCCAGCCATTGCTCGCGCGACTGGCCCCAGACCTCGACGTCCAGCTCCAGCGGAGCGGGCAGCCTGCCCATGCGCAGCTGGCGCGAGCCGAGTCGACGCGCGAGCGCCTTGGACCCGTCGTTTGCGGGCGAAATCGTGTGGATGACCTCGGTCCAGCCCAGATGGGCGAACGACCAGTCGATCGTGGCTGCTGCGGCTTCCACGCCATAGCCCTTGCCCCAGGCATCGCGAGCCAGGGCCCAGCCCACCTCGGTTCCCGGCCAGCCCTCGGGCATCCATGGGCCGACGCGTCCGATCCATTGCCCCGAGGCTTTCTCGATCACCGAAAACATGGCGAAGCCCTGGATCTGCCAGGCTCCGGCCATGGCGATGAATCCGCGCCAGGCCGTGGAACGGGGCAGCACGCCGCCGAGATGGCGCATCACTTCGGGATCCGCCGCGAATGCCGCCCAGGCCTCGAAATCCCCGGCCGCGGTCGGGCGCAGGACAAGGCGTTCGGTCTCAATCCGGATATTGGACAGGTCCATGCGGGCCGCTCACTTTCCCGTGCCGATATCGGCGCCCGAAGGCGGCAGGTATTCGCAGTTCGGCAAGGCGCGCGCGATCTGCGCGTAGTCGTGCGTGCTGCAATGCCACTGCATGCCCATCGACTCGATGCCGGTCAGGTCGGGGTGCCACTCGATGCGGCCGCCCTCGACACCGGAGGTCGCATCGAATTCGAGCACCATGCTGCCATCCTGCACCACGGTCATCGAGCGCAGGGCCTGGCCCTTGTAGGTCTCCGGTCCGGGCAAGCCGGCCTCGGCGTTCGACGCCGGCATGCGGCCGTTGACCATGTAGTACTCGGTGATCGCCACCCTCGCCATCGAAGCCGCCGCGACATCGTTGCGGATGGCGGCCACGGCGCGCTCGTCGGCGATCGTGCGTTCGACCAGTTGCCTGCCCTGCTTGATCTTCGCCTGCTGCTCGGCATCCGCTTGCGCGCGCGCGCGGTCGGTCGCGAACTTCCCGTACAACTGGAACGAGAACAGCGCCACGAGGACGCCCCCCAGGGCCGCGAAGAACGTGATCAGGCCATGACGCATTGTCGACTCCTGCTGGAAACCCGAAAGCGAACCGCAAGGTTACAGCGATTCAGGGACGCCACGCACACGTGCCGCCCAGCGATCGACCGGGCGCAGGATTCAGAACGCGTTGATGCCGGTGACTTCGCGGCCGACCACGAGCTGGTGCACGGTTTCGGTGCCCTCGTAGGTGATCACCGACTCGAGATTCAGGGCGTGGCGGATCGGGCAGTGCTCGGTGGTGATGCCGGCCCCGCCGAGGATGTCGCGCGCCTCGCGGGCGATGTCGATGGCCATGCGGCAGTTGTTCCACTTCGCCAGTGAGACCTGGGTCGGCTGCATCGTGCCGGCGTCCTTGAGGCGCCCGAGCTGCAGAGAAAGCAGCTGGGCCATGGTGATGCGCCGCGCCATGTCGGCCAGCTTCAGTTGCACGGCCTGGCGCGAAGCGATCGGCTGCTTGAACAGGATGCGGTTCTTCGAATACTCGAGCACCTCGCTGAAGCAGGCGATGGCGGCTCCGATCGGTCCCCAGGTGATGCCGTAACGCGCCTGCGTGAGGCAGCCGAGCGGACCCTTGAGGCCCTTCACGTTGGGCAGGCGGTTGGCTTCCGGCACGCGCACGTTGTCGAAGAACAGGGCCGAGGTGACCGACGCGCGCAGGCTCATCTTCTTGTGGATCTCCTGGGCCTTGAAGCCCGGTGAATCCGTCTCGACGATGAAGCCCTGGATGCCCTCGTCGGTCATCGCCCAGACGATCGCGATGTGCGCGAGGTTGCCGTTGGTGATCCACATCTTCGAACCGTTGAGGATCCAGTCGGCGCCATCCTTCTTCGCGTTCGTCTTCATGTTGCCCGGATCCGAGCCGCCCTGCGGTTCGGTCAGGCCGAAGCAGCCAATCACCTTGCCGGCCGCCATCCCCGGCAGCCAGCGCCGGCGCTGCTCTTCGGTGCCATAGGCGTAGATCGGATACATGCACAGCGAGGACTGCACCGAGGCGAAGCTGCGGATGCCCGAGTCGCCGCGCTCGAGTTCCTGGCAGATCAGCCCGTAGCTGACGCCGTTGAGTCCGGCGCAGCCGTACTCGGTCGGCAGGCTGGAGCCAAGCAGGCCGAGCTCGGCCATCTCGGGCACGAGTTCATGCGGAAACACGCCCTTGTCGAAGCAGTCGCCGATGATCGGGATCACGCGTTCGTCGGTGAAGCGCGCCACGGAGTCCTGCACGGCCTGCTCTTCTTCGGTAAGCAGGGAGCGCACGTCATACAGATCGACGGGGTTGAGCGGGGTGGCGGCCATGGCTGGGTTCCGGAAAGGGGAGCAAAGCGCGCTATTGTAAACGGCGCGGAGCGCCCGCAACACCGTCATTTGGTCGCGCCTCGCCGGCGCGGGGCCCGGCAGGTGCTTGGCGCGCGGCTGCGGGGTCCCTATGCTGGTCGCCCCCTGCCCCCGGCCCATCCATGCGCGTTCCGGTTCTCACCTACCATGCGGTCAACATTTCCGGCAACGAGTACGCGAGCAACGACCTGCGCGCGTTTGCCGCCGACCTGCGCCTGATCGACGACCTCGGCCTGCACATCGTCCCGCTGCACTGGGTGGTGGAACAGCACATCGGCGCGGCAAAACGTGACCTGGAACGCTGCGTCGCGCTGACCTGCGACGACGGATCCGCCTTCGATTTCCACGACCTCGAGCACCCCGAGCACGGCCCGCAGCGCAGCCTGTACCACAGCCTGCTCGATTTCATCGCCGAGCGCGGAGCCGCGGCGCAGCCGCACCTGCACCTGACTTCGTTCGTGATCGCCTCGCCCGGCGCGCGCGCGCAGATGGACCGGGGCTGCCTCTGCGGACGGGGCTGGATGAACGACGACTGGTGGGCGGCAGCGGGCGAATCCGGCCTGATGGCGATCGAGAACCACAGCTGGGACCACAATCACCCGGTGCTTGCCGAACCCGGCGCCGACGGAATGCAGCGCGGTTCTTTCCTGGACGTGAACAACGCCGTTCGCGCCGATGCCGAGATCGCCGCCGCCACCCGCTTCATCAATGCGCGCATCGCGCCGCGGCAGACGCGCATCTTCTGCTATCCGTTCAGCCATGTCCCCGACTACCTGCTCAACGACTACCTGCCCGGGCAAGCAACCGAACACGGCATGCTCGCCGCGATGGGCGATGGGGCAATGCCGGTCACGGAAACCAGCAATCGCTGGAACCTGCCGCGCTACATCTGCGGCTGGCACTGGAAATCGCCGGATGCCCTGCGCGAAATCCTGCGCACCGGCTGACAGTCCGCCGGCATTCAAAACGTGCCGAGCGCGTGTACCTTGGCCAGCAGCGCGCGCTTGATGTTCGGGTGCAATGGCTTGTGCCAGTTGACGATCACGTGCTGGTGCTCGGTTCTCTCGAAGCCCGCCGCCAGCGCGACCTCGAGCGCACGCGGATCGCCGCAATGACCGAAGAACGCGTCGCAACAGTCGGCGTATTTGCGAAACGCGTACTTGAGCAGGTAGAACCAGAGGCCACCCGCATCCTTCAGGGCGTCGCGCTCGGCAGCCGACATCAACCGCGCGGTATCGCCGTTCGTGCACGAGCCGCCGGAAAGATAGACGTCGCCGAACGGCATCATGTGGGAATAGCCGGCCAGGCGCAGGCTGCCATCGGCAGCACGGTACAGGCCGACAAGGTGCCGGGGCATGTCGGGCGGCGGGTGGCCGAATTTCCGCCTGAACAGATCCGTGATCAGGAAATTCGCATGATCCACTTCGGTGATCATGATGATTTCCTGCAACGATGCGGGCAGGATTTCGCAACTGTCGAAGAATTCTCCACTGCGCATGAATGGGCGGATCCTAGAAGGGAATGAACGAGAACGCCTTGGCGACCATCTGGGCCTTTCGGCCTGGCTCGACTTCCCGCGTCCAGTAGACGAGCAGGCGATCATGCGCGGTCGACTCGAAGCCAGCTGCACGGTCGACACGCTCCGCCAGTGCGTCGCCACAATAGCCGAAAACCGCGGCGAAACGGTCGCCGAAATGGCGTAGTGACCACTTCAGCGTATGCAGGTACAGGCCGCCCGCCGCACGCACGCAGTCGCGCTGATCGGCACTCATGCGGCGCAGGACGCGATCGTCCGTACAGGCGCCACCGCCGAGCAGGATGTCACCGCAATCGGTAAAATGGATGTAGCAGCCCACCGAAAACATGTCGTCGTCACCGCGATGGTAGGCGATGACGTGGTGCGGGAATTCGGGTACGGGCAACCGATACTTGCGCTGGAATATCGGCGTGGCGAACGCGGGGCCCCGGTCCGCTTCGTTCACGATGATGAAATCGTCGATGTTGCTCATTGTCCGCCGTCCATGTGGTCATTCCTTCAGATTGTGCACGCCGTGCGGCACGTGCCCGGTGGCCACGTGCTGGCGCGCCGATTCGACATTGAGCATCGAATCGTCGAAGAAGATGTCGGCGCCGAAGGCTTCGAGGAAGGGTCCCTTCGAGCGGCCGCCGAGGAACAGCGCCTCGTCCAGGCGCACGCCCCAGTTGCGCAGGGTCAGGATCACGCGCTTGTGGGCCGGCGCCGAGCGCGCGGTCACCAGGGCCGTGCGGATCGGCGAGTTCTCGATCGGGAACGCGGCCTGGATGCGGTGCAGCGCCTCGAGGAAGGTGCGGAACGGCCCGACCGCGAGCGGCTCGTTGACACGCGCCTTCTCGTTGCGATGGAAGGCCTCGATGCCTTCGTGGTGCGATACCTTTTCGGAATCGTCGCCGAAGATCACGGCATCGCCATCGAAGGCAATGCGCAGCTGCTCGGACGGCAGTTCGGGCGCCTTCGACGGCAGGATGGTCGCCGCGGCGACGCCGGCGGTCAGCGCGCGGCGGACGTCATCGACGTTCGCCGAAAGGAACAGGTTGGCGCCAAACGGATGCGCATAGGCTGCGGTCGGCGCGCCATTGGTGAAGGCGGCACGCACGATGTCGAGGCCGTAGTGTTCGATCGCGTTGAAGATGCGCAGGCCGGTGTCGGCGGAATTGCGCGAAAGCAGGATCACCTCCACGCGTGGTGCTTCCGGCGCCAGCGAATTCAGACGCAGCAGCTTCTGTACCAGCGGAAAAGCGATACCCGGTGCGAGCAGTTCATCTTCATGCGCGATCTGGTAACGCGCGTAGGAGTCGAGCCCCTCGCGCTCGAACAGTTCGTGGCTGTCGCCGAGATCGAACAGCGCACGCGAGGAAATCGCGACGACCAGTTTGTCGTTCGTCGCGCTGGCAGCCGGGGGTGTCGAAACGGGTTGGGCACACATGGGGTGGATATTACAGGTGCCCCGCCATTCAATCATCGACTCCGTCGGCGAAGATCCGTTCGGCGACCAGGAAGGCGTTCCAGGCGTCCACGCGACCGGCGCCCTGCACGGGATTCGGGAAGGTCGTCGCGGGGATGCCTCCGCAAACCTGGGTATCGGCCAGCGGAACCGCGGTGTCGCGAAGGATCTGCTCGACGCGGGCCGGATTGCCGCGCAGGTTGGGATCGATCGACATCAGCAAGGCGACCACTCCGGCAACATGCGGCGTGGCCATGCTGGTTCCGCTTATCGTCATGTAGGCGGTGTCACTGGTCCGGTTGATTGAACGCACCGACGACCCGGGCGCGATCACATCGGGTTTGACTCCAGCTGACCCGATGACAGGACCGCGACCAGAAAAGCCTGACATGGCGTCGCCCGAGGTCATCGAACCGATGGTGAACGATGCGTCGTATGTCGCCGGCGCGTCGAAGATCGTCGAGCAATTCGAGCCATCGTTGCCGGCAGCGGCGACGAACACGATGCCTCCGGCAACGAGATTTTCAATGGCTTCCTGCACCTCGTTGCCGGCCGTGCACCCCTCGCTGGCCGGACATCCCCAGGAATTGCTGATCACATCCGGCGCACGATCCGGATCGGGATTGGCTCCACCGAGGTCGGTCGGGGCGAGAAAAAACTGCGCACACTCGTTGTACTGGGCTGGCGTGCCGTCACCGGCATTCATGTTGCGGCAGCCAATCCAGCGCGCGCCAGGCGCGACGCCAATCTGGTTGGTACCGCCATCGTCGCCAAGCATGGTCCCGATCGTGTGGCTGCCGTGGCCGTGGTCATCGCACGGGACCATGCGGTCGCCCGGACAGGTGGCATTGCCGGTGCCATGGATCGAGTCATGCCAGTTGTAGTTGTGATCGGCGTTGAGGCCGTCCCAGCCACGATACCTGGCCTTGATCGCAGCATGGGTCCAGCGGATACCGGTGTCCTGGCCGGCAATGACGATGCCCTGCCCGTTGTATCCGGCAGCCCAGACCTGTGGCGCGCGGATCTTGCTGACACCCCACTCGATGGCCAACGGCGCCAGTGGAGCGACCGGACCCTGTTGCACTTCGTTTCCGTCAGCGGGGCGCTTCAATGCCATCGCCCGGTTCGATTCGATCTTCGCCACGTCGTTGCGCGCCGACAGGGCATCGAGCTGGGCCGGCGTCAATTGGGCCTGGATCATGTTGACGATCCAGAACGGCCGGTAGGCCACGCCTTGCGCATCGAGCCACGCGCGCAGGTCGGCCTGGCTCAGCTCGGCCGTCGCGCGCAGCGTATCGACCAGATTGCGCCGGCGTTCGAGGTAGTCGCCATCGGTGCGCAAGAGGCTTTTCGGAGCCTTGGCGCCGAGCACGACCAGGGTATCGACCGATCCCGACTGCTGCGCCTGCGCGCGCAACCCGGGCTCGACTTCGGCGGCGAGAACGGGCGAAAGAGCAGTCGCGCAGGCAAGGGCCAATGGCAAATGACGCAGAATCGGAACCAGCATCGACAAACTCCCCAGGAGTGCGCCCGTTCCGTGGGCCGACGAACCGGCCGCAGCCGGACAATCCGTGACTTTAAGCGAACTGCGCGCCCATGCCTAGACCGTGAACTGTTCCTTGAGGATGCGTTCCTCGAGATTGTGCTCGGGATCGAACAGCAGGGTCATGGTCTGCTCGGTCGATTCGCGGATCACCACCTCGACGACGTCGCGTACTTCGCTCGAATCGGCAGTGGCACTGACCGGGCGCTTGTAGTGATCGAGGATCTCGAACTTGATCTCGGTGGTCGCCGGCAGCACGGCGCCGCGCCAGCGTCGCGGGCGGAACGGCGAGATCGGCGTCATCGCCAGCAGTTTCGAGCCGATCGGCAGGATCGGACCGTGCGCGGAAAGGTTGTATGCGGTGGAACCGGCCGGCGTGGCGACGAGGACGCCATCGCACATCAGTTCCTCGATGCGCACGACGCCGTTGAGCGACACGCGGATATGCGCCGCCTGCTTGGTCTGGCGCAACAGGGACACTTCGTTGAATGCCAGCGCCTCGACCGTGGTGCCCGATTCCGAATGGGCATGCATGCTGAGCGGGCGCATGACCGTCGGCATGGCGCGTTCGATGCGCTCGCGCAGGTCGTCTGCATGGAAGGGATTGAGCAGGAAGCCGATCGTGCCGAGTTTCATGCCGTACACCGGAATGCCGAGCGACATGTGTCGATGCAGGGTGCGCAGCATGAAACCGTCGCCGCCGAGGGCAACGATCACCTCGGCTTCTTCCGGCGGGACATCGCCATAACGATCCTTGAGTGCCGCAAGCTCGGCCTGGGCTTCGGCACCGTGACTCGCGACAAAGGCGATGCGCTGGCTCACGTTGTTACCCCATGTCGATTGCGCTGCTTGAGGCAGCATGTCCCGACTCTAGCAGACCGTCAGAGCAGAAGCTTCAGCCGTTGCCAGGGCGAAAAACCCTCGTGCACGGGCCGTTTGCCCCCTATGCGAAAAGCTCGCCCCTGAAAGGGGCTCCTACGGAAGCCTGGGCCCCAAGCTCCTGTAGGAGCCCCTTTCAGGGGCGGGCCATTCCGCACGCCGCAACCGTGGTCGAACTGCGGAGTGCGCTATACCCTAGACCAGTTGGGCGAGCCGGCGCACGGCCACCGAGACGATCGGATAGTCGATGACCACCTGGCTGCGCATGTCGGCAAGCGTCGCCAGGGTCATCTTGAGCATCGGATCATCCCGGTTCATCCATGCCGCGACCCGGTGCGCGCCCTCGCCGGCGCTCTCGAAGGCGAGCATCTGCGAAACCAGCGATCGCTGCTGCGCATTGAGCTCGTCGCGAAGCGATCCGCGCGCGTGCGCATGCCAGCGGGTCTCGACCGGAAGTTCCTCGACCTTTTCCATCAGCCATTTCAGGTTGAGCGCCTCGCCAACGGCAAAGTAGACGGCTGCGACTTCGACGACGCTGTGCGCGCTTTGCCGGGCGACCAGGGCGATGTCCATCGCCGAAGCCAATGCCGGCAGGTGGGCGAGCTGGTTGGAGAGTTCCTCCGGGAACCCCTGCTCGATCCAGTGCACGCGACCGGCTTCGAAGACCGCACGTTCGGCGGCGCTGGTCACGCCATCGATGCGCGACCTCAGCTCGCGCATCGCCGGCTCGTAGCGTTCGACCGCCGCGGCGATGTCCTGCACCTCGCCGGGATGGTTGAGCCGCCAACGCGGCATGTTGCGCAACAGCTTCCAGATCGCGAGGCTGGCATCGATCTTGGCGTTGCCG
>DAIMYT010000006.1:16016-37933 GCA_036734345.1 Dokdonella sp. | reverse complement strand
GCCGTTGACCTTGCCGTCGAGCGCCTCGATCTCCGCCCACAGCGTGCGTGCATCGAGTACCTCGCGGGCGATGTTGAAGGCCTTGGCCACCGCAGCCGGCGGCTGCCCGGTGTCTTCCTGCATGCGCAACATGAAGGTGGCGCCCATGCGGTTGACCATCGAGTTGGTCACCGCGGTGGCGATGATCTCGCGCTTCAGGCGATGGCGTTCCATGTGTTCGGCGAAGCGCTCGCGCAACGGTTCGGGGAAGTAGCGGCGCAGTTCCTTGGACAGGTACGGATCCTCTGGAACGTCGGACTCGAGCAGCTGCTGGAAGATCACGATCTTGGCGTAGGACAGCAGGATGGCCAGTTCGGGCCGGGTCAGTCCGACCCCGCGCGCCTTGCGCTCGGCGAACTCGTTGTCGCTGGGCAGGAACTCGATCTGGCGGTCGAGCAGGCCCTGCGACTCGAGCGTGCGGATCAGGTGCTGCTTGGAACCCAGGCGCGCGACCGACATGCGCTCCATGATGCTGATCGCATCGTTCTGGCGGTAGTTGTCGAACAGCACCAGGCGCTCGACCTCGTCGGTCATCTGGCGCAGGAGCTCGTTGCGCTGCTCGACGCTGATCTCGCCGCGGCGCACGGCGTCGTTGAGCAGGATCTTGATGTTGACCTCATGGTCGGAGGTATCGACGCCGGCCGAGTTGTCGATGAAGTCGGTGTTCAGCAGCACGCCCTGTTGGGCCGCCTCGATGCGTCCGCGCTGGGTCATGCCGAGGTTGCCGCCTTCGCCGATCACCTTGCAGCGCAGGTCCGCGCCGTTGATGCGGATCGCGTTGTTGGCGCGGTCGCCGGCGTCGGCATGGGTCTCGCTGGATGCCTTGACGTAGGTGCCGATGCCACCGTTCCAGAGCAGGTCGACCGGCGCCTTGAGGATCGCGCTCAACAACTCGTTGGGTGAAAGCTTCTGCGCGCCGCCCTCGATGCCCAGGGCGGCCGCGGCTTCCGCGGACAGGTCGATCGTCTTGGCCGAGCGCGGGTAGATGCCGCCGCCGCTCGAGATCAGCTTCGCGTCGTAATCGGCCCAGGACGAGCGCGGCAGCTTGAACATGCGTTCGCGCTCGACGAACGAACCCGCCGCATCGGGGTTCGGATCGATGAAGATGTGCCGATGGTCGAATGCCGCGACCAGGCGGATATGGCGCGACAGCAACATGCCGTTGCCGAACACGTCGCCGGACATGTCGCCGATGCCGACACAGGTGAAATCCTCGCCCTGGCTGTCGCGGCCGAGGGCACGGAAGTGGCGCTTGACCGATTCCCATGCACCCTTGGCGGTGATGCCCATGCCCTTGTGGTCATAGCCGACCGATCCACCGGAGGCGAATGCATCGCCGAGCCAGTAGTCGTGCTCGGCGCTGACCGCGTTGGCGATATCGGAAAAGGTCGCCGTGCCCTTGTCGGCGGCAACCACCAGATAGGGATCGGAGTCGTCGTGGCGGACCACGTCGCGCGGATGCACGACATCGCCTTCGACCAGGTTATCGGTCACGTCGAGCAGGCCGTTGATGAACATGCGATAGCAGGCCACGCCCTCGGCCAGCATTGCCTCGCGTTCGCCACTGGCCGGCGGCCGCTTGACGAAGAAGCCGCCCTTCGATCCGACCGGCACGATGACCGTGTTCTTGACCATCTGCGCCTTGACCAGGCCGAGTACTTCGGTGCGGAAATCCTCGCGACGGTCCGACCAGCGCAAGCCGCCGCGCGCGACCGGTCCGAAACGCAGGTGCACGCCTTCGACGCGCGGCGAGTAGACGAAGATCTCCCGGTATGGCCGCGGCTTCGGCAGCTCGGAGAGCTGGGAGGGATCGAACTTGAAGCTCGTGTACTCGTGCGGCTTGCCGTTGACGCGCTGGTAGTAGTTGGTGCGCAGGGTCGCCCGGATCACCGCATTGAAGCTGCGCAGGATGCGATCCTCGTCGAGGCTGGCGACGCGGCCCAGCAAGGCATGGATGGCATGCGAAATGACCCTTGCCTGGGTTTCGCGATCCTGTTCGCGGCTGGCGATGAGCTCGTCGATGAGGCCCGGGTTGTCAGCCATGGATTGTTCCGGGACCAGGGTTTCCATCTCGCGGCGCAGGCGCTCGCGCGCCTCGGTGATGGACTCGGCGCCGGCATCTAGCCGGTTCGGATCGAACTTGGCCTCGAACAGCTCGACCAGCAGGCCGGCCATGTCCGGATAACTCGCCAGGGTCTGCTCCATGTAGGCCTGCGAGAACGGCACCCCGGTCTGCAGCAGGTACTTGCAATAACCGCGCAGGATGCTGACCTGCCGCCAGTTCAACCGGGCGCCCAGCACGAGCTTGTTGAAGCCGTCGTTTTCGGCATCGCCACGCCAGATGCGTTCAAAGGCTTCCTGGAACAGCAGGCGGACGTCTTCCAGATCGAACTGGAGCCGCCCCGGACGCACCAGGATGTCCTGGATCGTGATCGCGTTGCCGCCCCCCTTGATCTCGTAGAGGTTCTCGGTGAGCACGCTGAGGCCGAGATTCTCGAGCAGCGGAATCACTTCCGAAAGGGTGATGTCCGCGCCGAGGCGGAAGACCTTGAAATGCAGGACGCCGTCGTGCTTCTGCGAAGGATAGACATTGAGCTGGATGTCGTCGGCATCGGCCAGCGCCGCGGCCAGTTCGACGTCGGCCGCCGCGTTCTGCGGAGTGACCTTCTCGATGTAGCCGGCCGGCAATGCCTTGCCGTAGCGGCTGGCGAGCTTGCCGCCGCGCTCTTCGCCATGGGTCGCGACGAGGATCTCGCGCAGGTCGTCGTGCCAGTTGCGCACGATTTCGGCGATGCCGGCCTCCAGCTCTTCGACATTCCAGCGCGGCCGCTCGCCGGGGTCCGGGCGAACGATCATGTGCACACGGGCCAGCGGCGATTCATCGAGCAGGACGGTCGAATCGATGCGTTCGGCGCGGAAATAGTCCTTCAGCATCGCCTCGATGCGCTCGCGCACTTCGGTGTTGAAGCGATCCCGCGGCACATAGGCCAGAATCGAGAAAAACCGTCCGTAGCGGTCCCGTCGGACAAACAGGCGCGTGCGCGCCCGCTCGCGCAGGTCGAGCACGGCCATGGCAATGTCGTACAGCTCGTCTGTCGAGCACTGGAACACCTCGTCGCGCGGCAGGGTGTCGAGGATGTGGCGCAAGGCCTTGCCCGAGTGCGAATCGCGCTTGAGCCCGGAGCGCTTGAGGATGGTGTCGTAGTTGGTGCGCAGCAGCGGCACCTGGCGCGGAGGCGTCATGTAGGCCGAAGAGGTCAGCAGGCCCAGGAAGCGCTGTTCCATGACCGGCTTTCCGGCGCCATCGAAACCCAGCACCGAGAGGTAGTCCATGTGGCCGGGGCGGTGCACACGCGAACGGGAATTGGTCTTGGTCAGGATCAGCGCGCCGACCGAGCCGGACTTGTCGAGGTCGCTGGCGGCCAGCGATTTGAGCGAACGCGCGGCGAACCCCTTTTCCGACCCGCGCATGATGCCCAGCCCGGTGTCGGCGACGGGTTTGAGGACTTCATCGCCGTTTTCCAGGACAACCCGGTATTCACGATAGCCGACGAAAGTGAAGTGGTCGTCGGCGATCCATTTCAGGAATTCCTGCGCCTCGTCGAGGCTGGCCTTGTCGAATGGAAGGTTGAGCGAAGGCAGCTTGTCGGCGATTTCGAGCATCTTGGCCTTCATCGTCGGCCAGTCGGTCACGGCCGCACGCACGTCCTCGACGGCTGCTGCGATGTTCTTGCGCAGGCTCTCGATTTCGTCGGCGTCGCTGATCCGCTCGATCTCGAACAGCATGATCGACTCGGCCGCGCCGAGACCGCTTTGCTCGTCGCCGAAGGCCAGCACGTGGCCGCCCGGATCGCGCTCGATGCAGAAGATGGGATGGATCACCGCATGCGTGGTCAGACCGGCCTGGTTGATCGCCATCGAGACCGAATCGACCAGGAACGGCATGTCGTCGGTGTCCATCGCAATCATGGTGTGATTGTTTTCGAAACCCTCGGCGTCGCGGTGCGGGTTGAAGACGCGGATCTTCGCGGAGTTCGCCGCGCGCTGGCGAATGTAGTCGAACATGAACTGGGCGATACGCGCCCACTCGGCCGGTTCCCTGCCCCTGATGTCGTCGGCCGGGACGTGGCGGAAGAAGTGCGCGGCGAACGCCTGCGCCTCGCGCTGCCGGGTCGATCCGGCCTGGCTGGAAATCTGGTTCAGAATCGGTTCGAGGCGCTGGACTTCGCTGGCGGCGCTATGGGAATTCATCACTCTTCTTCGGGCTTGCTGCGGTGGGCGCGGAGGATACGCTCCACCCTACCCGGAATCCACCCGCCGCGGGCTTTTCGAAGGCCCGTCAGGCCCTTGCATCCGGCCACGATCGGGCGGCGGTCGAATCGGCAGTCGGGACCCTCAGGCCCGATCGGCGGGAACCCCCGCGGCACCCCGCGGCGTCCCGCGTCAAAGGACCGGCGCTTTCCCCCATTCCGGGACGATCGTCAAACCCCCCGCGCCCGATCCATGGCCGGCAGGACCGCAGCCCGGCCGATGCGGCGAAAGATCCCCGCCACGCATCTGTGGTGCCTGTCGCGCAGGGCCGAAAGCGCCGCTCCCGGTCATCTTGCGCAGGCCTCAGGCGGGCTTGCAGGCCGCGCCAGCGCTCGATGCGCGGCTTGCGTGGGCCGAAATCCGCGATTGCTTCGGCCGGATCCCCAAGAAAGGAACACCGACTTGTGAACCTCGTCGAACTTCCGGAAATCAGCCGGCTGCATGCGGCATGAAACCGGCCTTCCCCGGCAGATATGGCACAGAGCTTGCAGCAACCCCCTCACCTACCCCTGCAATCGAGCAGACCATGAGTCAGGTCAGCACGAAGACACCCGTGATACCGCACACCGTCAGCCTGCGTCGCAAGCAGCGCCTGTTCGCAACGTTCATCGTTCTCGGTATCGCCCTGGCGGCCATCGCCGTCCAGGTCTACCGGGCCGTCGGGGACTTCGTCGACGCCAACAACCTGGTCAGCCACTCCCAGCAGGTCAAGGAGGAAATCACCCTGACCGTGGCCAGCCTGCACGACGCCGAGGCCAGCCAGCGCGCCTACATCATCTCGGGCAACCGCAAGCGCCTCGAGGACTACTACGCCACGCTTCCGAAACTCGCCATCCACGGCGCGCGCCTGAAAGACCTGACCGGGGAGGATTCGGAAAACTCCGCTTCCGTCGCCAGGCTGGGCGAACTGATCCACCTGCGCATGGAAGCGGTCAACTCGGTACTGGCCCAGTACGTGGAAGGCGGCATCGAGGCGGCACGCAAGTCCACCCAGGTAGCCAGCTCGCTCGAGCATGATCGCGAGATCGACGCGCTCGCCGAGTCGCTGGTCAAGGCCGAGGAAGCGCTGCGCGTGGAGCGTGAGTCCCGCACCGCCGAGCAGGCCAGCCTGACCCGCGTGCTGACCGTCGGCGCGGTGGTGACCTGCCTGGTCATCCTTTCCCTGACCCTCATCGCGCTGCTGCGCGAGGAAAAGCACCGTTTCCATAGCGAAGGCCGGGTCCGCTCCGCGAACATCGAGCTGACCAACAGCCTGAAGAATTCCCAGCAACTCGCCAGCTCGCTGCGCCAGCTCTCCGAGCTCGGCGAGATGCTGCAGGGTTGCCGCAACATGGACGAGGCCACCAGCGGCCTGCGCGTATCGCTGCCGCGCCTGCTGGCCGGCACCTCGGGTTCGATCAGCCTGATCAACTCCTCCAAGAACCTGATCGAATCGATCGCCGACTGGGGCGAGGCCTTGCCGGCCGAGAATGCGCTGTTCGGCCCGAACGACTGCTGGGCCCTGCGTTGCGGCCATGCCTATCCACCTGCCGGCAGCATCCCGGCCTTCAGTTGCAAGCACGTGCATGCGGAAGGCGCAACCGCGGGGCAGCAAAGCCACCTTTGCGTTCCGATGATCGCCCAGGGCGAGATGCTTGGCGTCCTGACCGTGTTCGGCGAAAGCGAAATCAGCAGCGGCGACCGCGAAATCGCGATCACCGCCTGCGAACAGATCTCCCTGGCGATGGCCAACCTCAGGCTGCAGGAAACGCTGCGCACGCAATCGCTTCGCGATCCGCTGACCGGCCTGTTCAATCGTCGTTACCTTGAGGCATCGTTCGAGCGCGAAGTGCAGCGCGCCGACCGGCGCAGGATTCCGCTCAGCGTGCTGATGATCGACATCGATCATTTCAAACGCTTCAACGACAGCTTCGGCCACGAGGCCGGAGACACCCTGCTCGCCCAGTTCGGCGTGACTCTCGCACGAACCGTGCGCAGCGAGGACGTCAGTTGCCGCTACGGCGGCGAGGAATTCACCATCCTGATGCCCGAAGCCGACGCGGACCTGGCGGCAGCGCGCGCCGAGGAGATCTGCGTCGCGATCCGCAAGCTCGATGTGCAGCACCGCAACCTGTCGCTGGGCAAGATCACCGTGTCGATCGGCGTCGCCACCTTCGGCGAACACGGCCGCACCCCGGAAGAACTGCTGCGCAATGCCGACAACGCGCTGTACCTGGCCAAGAACAGCGGTCGCGACCGCGTCATGCTGGCGGAGACCCTGCACCCGAAGGGCCAGAAGAACGAACCAGCGGCGATGGCAAACGTATCGCGTTTCGAATCGGGCCGGGCCGGCTGAATCCTGCGCGTCGTGCAGCCCGCAGGCGTCAACGCAAGCCGGTCTCGTTGCGCGCGATCACCAGGCGCTGGATCTCGCTGGTGCCCTCGTAGATCTCGGTGATCTTCGCATCGCGGAAGTAGCGCTCCAGCGGCATTTCCTTCGAATAGCCCATGCCTCCATGGATCTGCACGGCCTGGTGGGTGATCCACATGGCCGCTTCCGAGGCGTACAACTTGGCGACAGCCGCCTCGGTGCTGAAACGCCCGCCACTCTTGTCCGCTTCGGACTTGGCAAAGGCCGCGCGCAGGGTCAGCAGCATCGCCGCATCGAGCCGGCACTTCATGTCCGCGATCTTGGACTGGATCATCTGGAACGAACCGATGGCATGGCCAAAGGCCTTGCGCTCCTGCACGTAGGCGACGCTTGCCTCATAGGCGGCGCGGCACAGGCCCACCGCCTGCGAGGCAATGCCGATGCGACCGGCATCGAGCACGCCCATGGCGATGCCGAAGCCCTTGCCCTGCGGCCCGAGCATGTCTTGCGCAGGGCAGACATAGTCGTGGAACTCGATCTCGCAGGTCGCCGACGCACGAATGCCGAGCTTGGGCTCGGTCTTGCCGGCGTGGAAGCCGGGACGGCCGGTATCGATGATGAACGCCGAGATGCCCTTGGCGCCGATGCCCGGCGTGGTGATTGCAAACAGGATGATGTATTTCGCGACCGGACCCGATGTGATCCAGCTCTTCTTGCCATTGATGACCCAGTCGCCGTCCTTGTTCTTCGTCGCCTGCGTGTGCATGGCCGAGGCGTCGGATCCCGATTGCGGCTCGGTCAGCGCGTAGGCGCCGATATGCTCGCCCGAAGCGATGGCGCGCACGTACTTCTGCTTCTGCTCCTCGGTGCCATGCTGGAGGATGCCGTTGCAGTAGAGGGAATTGTTGACCGACATGATCGTCGAGTGCGCGGTATCGGCGGCGCCGATCTCGATCATGGCGACCGCATAGGCCACCGGGTCCATGCCCGCGCCGCCGTACTCCTCGGGCACCTCGATGCCCATCAGCCCGAGCTGGCCCATCTCGCGGATGTTCTCGAGCGGAAACGTGCCCGATGCATCCAGTTCGGCGGCTACGGGCGCGATTCTCTTCTGCGCGAAGTCGCGGGCGATGGACTGGATCGAGAGCTGGTCGTCGCTGAGGCGGAAATCCATGAATAATCCTTGGCACGTGGGGCGGCCGGGGATTTTATCGTGTCGGGCGCCTCAGCGCCCAATCGCGGCGAAATCGCAGGCCGGGCCGGGCAGCCGCTGGTCGAGGATCCACGGCAGCAGTGCATCTTCGGCGTAGGCGCGCGGCCAGATCACGTGCATTTCGCCCGGATACTCGGTATAGCGCGGATGCCCCCCCATCGCACGCAAGGCCCGGACCACGGCGCGCGAACCGACCATGGCGCCGCCATAGCCGGTCTCGACATTGGTGTCGTTGTCCTTGCCGCCGTGGAATATCCACTGCGGCACGTCGCGGATCGGGGCGAGGCCGGCCAGCTCGGTCATGCCGGACATCGGAACCCCGGCGGCGAAACACCGCGGGTAGGCCTTCAGGGCATTCCAGACGCCGGTCCCGCCATCGGACAGGCCGGTCAGCGTGATGCGCCGCGGATCGACCGGAAACCGCGCGAGGATGTCGCGCACCACCGCAGCGACCCGCTGCGCCGGCCAGTATTCCTGGTCGACCTGCGGAGCGGCGAACACCAGCGGGATACCGCCATGGATGGCGCTGTCGACGAATTCGAGCGAGCCATTGCCGTAGCCCTGCAGTTGCGATTCGTCATCGTTGCCGTCCTGCCCGCTGCCATGCAGGAACACCACCAGAGGCAGGAGCTCGCCGTTGCGCCTGCCGCCGGTCTCGATCGCGCGGTAGGGAATTGCCGCTGGTGGCGGCGTCCGGTAATGGAGCAGCTGGTCGAGCCGGACGGCCATGGCCGGTTCGCCAGCGCAGGCCAGCCCCAGGAAAATGACGCAGGACAGGATGCGGCAGGCACGACTCCGATGCATTGCACGGACGTCCAAACAGGGAGGGAGCGCAGCATAACTGCAGCGGGCCGGTCGGGTGGAGCCGGACGGCCGCCGCGCAGGGTGCACGGACATCACATGCGTTGACTAAGCCGCAAGGGCTGGCTACGCTGCGACTCCATCTTTTGATCAAGATGAAAGGATGTTTCGTGGATCTGACCGCCACCTCATCGCTGCTCAGGCTGTTGTCCGACCCGACCCGGGTGCGCCTGCTCGCCCTGCTCGAACGCGAGGAACTGACCGTCGCCGAGCTCTCGGCGATCCTGCGCCTGGCCCAGCCACGCGTCTCGACCCACCTGGCCAAGCTCAAGGAGGCCGGCCTGGTGCGCGACCGCCGCGCCGGCGTGTCGTCCTACTACCGCTTCAACGGCGAACTGGCGCCGCGGGAAAGCGCGCTGCTGCACGCCCTCAAGGAAGCCGTCGACGATGCCCTGCTGGTCGATGACGAACGCCGCCTGCCCGGCATCCTGGCCAAGCGCGCACGCGCCGAGGGCTGGGCCGATACGGTCGCCGGCGACATGGAACGCCACTACTCGCCGGGACGCACCTGGGAGACGCTCGCCCGTGCCATGACCCAGCTCGTCGATGCCGGCGATGTGCTCGACATTGCCTCCGGAGACGGCGTGCTCGCCGAGCTGCTGGCTCCGCGGGCGCGCTCGATCGTCTGCGTCGACGCCAGTCCGCGCGTGGTCGGCGCGGCCCGCGAGCGCCTCAAGCCATTCGCCAATGTCGAAGTCGTCGAAGGCGACATGCACGCGCTGGATTTCGGGCGCAAGCGCTTCGACCTGATCCTGCTCATGCACGCCCTGACCTACAGCGAGCATCCCGCCACGGTCGTCGCCGAAGCTGCGCGCCTGCTGGCCCGGGGCGGCCGCCTGCTCGTGGCCACCCTCGGCCGGCACGCGCACCGCACCGCGGTGGAGCCGTTCGATCACCGGAACCTCGGCTTCAAGCCCGCCGAACTGCGCGAATTCGCCAGCAGCGCCGGACTCGAAGTGCTGACCTGCGGACGCATCACGCGCGAAAGCAAGGCACCGCATTTCGAAGTGATCTCGCTGCTCGCGCGCAAGCCATGAGCCACTCCGCCCACTGGCTGCACCCCGACCGCGTGGCGATGCTCGAACAGGCATTGCGCGAGCGCATCCTCGTCATCGACGGCGCCATGGGCACGATGATCCAGGGCCATCGCCTCGAGGAAGGCGACTATCGCGGCGAGCGCTTCGCCGACGGCCACGACTCCGCGCATGTCCATGGCGAAGGCTGCAGCCACGATCTCAAGGGCAACAACGACCTGCTCCTGCTGACCCGCCCCGACGTCATCGCCGCCGTGCACGACGCCTATCTCGAAGCCGGCGCCGACCTGGTCGAGACCAATACCTTCAACGCGACCTCGATCAGCCAGGCCGACTACCATCTGCAGCACATCGTCTACGAGCTCAATCGCGAAGGCGCCCGCATCGCGCGCGAGCGCTGCGATGCCTGGTCGGCGAAGACGCCGGACCAGCCGCGCTTCGTGATCGGCGTGCTCGGACCGACCAGTCGCACGGCTTCGATCAGCCCCGACGTCAACGATCCGGGCTTCCGCAACACCAGCTTCGACGAACTGCGCGGCGCCTATCGCGAAGCGGTCGAAGGCCTGATCGACGGCGGCGCCGATACGCTCATGATCGAGACGATCTTCGATACGCTCAATGCCAAGGCCGCGCTGTTCGCCATCGAGGAAGTCTTCGAAGCGCGGGGCGGCCGCCTGCCGATCATGATCTCCGGCACGATCACCGATCGGTCCGGGCGGACCCTGTCCGGGCAGACGGCCGAAGCGTTCCATGCGTCGCTGGCCCACAGCCGGCCGCTTTCGTTCGGGCTCAACTGCGCGCTCGGTGCCAGCGACATGCGCGAGCACGTCGAAACCCTGGCCCGGGTCAGCCACAGCCATGTCAGCGCGCATCCGAACGCCGGCCTGCCGAATGCATTCGGCGAATACGACGAAAGCCCCGAGGAAATGGCGGCGACGCTCCACGAGTTCGCGACCTCCGGCCTGCTCAACCTGGTCGGCGGCTGCTGCGGCACGACGCCCGCGCACATCAGGGCGATCGCCGAAGCGGTGCGCGGCCTGCCCCCGCGCCGCCTGCCCGCGCCGGAACAGTCGCCATGAAACACCAGCCGCGCCATACCGTGCTGTCCGGCCTCGAGCCGCTGGTCATCACCCCCGAACTCAACTTCATCAATGTCGGCGAGCGCACCAACGTCACCGGCAGCGCGCAGTTCCGCAAGATGATCAAGGAAGGACGCTTCGAAGACGCCGTCGAGGTCGCCCGCCAGCAGGTCGACAGCGGCGCGCAGATCCTCGACGTCAACATGGACGAAGGCCTGATCGACTCGGAAGCGGCGATGATGCGCTTCCTCAACCTGATCGCATCGGAACCCGACATCGCGCGCATCCCGGTGATGGTCGATTCGTCGAAATGGAGCGTGATCGAGGCTGGACTCAAGTGCCTGCAGGGCAAGGGCGTGGTCAACTCGATTTCGCTCAAGGAAGGCGAGGCGCAGTTCATCGAACAGGCGCGCAAGGTGCTTCGCTACGGCGCCGCGGCGGTGGTCATGGCCTTCGACGAGGAGGGCCAGGCCGACACCTGCGAGCGCAAGGTCGCGATCTGCACGCGTGCCTACGGCATCCTCACCGGTCAACTCGACTTCCCGCCCGAAGACATCATCTTCGACCCGAACATCTTCGCCATCGCAACCGGCATCGAGGAGCACGACAACTACGCGGTCGATTTCATCGAGGCCACGCGGATCATCCGCCGCACCCTGCCGCATTGCCATGTGTCCGGCGGCGTTTCCAACGTGTCCTTTTCATTCCGTGGCAACGAGCCGGTTCGCGCGGCGATACACGCGGTGTTCCTCTATCACGCCATCCGCGCCGGCATGGACATGGGCATCGTCAATGCCGGCGCCTTGCCGATCGTCGACGACCTCGACCCCGAGCTGCGCGAGCGCGTCGAGGATGTCGTCCTCAACCGACGCAGGGACGCCACCGAGCGCCTGCTCGAGATCGCCGAGAACTACAAGCGCGGCAGCCGTGGTACTGGAACGGGGGATCGCGAGGAAAAGGATGCCTGGCGCACCCTGCCCGTGGCGAAACGGCTGGCCCATGCGCTCGTGCACGGCATCGATGCGCACGTCGAGGTCGATACCGAGGAAGCGCGCCTGGAAACATCGCGACCGCTCGATGTGATCGAGGGCCCGCTGATGGATGGCATGAACGTCGTCGGCGACCTGTTCGGCGCCGGCAAGATGTTCCTGCCGCAGGTGGTCAAGTCGGCGCGCGTGATGAAAAAGGCGGTGGCCTGGCTGCTGCCCTATATCGAGGCCGAAAAACTGCGCACCGGCGATGCCGGCAGGAACAACGGCAAGATCATCATGGCCACGGTCAAGGGCGACGTGCACGACATCGGCAAGAATATCGTCGGCGTCGTGCTCCGTTGCAACAACTTCGAAGTCATCGATCTCGGCGTGATGGTGCCGGCGCAGAAGATCCTCGACACCGCGCGTGCCGAGAATGCGGACATGATCGGCCTGTCCGGCCTGATCACGCCCTCGCTCGAGGAAATGTCGCACGTGGCCAGGGAGATGCAACGCCAGGATTTCCACCTGCCCTTGCTGATCGGCGGTGCAACGACCTCGCGCGCGCACACCGCGCTGAAGATCGATCCGTACTACAAGGCGCCGACGGTCTGGGTGAAGGACGCATCGCGTGCCGTCGGTGTCGCCCAGTCACTGATCTCGAAGGAACTGGTCGATGCGTTCATGGAAAAGGTCCGTGCCGAATACGCCGACATCCGCGAGCGCCACAAGGGACGCGCCAATGCGAAAAGGCTGGTGACCCTCGAAAAGGCGCGCGCGCAGCGCTTCGATGGCGACTGGGGTGCCCACCGCCCCGTCGCGCCGGATACTCCCGGTACAACCGTTTTCGATGATTTCCCGCTCGCGGACCTTGCACCGTTCATCGACTGGACACCGTTCTTCAACGCCTGGGAGCTGGCCGGCAGGTATCCCGCGATACTCGAGGACGAAGTCGTCGGCGCGCAGGCGAGCGAACTGCATCGTGATGCGCTGGCCATGCTCGATCGCATCGTCGCCGAGAAATGGTTAGTGGCACGCGGCGTCATCGGTTTCTGGCCGGCCAGCGCAAGCGGCGACGACGTGCGCCTGGCAAACCCCGATGGCAGCGAACTGGCGACCCTGCATTTCCTCCGCCAGCAAGCCGACAAGCCGGTCGAACGCCCGGACTTCTGCCTCGCCGATTTCATCGCGCCGGGCGAATCGGGTATTCGCGACTGGATCGGGGGCTTCGCGGTGACCGCAGGCATCGGCATCGATGCCCATGTCGCGCGGTTCGAGAAGGACCACGACGACTACTCGGCGATCATGCTCAAGGCCCTTGCCGACCGCCTGGCCGAGGCGTTCGCGGAATGCCTGCACCAGCGCGTGCGCCGGCGATACTGGGGATATGCACGCGACGAAGCGCTGGGCAACGACGAGCTGATCGACGAGAAGTACCTCGGCATCCGGCCAGCCCCGGGCTACCCGGCCTGTCCGGACCACACCGAAAAGGCGACCCTGTTCCGCCTGCTGGATGCCACGGCGAATGCCGGCATCTCGATCACCGAGAATTTCGCCATGCTGCCGACGGCGGCGGTTTCAGGCTGGTATTTCTCGCACCCGCAGAGCCAGTACTTCGTGGTCGGCCGGGTGACGCGCGAACAGGTCGAGGACTATGCGCGGCGCAAGGGCTGGACCGTGCCCGAAGCCGAACGCTGGCTGGCGCCGAATCTCGACTACGATCCGGAGTGAAACCCGGCTTCCGGGGGAAACGCGCCTGCCGCAAGCGGCAGGCGCGTGGAGCTTCACATTCCCGATGAACCGGCGCCGCTCATGGCCGACATGAATGCCATGCCGCCGAATACGAAGAACAGGATGATCGCGACCAGGGCAAGAATCAGGTAAGCCTTGCAGAAATTGGCCTTGTTCGGATTGGTTGAGCTGGAAAAGGCCCAGACGAACAACATGACGATGTTGACCAGTGGAATCGCGAGGATGATGAACGTGATGATCCAGTCGCCCAGCGACATGACCGGTGCACTGCTACGATTTTCCATGCTTGCCTCTCCCCGAGGTTGATCGCCAGGCGGCCGCCTGACCGGCCGATTCTGGCACGAACCTGAACCGGCTGCACCCGTTCAGCTTTCCTGCCACTCCCTGCGATGGCGGATGTCGACGACGAGGTTGTAGATCGAGACAAACGCCGGAAATGCGTTGGAAAGGATGCCGACCGAATCGTTCTTGCCGAAGGTGAAATAGCTCACCAGCATGAGGCTGCCGAGGATGGACAGCCACCAGAACGAGCGCGGCATGTGCACGCGGCGCAGCTTCTTGGTCGCATACATCTGCACGAACCAGCGGCTGGTGAAGAGGAGCACGCCGAGGTAACCGATCAGCTTCCAGGGAGTGACGCCGATATGGTGGATATTGAACAGGACTTCGTTCATTGCGCTGCAGCACCGGGAAAAAGGGTGGCGCATTCTAACGCGCGAGAGGCGCACCTCCGCACCGAACCTTCTGAAGTGCGCTCGAAAGCCAATCCCGCCAGTCGCCAGGCACAAGGCCGATCCTCAACTGGAGGAGCCCACTTCAGGGGCGATGCCTTTCATACGATCGGGACGAGAAGATCGCCCCTGAAGGGGGCTCCTACAACGGCTTGTACAGCCAGTTCTTGCTAGGCACGCGCCCGCAACCACTCGTGGATCGCCGGCGGCACTTCTCGCTGGGCGCGGCCGGACACGTAGATGCCGATGTGGCCGCCCTTGAACGCGATCTGCGTGTAGTCCTCGCTGCCGATGAGGCCCTGCATCGCCCGCGACGCATCGGGCGGGACCAGGTGGTCCTGCTCGGCGAAGATGTTGAGCACCGGCATCGTGATGTTCTTCAGGTTGACGGCGTGCTTGCCGATCACCAGGCCGCCGTTGACCAGCTTGTTGCCCTGGTAGAAATCGACCATGAACTGGCGGAATGCCTCGCCGGCCTGGTCGGGTGAATCGAAGATCCACTTCTCCATGCGCAGGAAGTTTTCGAGCTCTTCCTTGTTGTCGAGGATTTCGACCATGCCGACGTACTTCTGCTGGAGCAGGCGCATCGGCTTGAGCATGAGGTAGCACCAGTTCATCAGGTCGGCCGGGACGTTGCCGATCGTGTCGACGAAGAGGTTGGCGTCGAGGTTGCGCGTCCAGTTCGACAGCATGTTGTCCGGGGTGTGGAAATCCACCGGCGTCACCATGGTGATCAGGTTTTTCACCTTGCCCGGATGGATCGCGGTGAAGCACAGCGAGAACGCCCCGCCCTGGCAGATGCCGAGCAGGTTGATCTTCTTCACGCCGGCGTTCTTCGCCACGGCATCGACGCTGCGGCGAATGTAGCCATTGATGTAGTCGTCGAGGGTCAGCCAGCGATCGGCGCGGTCCGGATAGCCCCAGTCGATCAGGTAGACATCCTCGCCCTGGGCAAGCAGGTTGCGCACCAGTGACTTGTCTTCCTGCAGGTCCACCATGTAGGGCCGGTTGACCAGCGCATAGACGATCAGGGTCGGCGTCTTCGCGGTCGGCTTGCGCTCGCCCCGGAAGCGGTAGACGACGAGCTTGTCCTCGCGATAGATCTCTTCCTTCGGGGTAACGCCGAAATCGACGTCGTCGAGCGTGCGCAGCACCTGCATGCCCGCGCTCATCTTCTTCTGGAACTTGATCGCCTCGTCGTACAGCGCCGACGGCTGGATATTGATCGGGCCCATTACTTGTCACCTCCGCGAACGGCCGCGTTCGGCTTCACCCGCATGTGCGGCCCGGTTGCCGCCGCCGACTTCGACTTGCGGGCGAAGCGCGCGATGCTGGCGGCGAAACTGTTCGCCCCCGGGCCGCGTGCCGTTTTCGGCCTGGCCCGACTCGAGGCCGGCGTTGCGCCCTTGGCCGAGCGGCCCGCGGACTTCGTGCGCTTCGCGCGGCGTGGCGGCGTCGATTTCGCCAACGGCGTGCGGCGCGGCTTCCTGGCTTCGATTTTCCTTTCCGGCGCGGCCAGCGCAGCGACCGGCTCCGCATTGGCCGCCGGGGCCTTTGCTGGCCTGGCGGCCTTCGCTGGCCTGGCGGCCTTCGCTGGCCTGGCGGCCTTCGCTGGCTTGGCTGCCTTTGCTGGCCTGGCGGCCTTCGCCGGTTTGGCGGCCTTCGCAGACCGGTTTGCCTTCACATTCCCGGCTGCCTTGGCAGGCTCGGATTTCTTTGCTTTCTTTTCTTTCTTCGCTTTCTTTTCTTTCTTTACCTTCTTTGCCGGCTTCCCGGCTTTCGCCCGCTTGCCGGCCTTTTCTGCCTTGCGCGACCGTTCCGGCTTCGCCACTTCGAACGCTTCGGCGGCCTTCGCACTGCCGGCGGCCGCGGGCGAGCGAGCCCTCAGCCAAGACAACTCCTCGCGCAATGCAGCCACTTCGGCGGACAGATCCTCATGCTCGCCGGCGGACTCACGCTCCTCGCGGAATTCCCGGCGCAGTGCCTGCAGGCGCTCGCCGATGCTGTTGACCTCGCTGCGCGTGGGCATGCCCAGTTCGGCGCAGAACTTCTCGATTGCGCCTTGCACCTGGCGGCGCACGCGCATCTGGGCGTCGACAACGGCCGCATAGACTTCGCGGTATTCCCCGGACAACGCGGCTTCGGCATAGGCTTCCTCGGCGGCATCGATCCAGAGGTCGTACAGGCCTTTCACCGAGTCGATCTGCCGACCCGGTTCCTCACGCTCGGCCAGCTTGAGCTGGAAACGCGCGAAGGCCTGTTCGGCGATCTTGAGCATGAGGCGATCGTAGCGCGCGCTCTGCTGCTGGTAGTCGATGAAAACCTGTGCAGTTTCCTGCAGGTCTTCCTGCTTTTCGCGCAGGTGGCCGAATGCGGGTTGCCGCAGCGCATTCCCGGAAGGGTCGAACATCGATCCGGCGGCGGCGCTGAACTGTTCCATCATCTGGCCAAAATCCATTGCACCATGACCGCCGAAGCCGCGCATGGCCGCAGCCATCGGATTGCCCATTGCCGCCTGCGGCAGCCCGCCCGCAAGGAAACCGTTGCGAAACGTATCGGCGAACCCCGTCGCGTCGCCCTGGCCGGAGGCTGCCGCGGCGAGGCCCTGCAGCATGCCGAGATAGCCCTGGGCTCCGGCCAGCAGGCGCTCGACGGCTTCGCTCTGCTGCTTGCCGCCGGCAAACGGATTCGACTTGCTCAGGCTCTCCGCCCAGCCGGTGCCGTTCGCGCCGGCCGCGTTCCAGGGCGCCTGGCCAGCCAGTCCGCCCAGGCTTGCCTGCGCCTGGCGTGCCATCGCCTCCCAGTTTCTTGCCCATTGGGCCACATCAAGCGGTTCGCTCATGGCAGGTCTCCGGTTCCCGTTCGCTCGCGACGAAAGCGCCGCTTCCGGCACATGATAGCCGTGTGCACGTTACCGCGGCGAACCGCACCCGCGGTCCGAACGACCAGGAGCCGGCCCCGTCAGGCGCGGCCGGGGTCAGAATTCGCCGAGCTGGCTGGCCCCGAGCGGGCCGTCGCCACGCGGCGTCGTCGCGATGTCGCGGCTCGCCGGCAGCGGCTCATCCGCGAACACGTGGGCCCAGAGCCGATCCAATGCGGCATAGGCGTACGGCAGCATCGGCACATGGCGGTCGCCGAATCCCGGAAAGGCGAGGAAGGCATCGAAATGCTGGGCATGACCGACTCGCCAGTACGACGGATCGCGCCCGTTTGCGCGCAGCCATCGCACATAGGGATCGGAGCTGAAGGCAATCGGAACCAGGCCGTCCGCCTGTCCGTGCACGATGATGATCGGCAGGTCGGAGCGCGGCAAGGCGGCACGCGTCTCTCCGACGCCGGTGACGACGCGCGAGCCGGGCTCGCCTGACTCACTCCACAACTGGCTCAGGCACTCCGCGCTAGGCCACGTCGCATCCTTGCCTGTGGCCATGCTGTCGACGATGCCGACACCGGCACCCGGCGCGATCCCGGTTGCATCGGCCCACCACGCGGCCTGCTCGGCCAGCGTCGCCGCATGTGGCACGCCGCCTGCATCCATCGCTGCCAGTCCGAAGCCGCAGGGCATCGGGCCGACGCCGGTTCGCGCATACGCGGCCGAATACGTAACCGCCACCGCGCGCCACAGATCCAGCGCCGTCGAGGTCGCCGCACTGGCCAGTGCCTCGTCTGTCCAGCCGGTCGCATGCAGGCTTTCCAGCGCCCGGGCGGGGGCGGAAAGCGTGCTGCCGGCCGACTGCCAGCGCTGGTTCCCGAGCGTCTCGCAACGGGTCTGCCAGGCTGGCGGCGGCGCCCCGTTGACGCGCGCGAACGGGGTTTGGTCGAAACGCGGATCAAGCAGGGCGCAGGGCATCAACAGCATCGCTTCGGTCGCATAGTCGTACAGCGCCCGACCACCCTCGCCGGCCCAGATGTTCGGCTCGACAGCGACGACGCCGTCGAGCAGGCCGCCGTCGCTTTCCGCCGCGCGCAACACGGAACCGCCGCCATTCGACAGGCCGGCAGCCAGTATCCGCGTGTTTTCCGCCGTGAACGGCGCCTGCTCCGGGAACGCCTGGTCGAGCGCATGCAAGGCGAACCGCGCCGCCTGGAGGACATGCCGGCCCCAGTCCGCTTCGGGGTTGTCCCCGGAATGCGCGTGCTTGACCAGTACCTGGTTGGCCGCCGCCGGCACCGCCTCGTCGGCAGGCGCAAATTCAAGCATGGCGCTGCCCCGTTCGGCGCGCGTGCCATCCAGGGCGACACCGGTATTGCTGGCGACATCGAAATAGCCGCTGCCATTGCCCTTGTCGGTATAGGCCACCGCGCAGCCTCGCGGCAATCCCCAGGCTCCGGCGAACGAGATCGCGCCGTAGATGCCGCGCGACCCGGAGGACGCGGTGACCACCACGCAGCGCTTGTCGCGGTCGAACAGGTCGGGCACCTGCAGCAACACGCGATGCGGCGCCTTCGCGTTCGGCAGCCGTGCAAACGCCATGAACTCGCGCCCGCTGACGAGCGGCACGGCGCCGTAGATTTCCCCGTATCCGCCGAGTGGACCGAGGTCGGCGATGCCACGCCAGCTGGCATGGATCGCCCGGCGCCTCAGTTCGGCCGCGGTGGGCTGCTGCGGATCGGCGAACGCCGGCGCTGCGCCACGCAGGCCGGCCAGGCCGAGCCCGGCGCTGAGCAGGTCGTCGTCGCCTTGATGGCTGGTGACCCTGATTCCGCTGATGAGTCCATCGGACATGACCGTTTTCTCCGAAGCCGTGCGGTTGCTCGCGCAGGCAGCGAGGACAAGGGTGGCAAGCAGGCAAAAACCGGTTCTGGGGATTGCGTTCATGCCGGCACCGTAGCAACTGCCGCCAGGTCTGTCATCGGACCAAGGTACGAGTCAGGGCCACGGGCATTGTCGCTGCGCCCCGGCTGTGGTGTCATCCACGACTCCCTCCTGTCGATCCGCATCGAACGATGAAGAACTCCATTTCCGGCCTTCTGCTCGGCGTGGTCATCGCCCTGCCCGTCCATGCGACCGATTCCGATGCACTCGCCGCCAAGGCACGTGCCATCCACCAGCGCGCCATCGTGCTCGACACGCATCTGGACACGCCGATGCTGTTCGCGCGACCGGACTGGAAGATTGGCGACCGCCACAGTGTCGAAGCCGAGTTTTCCCAGGTTGACTATCCCCGCATGGTCGAAGGCGGGCTCAATGGCGGGTTCTGGGTGATCTACACGCCGCAGGGCGAGCGCACGACTGCCGGCAACCGCTCGGCGCGGGACCATGGCCTGAAACGGATGGTCGAGATCCGCGAGATGGTAGCCGCCAATGCGGACAAGTTCGAAATCGCCCTCGGCGCCGACGACGCCGCGCGCATCAAGAAGGCCGGCAAGCGCATCGTCTACATCAGCATGGAGAACGCGTCGCCCCTGGCAACCGACCCGAGCCTGCTCAGCGCCTATTACGGACTGGGCTTGCGCATGCTTGGACTCGTGCACTCCTCCAACGACGATTTCGCCGACTCCTCGACCAACCCGGGCGGCCCGGAATTCAACGGGCTCAGCGACAAGGGCCGGGCGCTGGTTGCCGAAGCGAACCGGCTCGGCCTGATCATCGATCTCTCGCACGCCAGCGACACGGTGTTCGATCAGGTGCTCGCGCTGTCGAAGGCGCCTGTCGTGCTTTCGCACACGGCGTCAGCCGCGCTCAACGCCCACCCGCGCAACATCGACGATGCCCGCCTGCGCGCGCTGGCCGCGAACGGTGGCGTCATCCAGGTCAACTCGGTCAACCAGTTCCTGATCGATGTCCCGGCGAACAAGGAGCGCGATGCCGAGGTCGACCGCTTTTTCGACGTCATCGAGGACAGCGCCAGGCTGACTCCCGAAAGGCGCAAGGAAGCCATGCTGCACTACCGCGAGATGGAGGCGAAATACCCGGCGCCACAGGCGACATTCGACGACTACATGAAGCACATGCTGCACATCATCAAGGTTGCCGGGCCGGAACATGTCGGCCTCGGCGCCGACTGGGACGGCGGTGGTGGCGTCAAGGGCATGGAGGACATCGCCAGTTTGCCGAAAATCACCGAGCGCCTGCTGCGCGAAGGCTTCACCGAGGCGCAGATCGACGGCGTGCTCGGCGGCAACCTGCTGCGCGTGATGCGGGCCGTCGAAGCGGCGGCAGCGCACTGATGCGCGTGATCCGCCCATCCAGCCAGACATCCAATCGAAGCGGGGCATGACGATGAAATCACTTCTCCTTGGCCTGGCCTTCATCGGCACAATGGCCTCCGGCGCAATGGCCGAGCCGACGCACAAGCCCGCCCTGGTCATCCACGGCGGCGCCGGGGTCGTGCGCAAGGACATGACGCCCGAATTCGAAGCCAGCGTGCGCAAGGCCCTCGGCAAGGCGCTCCAGGCGGGCTATCGCCAGCTCGAGTCCGGCAAGCCGGCGCTCGACGCGGTGACCGCGGCGCTGACCCAGCTCGAGGACGATCCCCACTTCAATGCCGGCAAGGGCGCGGTCTTCACCCACGACGGGCGCAATGAACTCGATGCCTCGATCATGGACGGCGCCAGCCTCAAGGCGGGCGCCGTCGCCGGCGTGCACCGCGTGCGCAATCCGATCCTGCTGGCGCGCGCAGTCATGGAAAAATCCGGACACGTGATGCTGGCCGGTACCGGCGCTGAAGCCTTCGCCAAGACACAGGGCATTGCCCTCGTCGAGCCAGCCTACTTCCGCACCGAGCGGCGCTGGCAACAACTGCAACAGGCGCTGGCCGAGGAAAAAGCCGGCGTGGCCCACGCCGACCTGGAAACCGCCAGGCACTTCGGTACGGTCGGTGCCGTGGCACTGGACACGTCCGGCCATCTCGCCGCGGGCACCTCGACCGGCGGCATGACCAACAAGCGCTTCGGACGCATCGGCGATTCACCGGTGATCGGCGCCGGCACCTACGCCGACGGCAACTGCGCTGTATCGGGCACCGGCTGGGGCGAGTTCTACATAAGGACCGCCGCCGCGCATTCGATCTGCGCGCGCGTCGGCCTGCTCGGGCAACCCCTCGCCGAGGCCGCCGAGCAGGTGATCAACCGCGACATCCCGAAGCTAGGCGGTGACGGCGGTGCCATTGCGCTCGCTGCCGACGGCAGCATGGCCATGCCGTTCAATACCGATGGCATGTTCCGCGCCTGGATCGGCACCGATGGCGTGGCCCATGTAGCGATCTATTCCGGCGAGAAGGATTCGACGGAGTAGTTCGCTGGAGCGCGGATTCCTTGTCATTCTTGACATCGCAAACGCTTCCCGCCTCTCATCGACCTGACCTTCGGCAAGGACAAGCTCGGCTGCTCTGAGGCAGGCATCAATGGGTTGTACCTCAAGCATCCGCGCAGCAGCTCCACCCGCCTCTGTAGGAGAGGCCTTCAGGCCCGATGCTCTTCGTCACACCGCGAAGAAGCATCGCGGCTGAAGCCGCTTCCTACAACGAAGCAGCAACGCATTGAATGTCAGCGAAGCCCGCGCCACGAATCGGCATCTCGTGTAGGAGAGGCCTTCAGGCCCGATGCTCTTCGTCACACCGCGAAGAAGCATCGC
>DAIMYT010000006.1:0-15916 GCA_036734345.1 Dokdonella sp. | reverse complement strand
CTGAAGCCGCTTCCTACAACGAAGCAGCAACGCATTGAATGTCAGCGAAGCCCGCACCACGAAACGACATCTATTGCACGAGAGCAGAGGCGACGCGAAGACCAATACTTGCGTCACTGCAGTTCGCGACCGGAAGACCTGCAAAAGGAATCATGAAGCCTCCAGCCGCTGGCGCAAGACCTTTCCGGAACGTCCGTCGCGGCTGACGTTGCGCACCCACAGGCGCGCGTCGTCGAGCAGCGAATAGATGACCGGCAACGCCAGCAGGGTGACGATGGTCGAGAACATCAGGCCGCCGACGATGGCGCGCGCCATCGGGAAATAGGGAGGACCGTCGCCGCCGACCTGGACCGTGCCGATGCACAGCGGAACCATGGCCAGGATCGCCGTTCCCATGGTCATCAGCACAGGTCGCAAGCGGTCCTTGCTGCCGCGCACCAGTGCCTGCGTGCGCAGCAACCCCTCGTGGCGGAGCTGGTTGATGTGCATCAGCATGACGATGCCGTTGTTCACGACCACGCCCATGAGGATCAGGATGCCTATCATCGCCATGAACGAGAAGGTCGTCCCGGTCAGCCAGAACAGCCAGAACACGCCGAACACCGAGAAGATGAAGGTCGTCATGATCGCGGCGGGATAGATCAGCGATTCGAACATCGCGCACATCACCACGTAGACCAGCACGAGGGCGATGATGATGTTGAACATCATGCGCTGGCCGGTCTCGTCGGCATCGCGGAACGAGGTGCCGAACGTCCAGCGGTATCCCGCAGGCAGGGCCACGTTGTCCATGGCTGCCTGGATCTTCTTGCGCGCCTCGTCAGGGGTCGTGTCGCTGTCCAGGTTGGTCTGGATCTGCAGGGACGTCTGGCGGTTTTCGCGGAGGATCGTGGAAGCCGCCCCCTGGGTCTGCACGTCGATCATCGCCATCAGCGGAATCTGGCTGCCATCCGGCGCGCGCAGCTTGTAGTCCGACATGTCGTTGATGCTCTGCGCATCGGCGTTCTGGAAGCGCAGCCAGGTCGGGATCTGCGTGTCGCCTCGGCGGAAATCCCTGAGCTGGGCGCCGCGCAGGGCGACGGACACGTATTGGGCGACATCGGCGGCACTGAATCCATAGTAGCGCGCGCGCTCCCTGTCGATGCGCACGGCCACTTCGCGCTCCTCGGAACTCTCCACCATGCGCACGTCGTGCAACCCGGGAATCCGGCCCAGCACCGCGATGACGGATTCGGACTGTTCGCGCAGGGTATCGTTCGAGTCGCCGACCAGCGAGAGCTTGATGCCCTTGTCGTTGCCGCCACCATTGCGGTCGAAACTGACGGTGCCGATCGCCAGTTTCGGCAATCCCTTGCGGATGTCGTCCATGATCTCGCTGGCGGTGCGCCTGGCATCCTGGTCGTCGGTGAGCAGGATATTGGTCTGCGCATTGCCGCGTTCGTCGAAGTAGCTGTAGATGTTGCGGATCTCGAACTCGGCCTTGTGCGCGGTCAGGTAACTCTCGACCTGGCTGATCGATTTTTCCAGCTGCGGCAGGCGGTAGTTGCCGTTGAGGTCATAACGCAATTGCATCTCGCGTGTATCCCCCGCCGGGAACATGTCGGACTTGGTCTGGGTCATCGGGATGAAGCTGAGCAAGAGCAGGGCGAGCAGTCCGAGCATGGTCTTGCGACGGTTGTGCAGCGACCAGTCGACGAGACGGCCGTAGCGGTGCTGCAGGCGCGTCACGGCGTTCTCCCTGCCGATGAACTTCGGCGAAGGCAGCTTGGCCGCGAGCATCGGGATCAGGCTGACCGCGACCAGCCACGAGGCGATGTGCGCGATCGCCATCGACACCGCCACCTGGGTCAGGTAGATCGCAATCGGCGTGCGCTCGCCGAACACGTTGGGCAGGAACACGATGATGCTGGTCAGGGTGCCGGCGGTGATCGCGGTGCCGACGGCGCGGGTTCCTTCCACGGCGCTGTACCAGGGCCTGTCGGGATAGCGCTCGCGATACTGGTAGATGCTTTCGACGGCGACCACGGCATTGTCGACGAGCATGCCGACGGCCAGCAGCAGGCCCATCATCGACAGGATGTTGAGGCTGATGCCGAAGAAGTACATGCAGCCCAGCGTCATCACGAAGCAGATCGGGATGGCCAGCGAGACCATGGCCGTGGCGCGCCAGTCGCGCAGGAAGAAGAACAGGACAAGGACCGACAGTATCGTTCCCTCGATGCCGGCCTTACCCAGTTCGCGCAGCGAATCGGTGACGCCCTTGGCCTGGTTCTGCAGGAAATACAGCGTGAGGCCCTTCAGTTCGGGCTCGGTCGACGCCCTCGCCACCTCGGCGAGCACGGCGCGGCCAACTTCGACCAGGTTCGCACTGCGCTCGCGACTGATGTCGATGGCGACCGCCGGGCGCTGGTCGAGGCGGCGCTGGTAGTCCAGGCGGGCCGGCCGCAACTGGATATCGGCGATGTCGCCAAGGCGCAGTCCGGTGTCGTTGAGGACAAGATTCCGCACATCGTCGAGCGACCGCCACTCGCCTTGCGGTTGCACGCGGTAGCGCATGCCCCCGTCGTGGATGAGTCCTGCCGACGTCGAGAAATTCGCATCGCGCAAGAGCTTTGCAAGATCGTTGAGGCTGACGTTGTGCGCGCTCAGGCGGTCCGAGGATAGTTCGATCTGCACTTCCGGCGGCGCCACGCCCTGGATGGTGACCTTGGCCACGCCAGGCAGGCGCTCGAGCGGACGCTTGAGCTTGCGATCAAGCAGCTCGTAGGAGTTCGACAGGTCGCCGTCGCTGGAAACGCGCAACTGCATGACCGGCTGGTCGGACGTGGAGAACTTGAACACGAAGAAGCGCTGCAGGTCGTCGGGAAGGTCCGCGCGGATCGCATCGATCTTGTCGCGCGCCTCGACCGCCTTGGTCGACACATCCTGGCCCCACTTGAACTCGAGGAAAAGCTGGGCGCCGTCGGCGCGCGAATTCGAGTTCATCGACTGGATGCCGGTCAGCGTCGACAACGCCTCTTCGATCGGGCGGGAAATCGTGCGCTCGATCTCGGCCGGCGTCGAACCGGGATACGGCACGTCGATGAACAGGAACGGCGCCTCGATGTCGGGCATGTATTCGAGCGGCAGGCGAAACGCCGCGAGCAGTCCTATCACGGTCATCGACACGAAGAACATGACCGCGGTGACCGGACGCTTGAGGCTGAGTTCGGCGAGGGTCATGGGCGGACTCCGGGCACTTTTCTTGTCCGTGGTTCCGGCAAAGCGGAATTGCACACTTGAGCCGAAAAGTGGCGGATCGATATTTCTTTATCGCTACCCCGCCGCGCGCAGCGCGAGGCATTTTTCGTTGCAAAGTAACTGCGCTGCGAAAGCGGGGCCATTGCAAGGCTCCTAATAATGCGCCGCGGAGCGACGTATAGATCAAGAGGAAAGGAAGAACTGGGTGACGCGCTGCATCCGCAGCTTGCCCTTCGGGCCATTCGCATAGCGAATGTTCGCTCCGGCATCCTGCCTTCGCAGTCCGGCCAGGGCCGGGACGACGATTCCAGAATTTGAAACCTCTGCAAGGGCATCGCGCCTGAAGGCGCTCCTACAGGAAAACGAAAACCGGAAGGCGAGTTCACGAGTGCGCCTCGGCCAGGCCCGCCGCAGGCGAAGGAGCATCATCGCCCTGCACCTTGCTCGCCTTGCGCGCGGCACGCTCGACGTAATAGGCGTCCGGCTTGCGGTCGACCAGTTCATAGACGATCGGAATCACCACGAGCGTAAGCAGCGTCGACACGGCGAGGCCGCCGATGACCGTGATCGCCATCGGCGAGCGTACTTCGGACCCTTCGCCGAGGCCGATCGCCAGCGGCAGGAATCCGAGCAGGGTCGCCAGCGTGGTCATCGCGATCGGGCGCAGGCGCGATTCGGCGGCGAGGATGATCGCCTCGCGCTTGGCGTGGCCTTCCTCGCGCAACTGGTTGACGCGGTCGATCAGCACGATGGCGTTCTTGACCACGATGCCGGCGAGCATGATCAGGCCGATGAACACGACCACCGAGATCGGCGTGCCGGTCAGCTTGAGCGCCAGCACGGCGCCGACCAGGGCAAGCGGAATCGAGAACATGATGACGAATGGATGCACCAGTGACTCGAATTGCGAGGCCATGACCAGGTAGACCAGGAAGATCGCCAGGCCGAAGGCGAACAGCATCGATCGCGTCGAGGCATCCATCTCTTCACCCTGGCCGCCAATGTGCACGGACACGCCGGCCGCGAGCGGCGTTTTCGCGATGATCGACCTCACTTCCTGGACCGCGCTGCCGAGATCGCCATGGCGCAGGTTGGCCGAGATGATGGCGACGCGTTCCTGGTCGACCCGGTGGATTTCGCTCGGTCCTTCGCTCGCCGTGATTTCGGCGACGGCTGAGAGCCGGATCGGTCGATCCGCGCCGGGATTGACGATCAGGTTGCGGATGTCGTCGACGCTGGCGCGGTCCGACTCGCGCACGCGCGCGAGCACGTCGATCTTGCGGTCACGGAAGTTGTAGCGCGTGGCGACTTCACCGCGGACCTTGGTCACGACCGCATCCGAAACCTGGCGCGTCGTCAGTCCGAGCGCAGCGGCACGGTCCTGGTCGAAGCGGATCTGCACTTCCGGATAGCCGTCCTCGACGGTTGACTTGATGTCGGCGAAGCGGTCCGAGCCGGCCAGCAGCGCGCCGAGCTTCTTGCCGGCCGTGGTCAGGGCATCGAGATCGTAGCCGCGAATCTCGATTTCCAGCGGCGTGGAGAAACTGAACAACGCCGGCCGCGCGAACTTCACTTCGATGTCCGGCCGTGCCTTGAGGGTCGAACGCAGCGCATTCATGGCTGCGGCTTCCTCGCGGTCGCCGGAACCCGGCTTCAACGTGACCAGCAGGCGCGCGATGTTCTCGCCCGATTCGGTCGGGGTCGCGTCGAGTCGCGTGCCGGTGCCGGCAACGCCGTAGATCGAGGCGATGTTCGGGTCATTCGCATGCTGGCGCTCGACCTGGGTGACCAGTGCGTCGGTTTCGGCCAGCGGCGTACCCGGCGGCAGCTTGATGGTCGTCTCGAAACGGCCCTGGGCGAGACTGGGGATGAGGTCCATGCCAAGACTCGGAATGACCGCGATGCTGATCGCGAACGCGAGCGCCGCGGTACCGAGGACCAGCCACGGGCGATCCATCGCGCCCGGCAACATGCGGTGGTAGAAGCGCGCCGAACGGTCGTAGGCGCCGGTGACGCGGCGACCGATCCAGCGCAGCACGGCGCCGATCGTGCGGTCCAGGATCATCGCCAGGAAGCCGATCGCGACCACGATCGCGCGCGGCAGGATCTGGAACAGGAATTCGCCGATGGCGCGGAAGATGCGCACGATGAATCGCAGCACGGTGTTCTTCGGCAGGGATTTCGGCGAGCGCTCCGGCTCGTCGCGGAAGGCCAGCGGCGAACGTCCCTGTAGCGACGCCATCATCGGGATCAGGGTCATCGCGACGACCAGCGAGATCAGCATCGCGAAGGTGATGGTCAGGGACTGGTCGCGGAAGAGCTGTCCGGCCACGCCTTCGACGAAGACCAGCGGAAAGAACACGGCGACCGTGGTCAGCGTCGAGGCGGTCACCGCCATGCTGACTTCGCTGGCGCCCTTGACCGTCGCATCGAGTATCGAGTGTCCCTGCTCGCGCAGCCGCGCGATGTTCTCGAGGACGACGATCGAATCGTCGACGACCATGCCGGTGGCCAGGGCGAGGCCGCCGAGCGACATCACGTTGAGGCTGAGGTCGGCCTGGCCCATGAAGAAGAACGTGGCGATCAGGGAAATCGGCAGGGACAGCGAAATGATGAAGGTGCTGCGGCCGTGGCCGAGGAAGAAGAAAATCATCAGGATCGCCAGCGTGCCGCCGATCAGCGCATCGTTGCGCACGTCGTCGAGCGAGTGCTGGATGAAAATCGACTGGTCGTCGATCGTGGTCAGGGTCGCCCCTGCCGGCAGCGTCGTCTTGAGTTTCTCCAGCGCCTTGTTGACCGCATTGGCCACGGCCACCGTGTTGCCGTCGCCTTCCTTGTAGATCGCCAGCTCGATCGCTTCGCGCGCGTCGATGCGCACGATGCCCTCGCGCTCCTTGTAGCCCTGGCGCACGTCGGCGATGTCCTTGAGGCGGACCGGCACGCCGTTCTCCACCTTGACCAGCATGTCGCGCATCTGGTCGAGGTTGGTGAACTGGTTGATCGTGCGCACGAGGTAGCGCTGGCTGCCTTCCTCGATGCGCCCCGCCGAAACGTTGACGTTCTCGTTGCGCAGGCGGTCGACGACATCGCTGACGCTGAGGTTGAGCTGGGCCAGCTTCTGCTGGTCGAGGGCGACGTCGATCTCGTCCTCGAGGCCGCCGCCCACCTTGACCGCGGCGACGCCGGTCACCGGCTCGAGTCGCTTCTTCAGTTCATCGTCGGCGAAACGGCGCAACTGCTTGAGCCCGGCTTCGCTGAATCCCGTCTGCGTCGACGGCCCTGCCAGGCCGAGGCGGATGATCGGGTCCGTGGACGGATTGAAGCGCAGCAGGATCGGCTTCTTCGCTTCCAGCGGCAGGCTCAGGATGTCGAGCTTGTCGCGCGTCTCGAGGCTGGCCTGCTCCATGTCCGTGCCCCAGGTGAACTCGAGGATCACGTCGGACTGCCCGGTGCGCGACACCGAATGGATCTTGCGCACGTTCTTGACCACGCCGAGTGCTTCCTCGACCGGCTGCGATATCAGGTTCTCGATCTCGATCGGCGCGGCGCCTTCGTACTCGGTGCGCACGGTCAGGGTCGGATAGGAAAGATCGGGCAGCAGGTTGACCTTCAAACCCGACAGCGCGATCAGGCCGAACAGGACCAGGGTCAGCGTGGTCATGCCGATGGTGACGCGTCGGCGCGTGGCGAAATCGACGATGTTCACTGCACGCCCTCCAGCACCTGGACCGCGGTGCCGTCGCGGACCGCCGAACGGCCCAGCGTGATGACGCGGTCGCCCTCGGCCAGTCCTTCGAGCACTTCCACGTGGTCCGGGTCGCCGTAGCCCACCTTGATCGTGCGCTGCCTGGCCACCCAGGCCGGCAGGGGCCGCTTGTCCTTGCCAGGCTCCGATTTCTTGCCCGCCTCCTTGCCGTCCTTGTCTTTGGCACCGATCAGCTTCTGCTGTTCCTCGGCGCTGAGGCTGGAACCCGCGACGACGACGAACACCGCCGTTTCGCCATCTTCCTCGACCAGCGCGGCGCGGGGGATCGTCAGGACATCGTCATGCTTCGCATAGACGATCTCGAGCCTGCCGAACATGCCGGACTTGAGCCGGCCCGAGTCGTCGCGGAATTCGCAGGTGACCCGGAACGTGCCGGTTGCCGAATCAACGACCGGGCTGATGCGCTGGATGTGCCCCTCGAAGACATGATCGGGGATCGAATCGACGCGCATGCCGACGACCTGGTCCGGACGCAGCGTGTCGAGTTCGCGCTCGGGCACGTTGAGCACGGCCAGCAGCGGGTCGAAGTTGTCGATCTGGAACAGTGCCTGGTTGACCTGGATGAAGTTTCCGACCTTGACCATCCGCCGCGAAATGACGCCGCTGATCGGCGCCGCGATGCTGGTGTATGACAGTTCGAGACGGGCCAGGTCGTAGCTGGCTCGTTGCGTTTCGAGGTCGTAGCGGATCTTGTCGTTCTGTTCGACGCTGAGCAGCTTGCGCTCGAACATCTCGCTGGAACGGCGATAGTCGTTCTCGAGCTTGTCCAGTGTCGCCTTTGCCTTGGCCACGTTGAGCCGCGGATTTTCGTCGTCGAGCCTGGCCAGCACCTGGCCGGCCTTGACCTGATCGCCCTCCTCGACCAGCAGCTTGAGAAGGACGCCGCTGACCTTGGCGGCGACCAGGGCCTCGCTTTCGGGCTCCAGGGTCGCGGTGCCGGAGTAGCTTGCGCTGATCGATCGCCTGGAAACCGGCACGGCCTCGACCGGCACCGAAGTATCGGCGGCCGCCTCCTCGGCCTTGGCGCCGTTGCCTTGGCCGCTGCAGGATGCCAGCAGGGTCAGGCCCAGCAGGGCAAGCAGGACATGCGCCGGGAGACGCTGCCTGGAATCGCTGGAAAATAGTCGCATTGCGCGGCCTCGAATTGACATGGTGTTATACTAGACCATAACACTACATAACGGCAAGCAGGGGCCGTTGCGCAGCGCCCACTTGGATACGTCCAGTGCTCGAATGGTTGAGTTGCGCGCGCAGCCGGGCGTTTTCCGGACCCCGGCCGCGCCCCGATGGGTCTTGCCGCGGCCTGACCTGCAAGGATGTGCCGCGTCGTTGACGAAGGCAGACTATTCCGGTTTCCAGCCGCTGTCCTGAGCCGATAGTCACAGCAGCATGCGCATGCCACCGGCGCCTTCGGTCGGTCCCGGCCGGCAGCGAACCGCATACGTTGCGGATCACCCGGGGCTGGCCGGCCATGCGCGGCTGCGCCGCAGTCGACCCCCGCTGACCTCCGCGCGGCAAATCGCTATACTCCCGGGCTTGCTGCCGTACCCTTTCCCATTCAGCCGGATCCGGAACCTTCGAGATGACCCGAGCGCTGCTGTTCGCCCTTGCCCTGTTGCCAGCCACCCTCGCTTTCGCCCAAGAGAACAAGGGTGACCCCGCGGAAGGTCGCCTGAAGGCCTATACCTGCACCGGTTGCCACGGCATCACGGGCTGGAAGAACGCCTATCCCAACTATCACGTGCCGCGCATCGGCGGACAGAACTACGACTACATCGTTGCCGCGCTGACCGAATACAAGAACGGCGGGCGCAAGCATCCGACCATGCGTGCCCAGGGCGAAAGCCTGAGCGACGCGGACATCCGCGACATCGCTGCCTTCCTTTCCAGCATCAACAGCGCGGAGTGAATCGAGTGATGAACAGGATTTCCACGATCAAGCCGGTAGCGTTCATCGCCCTGCTCGCCCTCGCTTCGGTTTCCCCGCTTTCACTGGCCGCCGGATCCGGCAACGCCGAAGCCGGCAAGGCCCTCGCACAACCCTGCCAGGCCTGCCATGGCGCCGACGGCAATTCAACCGCGCCGATCTATCCGCGCCTGGCTGGCCAGTATCCGGACTATCTGGCGCGCGCCCTGCAGGAATACCGCGACGGCGAACGCGTGAACCCGATCATGGCCGTCTATGTCGAGAAGCTGTCCGACCAGGACATCCGCGATCTCGCCGCCTATTTCTCGGCCATGCCGGGCAGGCTCAGCGACCTGCACGGACAGATGGACGCCAAATGAGGGCAGCTGCGGCTGCCGGCGCGAACAGAAAAAATCCCGGCCTGGCCGGGATTTTTTTTCAGCCCGCCTTGCGGTCGTAGTAGGGCTTTTCGCCCTTGTCGTGGTCGGTGGCGTCGCGCACGCCGGTCACCTCGGGAACTTTCTCGCGCAGGGTCTTTTCGATCCCGTTGCGCAAGGTGACGTCGACCATGCCGCAGCCATGGCAACCTCCGCCGAACTGGAGGACGACGATGCCCTCGGCGGTGACCTCGCGCAAGGTCACGCGACCGCCGTGCGAGGCCAGCTGGGGATTGATTTCGGCATCGATCAGATAGCGGACGCGCTCGACCACGCTGGCGTCGCCATCCGGCGGGGCGCCGCGCAATCGGGGCGCCTTGATCGACAGCTGGCCCCCCGTGGCATCGCGCGTGAAGTCGATGTTCGCGCCATCCAGGTAGGCGACGCTGTCGGCGACAACATACAGCGAGAAGCCCGTGCATTCGATCTCCCATTCGTCGCCGGCGAGCTCGGCGGGCTCGCAGAATTCGAGCTGGCAGTCGCCCTTGGGGGTTCCCGGCGCAATGGCGCGCAGGCGGATGCCCAGTCCCGGAATGTTCTGGCTTTCGATCAGCGAACGGAAATGTTCCGCCGCGGTTTCACTCATTTCGATCATCGTGATGACACCTGGCCTTAATCAGCACCATTCTAGTCCTCAATTGCCCCGCTTGCATCCGCACTTATACTGGCCCACCCCAAACCGCACCTGGAGTCGCGCATGAAACCCGAACAACTGGCCAGGTCGCACTGCAAGCCACTCAAGGGCAAGGAGCATGCCCTCGATTCGTCCGCGGTGCAGGCCAACCTCGATCAATTGCCGGGATGGGAACTCGCGCAGGGCGGAAGCGGCGTCCGCAAGACCTTTCGCTTCGACGACTTCCACCGAACCATGGCCTTCGTCAATGCGGTCGCCTGGATCGCCCATGCCGAAGACCACCACCCCGACTTCAAGGTGAGCTATCCAAGCTGTGAACTTTATTATTCAACACATGATGTCGGCGGGCTTTCGCTGAACGACTTCATCTGTGCGGCGAAGGTCGAAGCGCTACTTGAAAAGCGCTGACCGGATCGCCGCCATGCCGGCTTGGCGCAAAGCCGCTGATGGCCTGGTCTTTGCCGCTGCAGCGCTGCTCGCCCTGTTCGCCCTCGGCCAGCTGGCAAGGCACCAGCTTCGCGAGCATCTCGACGCATCCGCGGCGCATACCCTCGGAGCGCTGATACACGACCAGACGCCCCATCGCTGGCGCCTGCACCAGCCGGCCGACGTGATCGCCGGTCGAGCCTTCGGCAGCGAGGATTCCACGTTCGTCGCGGACGGTTTCCGGATCCGCTCGCAGGGCCGCGCCGTCGATGTCGGGCTCGTGCTGTCCGGCGCGGTCGACCTTTCCCGCTATCCGCGACTGGAAGTCGTGCTCGACATGCAGCAAGCGGGCACTCTTGCGATCCTAGTTCGCGAGTCGCTCGACGGCCCGCTTTGCATGAGTGCGGCAAATCCGGTGGCCGCCGGCACCTCAAGGATTTCCCTCGCCTTGAACCGCACAGCCTGGACCTGCGAGGCGACGCCCGCGCAGGCGCCGCGACGCGCGGCCATGCTGCGCCTGCGCCTCGATCTGCCGGCCGGTTCGAGTGCCACCCTGCGCGAGGTCCTCGCATTGCCGGCAAGACGTCTGAAGCCGGACGCACTGGAGAGTCTCGAATTGCCCCTGCTGCCATCTCCGCGCGACGCCCAGGCCTTTCATCGCGCGCTCGAGCGCACGGCCCTGAACAGCGTCGCCGAATCCTGGCCCGTGCTGCAGCTGCCACTGGATGCGCGCGTCGAGCAGTCGCTGGTGGCGAGGGACGAAATCCGGGCTGCCATGCCGGATTCGGTGATCTTCGCCAGCGGCGATTTCGGCGCCGTCGCGCGCCTGGCGCGCGCCTGGAAGCCGCAGCCTCCGGCTGTCGCGGGTTCGCCGATGCCTGTCATCCTCGCCGGAATCTACGCAGCGCTGCTCCTGTTGCTGCGACTGAAGCCCCCGCTCGACCAGGGCCTGCGTGCCGGTCTCGAATTGCTCGGCGTGGTGGCCGCGCCGGTCACCCTGGTCGTCGGCGGCCACATCGGCGACAACATCACCGCCATCCAGCTCGCCGTCTGCGCGACCACCCTGATCTTCGCATTGAGCCTGCTGATCGGCGGCGCGCCCTCGGGGCCCTCGGCGCGAACGCTCAAGCGGGGCTGGTGGGTCGCCCTGGGTTCACTGGCGCTCACCGTGGCCCTGATCCTGCTGCTCACTGGCGGACACCTCGGCCAGGGCCTGCCGCAACTGCACCGCGTGGCGTTCTACCTGGCCTGGGCGGCGATCCAGCAATTCCTGATCTGCGTCATCGTGGCTGAACGCATCGAACGGTTGACCGGATCGGCGAACTGGGGGCTGTTCGGCGCGGCGCTGATCTTCAGCCTGCTGCACACGCCGAACGCGATGCTCATGCAACTTACCTTCGTCGGTGGCCTGATCTGGGTCTGGAACTGGCAACGCCATCGCGCGCTGCTGGCCAATATCGTCGCCCACGCGGCCTGCGGGCTGCTGCTGGCCACCTCGTTGCCGCGCGACTGGCTGCACTCGGCCGAGGTGAGTGCGCGCTTCTTCCTGCCGGGAGGCCCTTGAGCCTGGCCGCCCGGACCAACCGGGGCCTCACCCGCGCTGCAGCGAATCGACGACCTTGCGCAATTCGACCGGCAGGGGCGCGCTGAACGCATAGCTGCGTTCGCCAATTTCGAATTCGAAACGCGCCGCGTGCAGGAACAGGCGCTTCAGGCCGTGCTTGCGCATGGCCTGGTTGAACGCGCGTTCGCCGTACTTCTCGTCGCCCGCCACCGGATGGCCGACATGCGCCGCATGCACGCGAATCTGGTGGGTGCGGCCCGTTTCGATGGCGATTTCGCTGAGCGTGGCCTCGCTGAAGCGTTCCAGCGCGATCAGGTGGGATACCGAAGGCTTGCCCTCTGCGTCGACACGGACCATGCGCTCGCCACCCTGCAGGATCGACTTGCGCAATGGCTCCCGGACCGTCATTCGCGCTTGCGGAAGCTGGCCGCGAAGCAGGGCCAGGTAGTGCTTGGTCGCCCGCCCTTCCCGGATCACCGCCTGCAGGGCCGTGAGCGCCGAGCGCTTGCGCGAAAAGACGAGCACGCCGCTGGTATCGCGGTCCAGGCGATGCACGAGTTCGAGGGTGTCGTTCGGCCGCGCGGCGCGCAACAGCTCGATGGCGCCGAAGCTGATGCCGCTGCCGCCGTGGCTGGCGACCCCGCTGGGCTTGTCGAGGACGAGGAATTCACGGTCCTCGTGGAGGATAGCGTCCTCGATGCGGCTCAGTTGCCCGCTGGCCGGCTTGCCTGGATCGCCACGCTCGGCGATGCGGACGGGCGGAATGCGCACGTCGTCGCCGGTCGCAAGGCGGGTATCGGGCTTGGCCCGACGGCCGTTCACGCGGACCTGTCCGGTGCGCAGGATCCGGTAGAGAAGGCTGCGCGGCACCCCCTTCAGGCGCCCGGCCAGGAAGTTGTCGATCCGCTGGCCATCACGGTCTTCGCCAACCTTGACGATCTGCACGCCGCCCGAGACGGCTTCTTCAAAGTTGGCCGAAGTGTGTGTCTTCATTGAAAAAATCCGGATTTGACTGCTACACTGCGCCGGCGTATCGCGCCGTCATCCGGCCCCCGGAATCCGGGGTCCGGAGACAATACCTAGGCGCATTCGGCCTTCATGACTGTCCGTGCCCTGGTGCCCGATCTCAAGTTGAGGGGTTCGCAGGTCCGAAAAGCCCGGACATCGTAACGGTTCGAATCGGAGATTGCTTGTCGCCCTTGCGGTGACAAAGGGTCGCCGGAATCGCATGCACCAAATGAGCGCTGGCGCCCGGAAAGCGTCGGCAATTTAACAAGAACAGGCGCTCCCGCGGCCGGTATTCCGGTCCAGTCGGATCGCGCGGCGCGACGTCCCAGGACAGCGCGCAACGCGCGGCAGCGGTTCGAGAGCCTGCAAGGAAACATTACAATGAAGCGTATGTTGATCAACGCAACTCAGCGTGAAGAGTTGCGCGTGGCTATCGTCGATGGCCAGACCCTGTTCGATCTCGATGTCGAGATTCCCTCCCGCGAACAGAAGAAGTCGAACATCTATCTCGGCCGCATCACCCGGGTCGAGCCCTCGCTGGAAGCCTGCTTCGTCGAATACGGCGGCGAGCGCCACGGCTTCCTGCCGCTCAAGGAGATCTCCAAGCAGTACTTCGCTGCCGGAGTCGACTCGAACAAGGCAGGGATCCGCGAACTGCTCAAGGAAGGCCAGACCATCGTCGTCCAGGTCGACAAGGAAGAGCGCGGCAACAAGGGCGCCGCCCTGACCACCTTCATCAGCCTGGCCGGCCGCTACCTGGTCCTGATGCCGAACAATCCGCGCGCAGGCGGGGTGTCCCGTCGCATCGAGGGCGAGGACCGGCAGAATCTCAAGGACACCATGGATGACCTGCAGTTGCCCGATGAAATGGGCCTGATCATCCGCACTGCCGGCATGGGCCGCGAAGCCGAAGAATTGCAGTGGGATCTGGATTACCTGCTGCAACTGTGGAAGGCGATCGCCGAAGCCGCCACCTCGCGCCCGGCGCCGTTCCTGATCTACCAGGAATCGAAACTCATCATCCGTGCCCTGCGCGACTACCTGCGCAACGACATCGGCGAGATCCTCATCGACCACGAGGAGCTCTACAACGATGCGCGCGAATTCGTGCAGCAGGTCATGCCGAACAACCTGCGCAAGCTGAAGCTCTACCAGGACACGGTGCCTCTGTTCTCGCGCTTCCAGATCGAAACGCAGATCGAGAATGCGTTCGAGCGCACGGTACGCCTGCCCGCCGGCGGCTCGATCGTCATCGACCAGACCGAAGCGCTGACCTCCATCGACATCAACTCGTCGAAGGCGACCAAGGGCAGCGACATCGAAGACACCGCGTTCAACACCAACCTTGAAGCCGCCGCCGAGATCGCGCGCCAGCTGCGCATCCGCGATGCCGGCGGCCTGATCGTGATCGACTTCATCGACATGGACAGCCCGCGCCACCAGCGCGAAGTCGAGGACAAGCTCAAGGATGCAATGAAGGTTGATCGCGCCCGCGTGCAGATCGGCCGCATCTCGCGCTTCGGCCTGCTCGAACTTTCGCGCCAGCGCCTGCGCCCGTCGCTCGGCGAAGCCACCCAGATCGTCTGCCCGCGCTGCGATGGCCATGGACGCATCCGCAGCGTTGAATCGCTGTCGCTGTCCGCCCTGCGCCTCGTCGAGGAGCACGCGATGAAGGAAAACACCGGGCAGGTCCTGGTGCAGGCGCCGCCGGCCGTCGCCAACTTCCTGGTCAACGAAAAACGCCGCCAGCTCAGCGAAATCGAGCTGCGCCAGGAAGTCCAGCTGATCGTCGTCGCCGACGACAAGCTGGAAACTCCCCACCTGCATATCGAGCGCATCCGCTCGGCCGACATGGGCGAAGACACCAAGCCGAGCTACCAGCGACTGACGCCGGTCGAGGCCACCGCGCTGCCGCAGCTTGCCCAGCCTGGCGACGAACCCGAACAGCCGGCGGTCAGCCGCGTGGTTCCGTCAAGCCCGGCGCCGATGTTGGCGGAAGTCGAAACGCCGGCGACAGTGGCACCGGTTGTAGCGAGCAAGGGTGGATTCTTCGCCTGGCTGGGCCGACTCTTCGGTGGCCAGTCGAGCGGCGAACCGGCAACGTCCCAGGCCCGCCCGGACAGCAGCCAGGCCCGGCGCGAACAACGCGAATCGCGCGACGGCCGCGCTGGCTCCCAGCGTTCGCAGCAGCAGACGCGCAATGGCTCGAGAGGCGACTCCGCGCGCAAGGACGGCGCTCGCGGCGAGTCTCGGGATGGCCGCAAGCCACAGCAACAGAAGGCGCAGCGCCAGGACGCCGCGCAGCGTCCGCCGCGCGAAGGCCGCAAGGCGCAGGCGCAATCGACGCGCGGCAAGCAATCCGCGGGCGCCGAGCAGGTAATGGCAACGCAAAAGGAATCGGCGGCAGAAGAGAAGAAGCTGCTGGTGCAAGCCGGCGCTGCGGCGGTCGCGACAAACGATACGGCCGAACAGGATGCCGATGCCGCAAGCTAGAGCAGCAAGCGCCGACGCGGACGACGCGGTGGCCGCCGTCGGCGCAAGGGAGAGACCGAAGGCGAGACTGCATCGCCGGCGGTAACGGGCGTTGCCGCGGCAAGGGTCGCCCATGAGGAATTCGACGATGAGGACGCCGATCGGCGCGGTTCGCGTTCGCGGGCCCGCGGCCCGGCTGCGACGCAGGATTCCGGCGCAAACGCAGACAAGGCCGGCGATTCCGCGCCAAGCGTGACCGGTACACAAGCGCGTTCGGCATCTGCGGAAGCAACTCCGGCTCCGGCGCAGACTCCGGCTCCGGCGCAGACTCCGACTCCGGCACAGACGTCAGCTCCGGCACAGTCTCCGGCTCCGGCTCCGGCGCAGACTCCGGGTCCGGCGCAGACTCCGGGTCCGGCGCAGACTTCGGCTCCGGCGCAGACTCCGGCTCCGGCGCAGACTC
>DAIMYT010000005.1:55127-67356 GCA_036734345.1 Dokdonella sp. | reverse complement strand
ACCCGCCCAATGCGTCGAACACGCGCCGCGGCATCAGCAGGCCCTGGTCGCCGAAGGGCAGCCCAAGCACGCGGCTGCGGAAGTGCGCGCCCCAGGCGTTGAGGAAGGTCCAGCGCGGACCGTCGTCGAGGAAGCGCAGGCGGAAGTAACCGATCGCCGATTCATCCTTGTCGACGAAGCGGCGCAGCGCATCCAGCGTCGACGCGGTTATCCGCGAATCGGCATGCAGGAACCACAGCCAGCGGGCATCCGTCGCGCGGGCTCCAGCATTGAGCTGGCGCGCACGTCCGGGTTCGCTCAGGCAAACCTGCAGACTCGCGGGCGGATCATCAGGAGTGCAGGCATCGCCATTGGCCGGAACCAGGATGATGTGGTCTGCGCGCGCCTGCGCCAGTTGCGGCAGCAGGCCACGCCAGGCGTGATCACCGGGTCCCGCGGGAACAATGATGGCGAGGCCGGGCTGCATCGGAATTCAGCAACAGCTGCCGTTTGCAGGCGCGTTGGCGGCGGCGACCGGTGCGCAGTCGAACAGGCCGTAGTGGACGCGCTTGTCGCCGTGCAGGTCGAAATGCGCCGCGTAACGCGACAACGCAAGCATGTCGAAGGTGTTGCCGCAGACCAGCATCGGCTTGCCGGTTTCGAGGCGATGATGGTCGTCGAGCACGAATGCATGGGGCAGGCCCGGCATCGTGCCGCGGTAGGTCGCGACCTGGCCGTAGTCCTCGCAGCGATCCTCGAGATCGAGCTTGAATGCACGCATCGTCATCGAGCGGAAGCCGACCATGCCGATGCGTGCCTCGATGGCCGGATCGAGCAGGGGAATCGGCGCCTGGCTGACACATCGCGCGTCGGCGCAGCCCAGGCGATCCAGCATGCGGCGGAAATCCTCGGTATAGAGGGCGCCGGAAAGGCACTCGCCGAGCAGAACCGGGTCGGTGCGCAGTCCGGCAGGAATTCGGCGGTCGGCGAAGACATCGGAAAAATACAGTTCCCCGGCCGGCTTGAGCACGCGAAAGATCTCCGCGAACACCTTTTCCTTCTCCGGCGACAGGTTGAGCACGCAGTTGGAGACCACCACGTCGATGCTGGCATCGGCGATGCCGCAGGCGTCCAGTTGTTCGATCGTGCCTTCGACGAACGTCACATTGGATTGCGCATGGCCGTAGCGCTCTGCCTGCCAGGCCTGGTGGCGCACGCCCACGGCCAGTTGCTCGGCGGTCATGTCGACGCCGATGACCCGGCCCTGTTCGCCGACCAGGCGCGAAAGCAGGTAGACATCGCGGCCGGTCCCGCAGCCGAGGTCGAGCACGGTCATGCCCTCGAGCACCGGCGGCAACGGCGAGCCGCAGCCGTAGAAGCGGTCCCTGATTTCGGGGTGGATGTCGGCCAGCAGCGGGCGCAGGGCCGGCGGCATCGATTCGCTCGGGCAGCAGGCGCCGGTCTTGAGGTCGCTGGTCGATTGCAGCACGTCGCCGTAATAGTGGCGGACTTCTTCGTGGACTGTGGGTTGGTTCATTTCGTTTCCTGGATCAATGCAACACGATGGCGAGGAGATAGGCGAACAGTCCCGCGAGCGGCAAGGTCAACAGCCAGGCCAGCAGGATATGGCGGATCACCGCGAATTGCCCGCTTCCGTTGCCTGCGGCGATGCCGAACAGGGATCCCGTGCTGACATGGGTGGTCGAAACCGGCATGCCGAGCCGCGAAGCACCGATGACCAGGGCGGCCGTGACCAGGTTGGCGCCCAGTCCCTCGCCGGCATCCATGCGCGTGACCTTGAATGCCAGCGTCTCGGCGACACGACGGGCCGCCAGCAATCCGCCCAGGCCCATGGCCACGACGACCAGCAGCGAGGCCGGTCCGGCATCGAGGCTGCCGCCGGCAACGACGAGCGCGGCGATCTTCGGCGTGTCGTTCAGGCCGCGCGCGAAACTGACCGCAGCAGCGCTGAGCAGATGGGAATGGTCGAGCCAGCGACGCAGCGGAAGCGCCATCACGCGGCGTCCCGTCACGGGCAGGCAGGCCTTATTCCGGCTGTCGGCAACGACGACGCGCGATCTTGCGGCCAGCGTACCGCCTCCGCTGTTGGCGACACCCTCTTCGACGCACAGGCAGGGATCTCCGTCATCGGAACCCGCTACGGTCGAGCGGCGCACGAAAGGAATCAGCACGAGTGCAAACAGCATGGCCAGCAGGGGTGAAAGCAGGAGCGGCAGCAGCATGGATGCAACGGCGACGCCCATGTCGACCTCGGCCGGAACGAAGGCAAGTCCGGCGCCCAGCAGCCCCCCGAGCAGGGCATGCGTGGTCGAGATCGGCAGGCCGCGCCAGGTCGCCAGCCATATCGTGAGTGCGGCAGCTGCGCCCACGGCAAGCAGGAAGGCATGGTCCGCTATGACATGGGCCGGCACGATGCCCTTGCCGCTGAAGGCCTCGAGCAGGCCATTGGCGAGATGGATCGAGGCTAGGCCCCCGGCAGCGGTCGCCAGGGTGGCGAGGACGATGGCACCGCGATAGCCGATCACGCCGGAACCGACCAGCGTTGCCGCACCCTTGATATTGTCGTTGGCGCCATTCGCCGCGGCGAGCAGAACGATGATCCCGATCAGCACGACAACGCCGATCACTGCCTTGGTCCGTTGAGCGACCAGTCGTATTCGGTGTAGCCGATGGCCAGCTGGTCTTTGCGCAATTTGTCGGCCGTCGCCGCATCCAGTCCGAGTGCTGCGGCATGGTTGGCAAGGAATGACCTGACGCCGCCCGCATGGGCGTCGAAATCCGCGCCATACCAGTCGAACAGTTTGGACACCTGCAGTGAACGGCCGTCTGCTGCCAGCCGGTTGCGGTTGCGGTCCCTCAGGAAACGTGTGGTCTGGTCTTCCAATTGAGAATCCAGGCGATCGCCGACAAAGGCCTCGGGACGCAGCGCCGGGCAGCCGACCGACGCGCAATTGACGGCGAAATGGATGCGCGGATCGGTGTAGTCGTTTGCGCCACGCAACAGGCCGTGCTCGATCGAATCGAGGCTGCGGCGCTGGCCGAGCAGGTCGACGAATTCCTTTTTCCACGGCGAGGAAAAGAGTCCGCCAAGATCCTTGATCGACTTGAGGTCAGGGTAGTGCGTGAGGATCAGTTGCACGGTGGCGGCGTTGTAGGCATTGATCAGGAACGCGTCCCGATCGGCCTTCGACCAGCCGCGAAACGTGCGTTCGTCGACGCGTGCCAGGTTGCCGAGATAGGCGGACAGGCCCTTGGTGTCCGCGGCGAAGCCGGCGTAGTCGACACGGCTCGCCGTACCCGAGGCATTCCACTGCACGTGCCGGGCGAGCAGGTCGCTCCAGGATGCATGGCTTCGGTCAAAGGAGTCGTCGGCCGCGACGACGATGCCGGTCATGAAAAGCAGCAGGGCCATGGCGATGGTCCGCAGCATGCGATCAGCCCCGGCGCCAGGCGAAGAAGCGGCTGGCCAGGCGCAGCGCGCCCTGCGGCGCATGGGCACGTTTCCACACGCCGGCGGCGTACTTGTTTGCCTCGCTCATGGTCGGATAGGTATGGATCGTGCCGAGCAGCTTGTTCAATCCGATGCCATGCTTCATGGCCAGCACGAACTCGGCGAGCAGGTCGCCGGCATGCTCGCCGACGATGGTCGCGCCGAGGATGGCATCCTTGCCCGGTGCGGTGAGCACCTTGACGAAGCCATGGTCGGCGGAATCTGCGATCGCGCGGTCGAGATCGTCGAGTCCGTATCGCGTCACTTCGACTTCGATGCCCTTTTCCTTCGCCTCGTCTTCCGACAGGCCGACCCGCGCCACTTCCGGGTCGGTGAAGGTCGACCACGGGATCACGCGATAATCGACCTTGAAGCTCCAGAACGGCGCGAGCAGGGCATTGACCGAGGCATACCAGGCCTGGTGCGCGGCGACGTGCGTGAACTGGTAGGGCCCGGCCACGTCGCCGGCCACGAGGATGTTCGGATAATTGGTGCGCATCAAGGCATCGGTCTGCACGGTACCCTGCTTTTCGATGACGACGCCGAGCTCTTCGAGACCGAAGCCGGTGACATTGGGCTTGCGACCTAGCGCCAGCAGCAGGCGGTCGAATTCGAACCCGACTTCCTTGCCGCCCTGCCTGCAAACGAGTTTCCCGCCAGCTGCGGTTTTTTCGACGCGAACGGCCTCGCAGCCGGTCTCGACACGGATGCCTTCTTCGGCAAAGCGCTCCTCGACCAGGGTCGCCGCATCGGCGTCCTCGCGCGGCAGCAGGCGCGGCCCCCGTTGTACCTGGGTTACCTTGCTGCCGAGTCGTGCAAAGGCCTGCGACAGTTCGCAGCCGATCGGGCCGCCGCCGATCACGACCAGCCGTTTCGGCAGCTCGCGGATTTCCCACAGCGTGTCGGAAGTGCGGAAGTCGACGCTCTCGAGTCCCTCCAGTTTCGGCACACGGGCCTGCGCGCCGGTGGCGATGATCAGGCTGCGCGCGGTCAACCGCTTGCCATCGACCTCGACCTCCCAGGGCGAGACGATGCGGGCGTTGCCGCGGATCACGTCGACGCCGAGTTCGGTGTAGCGCTCCACCGAATCGTGCGGGGCGACCTTGCCGATCACCTCGTGCACGCGTTCCATCACCTCGGAAAAATTCACTTCGGCGGTGAGCTTGGCGATGCCATAGCGCTTCGAGTCGCGCGCATCGGCGAGCAGGCGCGCGCTGCGCAGCAGGGCCTTGGACGGCACGCAACCGGTATTCAGGCAGTCGCCGCCCATGCGGTGGCGTTCGATCAGGGCGACTTTCGCCTTGACCGCGGCGGCGATGTAGGAAGACACCAGGCCAGCGGATCCGGCACCGATCACGATCAGGTTGAAATCGTACCGGGAGGGCCGCTTATAGGGTGCATAGACCCGGCGCGCGCCGATCCAGCGCGTCAGCCAGCGCATCAGCAGCGGCAGGATGCCGAGCAGCACGAATGCGCCTATCAGGCCGGGCGAGAGGATGTCGGAGAGGCTGTCGATGCGCGCCAGTTGGGTGCCGGCGTACACGTAGGCGATCGTGCCGGGCAGCATGCCCGCCTGGCTCACCAGGTAGAACACGCGCGTCTTCAGGGCCGTCAGTCCGGCCAGCAGGTTGACCAGGAAGAACGGCACCGCGGGCACCAGGCGCAGGGTGAACAGGTAATAGGCGCCATCGCGTTCGATGCCGGCGTCGAAGGATTTCAGGCGCTGGCCGTACTTGCTGCGCAGGCTGTCGCGCAGGACGAACCGCGAGACGAGGAAGGCCAGGGTCGCGCCGATCGTGCTGGCGAAGGAAATCAGCACGGTGCCCTCGACCAGGCCGAACAGCGCGCCGCCGGCGAGGGTCAGGATCGCCGCGCCCGGCAGCGACAGGCCGGTCACGGCCACATAGACAACGAAGAAGCTGCCCAGGGCGACCCAGTGGTTCGCGGAAACCCATGCCGCCAGCGACTCCTGGCGGGCCTTGAGGCCCTGCAGGTTCAGTTCGGCCAGCAGCCCGCTGCGCCACAGGGCGAAAGCGGCCAGCACAAGCACGACTACGATGATCCAGCGAATCCAGGTTCGGGACACGGCATTTCCTCGCGTGTTGCCGGCGGTGTTCAAGCGCCAGGGTCGGGATAAGGAACGGCGAAGCGCGAAAAACCATTCATCTGCAATGAATATTGCGCGCCCTCGCCCCGGTCCATTAAAGCAGGTTTGTGCGTTTGCCATGCTTGACGGTTGCCGGGTCGACCAACGTCCTGGCGGCCGGCATCCTCGTCATCGGCACGCCGATCTGGCTCGTCGAGGAGAGTTCGGAATGCCGGCGCGTAATCGAGCGTCTGTCCGTCGAACCGGGCAAGCTCAACGACGAGGGCCAGTGCATCTGCCACGGCGCTTCGGCTGCTGCATCGCCACCGTCAACGAAAATGGCATCAAGCACTTCCCGATAAGCGTGCCCTACGCTCTGCAGCACCCCGGCTACGTGACCCCGCCGCAGGCGCCGATGCGGGCTGGACCGGCAAAGCCCGTGCCGTCCCGTGGTGAGGAGGGCATCGGCTACGACAACGAGTTCACCCGGCGCAACGCAACCTTCATGGCCTGGAACCTCATGCGCATGGCCTCGATGATCAGGCGTTCCGGCGGCATCCCGGACTGGGGCAACCAGCGCAGCGAATGGGAGGCCGGTTGCCGTTTCGATCATCCAGAAGTCCGCTAGCCGTGGCACCGGGCTCCGGCGCCAGGCCCGCTGGCGTCGACCGGGGCAATCCAGTCGCAATCCCTGAGTCTCGGGCATGTATCATGGCGACCCTGTTCCGCCGGCCGCGGAATACGCAATTGAACGAATAGACAGAGAGGAACGGTGCCATGGCAAGGGGCGTAAACAAGGTGATCCTGGTCGGCAATCTCGGCGCAGACCCGGAGGTCAAGTACACCGCCGGCGGAACGGCGATCGGCACGCTCAGCGTGGCGACGTCGGAATCGTGGAAGGACAAGCAGACCGGCGAGCAGCAGGAACGCACGGAGTGGCATCGCGTCAAGCTGTTCGGACGCCTCGCTGAAATTGCCGGCGAATACCTGAAGAAGGGCCGCCAGGTCTACATCGAAGGTTCGATCCGCACTGACAAGTACACCGACAAGGAAGGCGTGCAGCGCTACAGCACCGACATCATCGCCAGCGAGATGCAGATGCTCGGCGGTGGCAGCGAAGGCGGCGGTGCAGCGGGCGGCGGCAGCTACAACCGCGACCGGGGCGAGCGTCCGGAACGCGGCGCTCCGCGCGGACCGCAGGCGGCGCCACAGCGCCAGGCCGCGGCACCGGCTCGCAATGACAACTTCGAGGACGACGATATTCCGTTCTGATGCGTGGCGGGCCTCTTTGGCCTGCGCGGAAAAGCAGGCATGTAGATGGAAAGGGCAGCGAAATCGCTGCCCTTTCCTCTTGCGGTGTGCTCAGCCGGGCATCTTGCGCGACACGGCGTAGGCGGCGAGATTGCCGACGCCGGTCACGCCGAGCAGGATGGCCAGGACGCCGGGGGTGAAATCGCGCAGGCCGAGCGCTTCCATCAGGCCGAAGCCGATGGCCAGGGCGATCAGGATCGTGCCCCAGCGCAGGGTCGCGTGGCGGCGGCGCAGTTCGTCGGCTTCGACGATGGACTGGATCAGTTCCTGCGATACGTTGGAAGCGACCAGCTGCTTGCGCACGCGCGCATCGACCACGGCCTTGATGGCATAGGCAATGCAGACGAAAAGGGTAATCGGGATAAGGACTTCAAGGTTGTTCATGGGGCGTACCTGGGTCAGGTTGTGGGGTGCGCCAGAGGAGATACGGCGATGAACGATGCGGTTGCACGAATCCGCTTGCAACCCCGGGGCCTTTCGGCGTATCCCATGCAGCGTGGACAACTCCTGCGCCAGCTTCGATGAAGACAAGGCCCTGGTCGACGCCGTAATGGCGGGCGAGAGCGGGGCATTCGAGCGTCTCGTGAGGCAATACCAGAACCTGGTCTGGCATGTAGTCTATCGCATGGTCCGCCACACCCAGGATGCGCAGGACCTGTGCCAGGAAGCCTTCCTGCGCGTGCACCGCTACCTGCACCAGTACCGCGGCGAGAGCGCGCTGAAATCGTGGATTGCCCAGGTCGCCTATGCAGTGGCCAGGCGCCATCTCGAGCGCAAGCGCATTCCGATCGCCGACAATCCCGATGACGCCGGGGGTTCGTCCATGCTGGATCGCGTCAGCGACGATTTCGATCTCGAAGGCGCCTGCATCGGCAGCCAGGAGACCCGGCATCTGCACGAGGCCATCGATTGCCTGCCTCCCCTGCAGCGCACGATCCTCACGCTCTATCATCTCGATGAAATGCCGATCGCCGAAATTGCATGCATCACCGGGCTGGCCGAAGGCACCATCAAGAGCCATCTGTTCCGCAGTCGCAAGCAATTGCGTGACGCGTTGACCGAAACCATAGGAGTGGCCGCATGATCCCCGACGAACGCGAATGGCAGGCCCAGGAAAGGGCCATGCAGTGCGAACGGGCTGGCGTCGAAATGACGGATGGCGATGCCGCGAGTGCCGAATACCTGTCCATCGCACGTGCCCTGCGCCAGCCCCTGGATGCCGGACTGCCGGCCGATTTCGCCAGCCGCGTAGCCGATCTCGCGGCTGCCCGCGTGCGACCCGCGGGCGTGGCTTCCCGCTTCGAGCAGGGCCTGCTGGTGGCGCTCGGCGTGAGCATGGGCATCGCGGCGCTGGTGGCTGCCTGGGTCTACGGTGCTGGCTGGATGCAATCGATGCTGAATCCGCTGGCGGCACCCTTCGGCCACGTCGGCAAGGCAAGCCTGGCCTGGCCGCTGGCTTTGGCATCCTGCCTGGTCCTTTCCTGGCTCTCCGGCCACTTGCATCGCCATGCCGGGCGAGCAGACCGCCATCTGGCCTGAGCTGTGTCGAGTGCTGCACCGGTTGACGCCGCGCCAGCCACGCGCGGCGTTCGCACGCATCCCGTGCCGTGCCGTTCCGGCGCGACAGGATCGATGATGCGGCGTATCATTCGCGCACGCGCCCTGCCAGCGGAAGTTCCGCGCAGCCTGCATGGCTTCCACCGGCAAGGCATGGTCCGCCCACCGACCCTGTCGACCACGATGCCGCGAATACGGCCCACCCACATTCCGATCTGATCCCTGCCATGTGCACGCATGGCGGAATGCGAGCGCATGATGACTGAAACCGAAACCAGCAGCCGTTCGACGACGCCATTGCAGGGCCATCTGGCCCGCGTGAGCGACATGCTGAACCGGCATCGCCTGGTCGAGAAGCTCGCCCACGGCGAAGCGCACCAGCATCACGAAGTCGTCGATGAACTCGTGCACCGGCAGAACCTCGCCGAACTGCAGCGCGAGATCGACAAGCTGCATCCGGCCGACGTCGCGCACATCCTCGATGCCCTGCCGCCCGAGGATCGCCTCAGCGTCTGGCATCTGGTCAAGGCCGATCGCGACGGCGAAATCCTGCTCGAAGTCTCCGACGCGGTACGCGAGACCCTGCTTGCCGACATGGACGCGCCGGAAATCCTCGCCGCGGCCGAGCAGCTCGATGCCGATGAGCTGGCCGACCTCGCCGAGGACCTGCCCGACGACGTCGTCCACGAGCTCATGCAGCGCCTCGATGCGCCCGAGCGCGAGCAATTGCGCTCGGCGATGTCCTACGAGGAAGACCAGGTCGGCGCGATCATGGATTTCGAGATGATCACGATCCGCGAGGACGTGACCCTTGAAGTCGTGCTGCGCTACCTGCGTTTCCTCAAGGAGATCCCCGAGCAGACCGACAAGCTGTTCGTCGTCAACAACGAGAACGTGCTGACTGGCGTGGTGCCGCTGAAATGGCTGCTGGTCAATGATCCGGCGCGCATGGTCAGCGATGTCATGGCGGTCGACGCCAACACCTTCCATCCCGACGAGGACGTCGCCGATACGGCACAGGCCTTCGAACGCTACGATCTCATTTCCGCACCCGTCGTCGACACCGACGGGCGCCTGATCGGGCGCGTGACGATCGACGCCATGGTCGATGTCATCCGCGAGGAAAGCGATGCCGAAACCCTGAGTCGCGGCGGCCTGCGCGAGGACGAGGACATCTTCGCCTCGGTCTGGAAATCGCTGCGTAACCGCTGGACCTGGCTGGCCATCAACCTGGTCACGGCCTTCATCGCCTCGCGCGTGATCGGCCTGTTCGAAGGGTCGATCGAGAAGCTGGTCGCGCTGGCCGCGCTGATGCCGATCGTCGCCGGCATCGGCGGCAATTCGGGCAACCAGACCATCACCATGATCGTGCGCGCGCTCGCGCTCGGCCAGGTCAGTCCGTCCAATGCGCGGCGCCTGTTGCGCAAGGAAGTCGGCGTCGCCGTGCTCAACGGCCTGATCTGGGGTGGCGTGATCGGGCTCGTCGCCTGGCTGCTTTACGGCAATGCCGCGCTCGGCGCGGTCATGACCGCGGCGATGACCCTCAACCTGTTGCTGGCCGCGCTGATGGGAGTGCTGATCCCGATGACCCTGATCCGCTACGACCGCGATCCGGCCATGGGCTCCAGCGTCATGATCACCGCGCTGACCGACAGCGGCGGATTCTTCATCTTCCTTGGCCTGGCAACGCTGTTCCTGATCTAGCTGCGGCGATTGCCATCCGGCAGGCGACGCGGCTAGTCGAGCGGATCAGGTTGGTCTTCACCGGCACCAGCCGCACTGCCTGCCGCGACTTGCAGGTCCTTGCGGATCTGCACGAAGCGGGCGGTCGTGCGCAGCGCATCCCAGTCCGTGTCCATGTCGAGCAATGCCGGATTGTGCAGGCCCCTTTTGGCCGCTTCGTCGAGGGCATCGAACGCGGCATCCTGCTGGCCAGTGGACGCGAGCAGGCAAGCCAGGTTGTAGCGTGGCAGCCACGAGTTCGGCTTCTGCGCTATGGCTAAGTCCATCAATGAGCGGGCCAGCTCCGCCTTGCCGGCGCGTCGCGCGCTGGTGCCGGCCTGGAGCAGGCTGCGGAAGTCTTTAGGATTGCGTCGGTGCGCTTCCCGGTAGCCAGCCAGCGCCTTTTCGAACTCGCCGCGATCGAACTGCAGGTCGGCCATGCGCCGGTACAGGGTCGGGAATGACCCGTCGATCTCGAGCGCCTTGTCGTACCAGCGCTGCGCCTCGGCTTCGTTGCCGCGCACGAGGGCGACCAGGCCGAGCTGGGCCATGGCTTCGACGAACTGCGGTGCCAGCTTCAGGGCTTCCCTGTTGTTGCGATCCGCCTCGTCGAGGTTGCCCTGGGCGAGCGCGATCTGGCCAAGCATCGCGTAGAGGCGGAACTGGGACGGATCCTGGGCGAGCAGGGCCAGGTACTGGTCGCGCGCTTCTTCGAGGCGACCGCGCTTGAATTCGACGAGGGCAAGTACGCTTCGGGCAGAGAAATGTCGCGGATTGTCGGCAAGTATCTTCTTCAGCAGTTTCTCGGCTTGCACCCAGTTGTGCTTCTGCGCGGCATGCCGCGCTTCCTCGAGGTCGTTGTAAAGCAGGATGCCGTCCTTGGGGTCGATGCCTTCGGCATCCTTGCGTTCGGTCTCGCCCTGCAGATAGCCCAGCGACTGCAGCATCTGCATGGTTTCCCTGGACATCGGGTTGCTCTGCGAAACGAGTGCCCGCTTCGCGCTGTCCTGCATCAGGTTTTCGAGCTCGATGTCGAGTGCGTCGGCCTTGCTGCGGTAGGCGGGATCGCCGAACAGGTTCTTCGTCTCGCCCGGATCCGCCGTGAGGTCGTAGAGTTCGGGCTTCGGTGCGCGGATAAACGTGAATCCACCCTTGCGTACCGCGTACAGCGGGGCCATGCCGAAGCCGAGCTCGGACAGTTTCGATTCGGAATACTGCGCACGGTCGACCGGTGGCTGATCGCCGCGTGCCAGTGGCGTCAGGTCGATGCCTTGCGTCTCGCTGGCGCCAGGCAGGTGGGCCAGTTCGAGCAGGGTCGGCGCAATGTCGACATTGCTAACCGGACCGGCGTACGCCTTGCCCTGCGGATAGCGCGGCGGGTAGCGCACGATCAGCGGCACACGCGTGGTCGAGCGGTAGATGAAGATCGCGTGGGTCTTTTCGTTGTGCTCGCCGAGGCTTTCGCCATGGTCCGCAGTGAACACGAAGACCGTGTTGTCGAGTTCGCCCGAATCGCGCAGCGCGTCGATGAGGCGGCCCTGTTCGCGGTCGGCCGAGGCGATCTCGGCGTCGTAGGGGCTGGCGCTGAAGGGCAGGGTCCAGCCAGGGGGGTTGTGCGGTTCGTGCGGATCGAACAGATGGACCCAGAGGAAGAACGGCGCGTTGCCGTCCTTGCCCGTGCGGTGGTCGTACCAGTCCAGTGCCCGATTGATCGTTTCGCGGGCCGGGCGGTCGCGGATCATGAACAGCTTCGGTTCCTTCTCGTTCCAGAGGTCGTCGTCGTAGCTGTCGAATCCCTGGTCGAGCCGGTAGCGCTGGCTGAGCACGACGGCGGAAACGAATGCCCGGGTTTCGTAGCCGGCCTGCTTGAAGCGTTCGGCCAGGGTGACCGCGTCTTCGCTGAGCGCAAAGGATCCGTTGTCGCGCACGCCGTGGGCCGGCGGCAACAGGCCGGTCATGATGCTGCTGTGCGAGACCGCGGTGATCGGAGCAGTTGCTTCGGCGTTGTCGAAGCGCACGCCTTCCGCGGCCAGCCGGTCGATCGTCGGCGTGTGGGCAAGGGC
>DAIMYT010000005.1:28307-55117 GCA_036734345.1 Dokdonella sp. | reverse complement strand
CGTACGTGCCGAGATGATCGGCGCGCGTCGTATCAAAAGTGATGATGACGACATTCGGATGTTCGGGGGCGCGCTGACAGGCTGCGATCGCCAGCGAAACCAGGGCGAGGACCAGACCGCGCGAAAGGCCGCGGCGGCGTCCGCTCGGACGCGATTCGGAATTCGCCTTCACGGGATGGGTATCGGGTTCGGATCAGGAAGGAAGGCGGAACAAACCCGGGCGAGCAAGGCTCGCCCGGGTCGGGCGAATCAGAACGAGGAATTCCTGCGACGACGCAGGTAGAGCGGGATCAGGATGAGGCCGACGATCAGCAACACGGCGCCGATCCGGTTCATGCTCGGCAGGTCGGTTGCAACCGGCGGCGGGCCGCTGCCACCGGCCGCGAAATTGAGGAGCTGGCCCTGTTCGGTGGCAGTGAGGCAAGTCAAGGCCGTGGCCGGCAGCGTGGTCAGGCGCGCGGCCTGTGCAGCGGCGGCCGCCTTGGACGGCTGACCGGTGACAAAGGTCATGATGATGCCGGTCTGGCCGGGCGCCAACGTCAGCGGATAGGACCAGAAAGGATTGTCGTCGCCATCGACGAACGTGATTCCGGAAAGCCCCACGCTGGAGCCCGGGCCCTGGATCACGTGGCCAATTCGCGGATCCGAGCTGGTGCTGCCCGAGTAGTTCTGGAACGTGGTAACCCAGTTGTCCGCTGTCGTCGCGACGGCGTCGCCCGACGAGCTGGTTACGACAACCGTATTGCTGTCCGAGCCGAGGTTGTTGCTGGTGATGGCATTGAACGTGACCGGCGCGCCGGTTGTGTTGGTGAAGACGTTGACCCAGCGCGCGAAGCTGTCGTCGCTTGGCACGTAGACCTTGCGCGAGACATTGACGCCGCTGATGACCTGGGTGTTGTAGGCAATCTGGCGACCGCCGCATTCCGCCGTGGCGGCGCCGTTCTGGTTGTACATGGTGTAGGTGTTGATACCGGTCGGGCCGACGCCTCCTCCGCCACTTGTGCAAGCACCGGTGCCACCGTCGAAGCTCAGGCAAAGGGAGCCGTAGCCGTCGAACGCATCGTTCAGCGTGGACGCGGTCGTGCCGCCGGCGCTGGTCGTGGCGGCGACGGGGCCGGCATAACTTGCCTCCGAAGCGGCGCCCGAGGCCGAACTGGAAGTCGTGAACGTGATATCGGTATTGATGAAATATTCGAGGCCCGACTGGTCGGTCAGGGTGACCTCGCCGGTTCGCGGACCCGGCGTCGCAAGCTTGAGCGGAACGCCGCGCTTCTCGCCGGCCTTGACCTGGTGGCCGACCTTGGTGGCGACCGTATCGGAATCGAGCACGGTGACATCTGCGTGGACCATGCCCGTGGCGGCGCAGAGCAGAGCTGTAGCGAGCATCCTTTTCATTGATGGTACCCCTGGGTGGCAGTGGAACTGCTTGATCCTTCAATTTGACACGAACCCATGGCAAATCACAAGAAGAATCGAGCACTTGCGCGGCATTCCGGATTTGCGGCGCGGCATCGACGCCGGAGCCAAGCCGGGACCGCAACCGGCCGGAACGGGTCGCACGCTTGAATCGTTGTATTGCGCGATCAGTGCGCGCTGGCGCCCGTACCGGCCGTCCTGCGGAAATCCATGGCCCGCCGCGGCCAGGGGGAGTAAAGCTGGCTGGCAGGCGTGCTCTTTCCGGCGCGGCTGCGCGCATGGGGATCCTGGGCCCCGCTCCGCACTCAGAGCGGCAACAAGCGGAGCCCGAGGCTGCGTTCGATCAGCCAGGTGCCTGCGAGCAGGCCGATGGCAAGCGACCCCATGCCCAGAATGTAGCGCGGGTAGAGGCTGCGGTTGCGCAGCAGGAAGGCCGTGGGTGCCAGCACGAGGACGATGGCCAACTGGCCGATCTCGACGCCGAGGTTGAATCCGAACAGCGAAAGGGCCAGGTCCGCACGCGGCAGGGCGAGATCGCGCAAGACGCTGGCGAAACCGAATCCGTGCAGCAAGCCGAAGGCGAAGGCGACCAGCCAGCGCCGGCGCGGCAGGAACGCGAACAGGTTGTCGAGTGCGGTCAACAGCACCGACAGCGCAATGGCGGATTCCACCAGCCGCGAAGGCAGGTTGATCCAGCCCAGCGTGGCCATCGATAGCGTGATCGAATGCGCGACCGTGAATGCCGTCACCATGGCCGCGATGTTCCAGAATGCCGCGCGCAACGAATCGACCCCTATCCAGCGACCGTCGCGCCGCCGCAATACGGCCGGCAGCAGCAATGCAACGAGGAACAGCACATGGTCGTAGCCGATTGCGATGTGGCGCACGCCGTCGGCGATGAAGCCGCCCAGGTTGCGCCAGCCGGAAGAACCGCCGTCCATGGCGAAGGCCTGTCGCGAATGGTCCTTCGGAAACACCGCGGTGGCGATCGGCATTGTTCCCGCGCCGCGCTCCAGGTGCAGCAGGCCGCGGTGCTGGGCATCAAGATCGAACAGCAGGCTGTAGTCGACCTCGAGGTTGGCGATTGCCGCCGCGCACTGTCCCTCCAGCATCAGCACCGCGTAGGCACCATCGGTGTGATGGTCGATCAGGTGATCGGTCACTGCGAGCGGGCAGTGACTGCCTGCGCTGGACAGCCCGAGATGCGACACCGCGTAGGCGTCGATGTCGCTGCTGCCGGCGCGTACTTCGCCCCAGTCGATCGCATTGTCCGAGTTGCGATCGAGGCCGACGGCCAGATCGAGGTCGCGCAGGGCGATATCCCAGTGGCCCTGGATGCGCTCGCCATCGACCCGCAGGTGCAGGTAACTGTCGCTGGGCTTGTGCGCTTGGGCCGCTGCCGAAAGGACGAAAAGCAGGATGCCCAGCCCTCCAGTGAGGTGTTTCATGCGCCTTCTGCCTGGGCGACCAGCCGGGCGATCATCGGGCTTTCGAGGTTGTTCCTGCGGATCCAGGCGATGACCTCGGCAGCCGCTTCGGGCCTGCCGGCCGCAATGGCGCATTCGAGCAGGATGCGCGCGTCCAGCGGTTCTTTTTGCACCCTCCAGTTGGCCCCGGCCAATTCAAGTGCACCGATCGGGTCGCCGGCCAGCTCGAGGCGGTAGCGCGCTTCCTCGCGCAGATGGACGCGGTCGCCGCGCTCGCGCGATGCGGCGAAGCGGGCGTCGAGATCGGCGATCAGGGCCTGAGCATCGGCGCGATTCAACCGGCGGGCCGCCTGGGCACGGCGCAGCAGCAGCGTGTCTACCGGTGTGCCGGCGGCAATCAGGCCGATGACGTCTTCGGCTCGGCCCGCGTCGAGGAGATAGTCCGCATAGGCCGCGATGGTGTAGGTGTCGTCGGGATTGACCGCAAGGCTGGCCTGGTAAAAGCGCGCAGCCTCGTCCGCGCGGCCACGTCGCTCGGCCAGCTCGGCCCGGAGCGTGAACACCCAGTCGCGCAGTTGATCGCGGTCGCCCCGCGCCGCGCCCGCCAGCGCGTCGGCGAGCATCGCGCTGGCCTCGGCCGCGCGTCCACGCACGCCATCGAGCGCGGCACGGCAGGTTTGCGCGACAAGCAGCGTGGCGATTTCCGGCAGGTGCGCGCAGGCGCGATCGGCTGCGTCGAAGTTTCCCGTCACCTGTTCGATGCTGGCGAGGCTTAGCCAGGCTTGTGCATTGTCCGGGTCGCGTTGCAGCGCCTGCACGAGGTCGGCACGTGCGGCCGCGAAGTCATGACCGCGCTGGCGAATCGTGGCCCGCAGCAGGAGCACCGGAACGGGCGGCCGCCGTTCGTTCCACCATGGCGCGAGCAGAGCTTCGGCCTGGCCGAGTGGTCGCGGATCGGAGCCGATGAGGGAGCGACGGACTTCGATGGCAGCCATTCGCACGGCCAGGTCGAGCGGGTCCGGTTGCTGGGCGATCAGTTCGCGCAGGGCGCGTTCGTGCTGCCGGGACGGGCCGAACGGGCGTTCCGGCAGCTGTTCGAGAATCTCGCTGTCATTGCCTGGTCGGTAGGGCGAGGCAAGGACGGCATGGCAATGCATGGCAGCCAGGGCGAGCAGGACAAGCACCCGACCCGACCGTGGTGCCGGGAGAAAAGGCATGGCGGACTCCTTGGGGTCATCGGGAAAAGGGCCGCCGTCGAAAATCGACGGCGGCGGTCAGGCCCGGGATTTCGGCGCAGGCCGAGTCCCGCCGGTGCTGAATCGTCAGGAACCGGACGGCGGCGGAAGGTCATCCGGATTCGGCGGCAACCCGTTGCTGCCGTTCGGCGATCCGGGGACCGGCGTGGTCAGATACGGGAAGGCGTCGTCGAACTGGCTGTCTTCGACGAGCACGCCGTCGGTGTAGGGAAGGTCGGCGCTGGCCGGCTTGCCCGGTCCGGGGGGCAACAGATAGCCCATGGCGACGCGCAGTTCGATGTCGACCACGTCATCGCCGGGCCGGCGACCATTCGGGAAACCGGCCGGATCGCACCCGGGGTTGGCGAGGGACAGGGCGCCGTTGACGAAGCAGGCGGCTGCGCCAAGGCTGTTCTGGCTGCCCTTGGGCGTCGCTGGCAGGGCCGTATTGAGCCGGATCATTTCGGAAGCGATCCCGTTGGCCGGCTTGTTCACGCCCGGCACGCCGGTCAGGAATGCCGCGACCAGGTCGGTGCGTGGAAACACGGTGGGTGCGCGGACGCCGTCGGCGCCGAAAAGGATTTCAAGCAGGGCCGGCAGGGTCGGGTTGGTCACGTAAGTGGCGAACTGGCCATCATCGCGCGGCTCGCTGGCGTTGAACGCGTCCTTGTCCTTCAGGCCAATGACGATCTCGTTGACCAGCGGCATGCCGAGACGCGAAACCTGTTCGTAGTTGCGGTAGTTGATGGCCTGGTTGGGTGGACTGGCGTTGCCCCGCGAGCGCGGCGTGCTTGAAGTCGTCCAGACTCCGATGATCGGGCTGCCGGCGGTGATGCAGGCGATCGGCAATTCCATGGCCAGTGAAGTGATGTTCTTTCCTTCCGTGGCATTGCTGGCGCCATTGCGATTGCCGATGACGCGCGCGGCAGGAATATTGACCAGGTCGAAGATCTCGCCGAGGTTGACCGCGAACCCTTCCTTGCGCTGACCGACGAACAGTCGGCCCCGCGTGCTGCAGCCGGGCAAGGTGACAGTGTAGATATGCGCGTTGGCATAGGCGGGATAGTCGGGGATCGACTTGCTGCCAATGTTGTCGATCGGCTTGACGAATGCCGATTCGCCGTTCGCGGCATTGCGGACTTCGTCGGGAAATGGGCGCCACTGCGGACGCTCGCCGCGCAACTGGTAGACGCGGAACAGTTCGGCCTCGTTCAGCGCCGAGGTATCCGTGCCGATGACCTGGCCGGCATTGCGCAATGGAATGGCGACGTTCTTGCCGCCCACGTCGAGCTTGATGTCCCTGCTCACGACGTTGAAGCGGAATACGTAGCTGATGTCCTCGCGCGCATCCCCGTTGTTGTCGATGTGGATCTCGTAGAGCCCTTCGGGATCCATCGTGAAATAGTTCGGGCCGCCGTAGGCATCCTGCAACGGCACGTAGTTGGCGATGATGGTGACGAAGTCGGATCGTCCGGGCTCATAGCTGCGGAATGCATAGACGTCGGTGGCATCGAGCTTGGGGAATTGCGTGATGTTCGGCGCCTCGCGGTGGCTCGAGGCGAATGCCGGAAGTCCGGCGACGGCGAGCGTGAACGTGGCTGCGCTGGCCAGGGCAAGGTGCAAGCGCTTGGCGGGTTTCAAGGGCTTCATGCGGAGATCCTCAGTAAGGCTGAAATGGACGGATGGGACGGGTGTCGCAGCGGGAACTACGATTCAACGTTGCCGGCGGATGCAGTGGCGGCAAGAAATCACTCCGGCTTGCGTGCAGGTGCGCGGCGCGGGCGCGCACGCGCCGCGCTTGCGCAGGTCCATCGAAAGGAAGCTTCATCGACGCCGGTCACTTCGAACCGGGTTGGATGCGCCATTCAGTGGCCGCTGGTGCGATCCTCGCCATCCACGCGGCCACAGCGTCGACGGTATTCGAGCGGCGACTGGCCCTGCTGGCGGCGGAAGGCGCGGCTGAAGTTCGCGGTATCGCGATAGCCGAGTTGCAGTGCGATGCGGGTAACCGGCAAGTGCGAGTCGGCAAGCATCCGGCAGGCGCGGCCATGCCGGGCACGGTTGCCGAGTTCACGGTAACTGGCCCCTTCCGCGGCCAGGCGACGATTCATCGTGCGCGTGGAGATGTGCAGCATGCCCGCCAGTTCTTGCTGGCGCGGCTGGTGGTCGCTGGCCTCGTCGAGCATCAGCGCCACCCATTGCGCCAGCGATCCATGCGTGGTCAGGCGCATGAGTTCTTCTTCGCAACGCTGGCGTGCCGTCCTCAGCGCGTTGCGGTCGGCGAGTGCCAGCGGACGGGCGAGCACATCGTCAGGCAAGACGACCTGCAATCCCAGGCCGTGCATGCCGTCGAATATCACCCGCGCCGGCGAAAGCTGCCGGTAGCGGGCCGACGCGTCGGCCAGCGCAGCGGGCAAATGGATGTCGTAACGTGGCACCCGGCCTGAAAGCAGGAATCCGATTTCCTCGTGGAAGCCGGCGGCGACGGCTTCGAGGTGGAAGAGGGCGGTGCCGGGCTGCATCGCCAGTGCCGGCCGGAAATCGATGCGCGTACCTTCGCGAGCGGGTTCCATGCGCATCTCGTAAGTCGGCGTGATCAGTCGCCAGTAGCGCGCCGCGAGGTACAGGGCATCGCCGAGTGTGGCCGATGTCATCAATGCGTAGCCGAGGAAATCGTGGTTGCCCGGCTTGATCAACCGGCCGACCTGGAAGCCGAGATCCGGCCGCCCGGTCGCGGCGATGGCTCCCGCCACGAGGGCATCCACCTGCTCCAGACTGAGCACGGCATTGCGATCGGCCAGCCGCGCCGGCTCGATCCCCGGCGCGAGCGACGCGGGGTCGATGCCTTGGCTGGCGATCAGTTCGAGCAGCAGCGCGTAGTAGCGCGCCGGCAGCAGGGCTGGTCGCCCGGCGGGCGGGTTGGCACTCAAGACGATCTCCGCGGGTGGCGCAAAATGACCATAGCATGGCTGGAAATGACAAGTCATGAGGCACGAGTGCAGGGATCATTCCGGTGGCCGAATGCTGCCTGACGGAATCCGATGAGCACCTTGCCCGCACCGACCGACTGGATGGATGCCCGACGCTACGGCTGGTTTGCCAGCCTCGTGGTTCCTTCGCTCGCCCTGATCGCCTGGCTGCTGGTGCTGGCCAGCGGTTCGGCCTGGTTCTGGTGGACCGGTGCGGTCGTGATTTATGGCCTCGTGCCATTGCTCGACAGCTCGGTGGGCGCCGACCGCAACAACCCGCCGGAGTCCGTGGCCGCACGCCTCGGGCGTGACGGGTTCTATCGCGCGGTCCTGCTGGCCCCCCTGCCGCTGCAGTTCGCCAGCACCGTGCTCGGCGTCTGGGTGGCTACGACCCAGTCATTGCACCCGCTGCAATGGCTGGGGCTCGCGATCACCGTCGGCATCGCCAACGGCGGTGGCATCAACACGGGCCACGAGTGGGGGCACAAGCGCGGCCGGTTCGCGGCCTTCATGTCCAAGCTCAGCCTAGCGCCCGCGGCCTATGGCCACTTCCACGTCGAGCACAACCGTGGCCATCACAAGAACGTGGCGACGCCCGGCGATCCGGCCAGCGCGCGGCTCGGCGAGTCCTACTGGGCCTTCCTGCCGCGCACGCTCGCTGGCAGCCTGCGCTCGGCCTGGGCGATCGAGCGCGATCGCCTGGCCGCGCAGGGACGTTCCGCGTGGAGCCCGGCGAACGATAACCTGCAGGCATGGGGCATGACCGTTGTCCTCTACGCCGTGCTGGTCCTCGCGTTTGGCTGGGCGGCCCTGCCGTTCCTGCTCGTGCAGGCGCTGTACGGAGTGTCGTTGCTGGAGGCGGTCAACTACATCGAGCACTACGGATTGCTGCGCGGCAAGGACGCCAGTGGCCGCTTCGAGCGCTGCGCGCCGGCGCATTCCTGGAACGCCAACCAGGTCGTCAGCAACCTGATGCTCTACCAGTTGCAGCGGCATTCGGACCACCACGCCAATCCGCGGCGTCCCTACCAGACCCTCCGCCACTTCGCCGACAGCCCGCAATTGCCGGCCGGCTATGGTGCACTGATCCCGCTGGTGTATTTCCCGCGATTCTGGTTTGCGCTGATGGATCATCGCGTGCTGTCCCACTACGGCGGCGACGCCAGCCAAGCCAATCGCCAGCCAGGCTCGCGTTGAACCAGCGGGGCCGCTTGCGGCGATCGCCAGCGAGGCCGTTGGCGAACGTCGTGACGCCAACCGTGCCGCGGGCCCAGCGCAGGTGAAGCCATGCAGGCTTCCGCGCCTCCTCGGCGAGGGTGACTTCCCGCCCATCGCCGGGGTGCTTCAAATCCGCTAGGCTTGCCGGCGAGCTACATCTTTCCCTGCTGCGCAGGTGCAGTCACGCCGCAGGGCCCAACCCACTCGGGAGCCTCGCATGTCCATCCGTTTGAAATGCGGTTTACTCGTGTTTGCGCTTGCCTCGGGCAGTGCCCAGGCACTAAGTGTCGACGAACTCGTCGCCAAAAACGCCGAGGCGCGTGGCGGCCTCGACAAGATCGAGGCGATAAAGACGATCCGGTTCGAGGGATCTCTGCGTTTCACTGGCGGTTTCGGGACCCTTGACCTGACCATGCTGCAGGTCAAGAAGGCGCCGGAAATGGTGCGCAACGAAGTGTCGGTCCAGGGCCTGACCCAGGTGCAAGCCTGGGATGGCAGGGAAGCCTGGCAGATTTCCCCGTTCCAGGGACGCAAGGATCCCGAGCGCATGTCCGAGGACGACGCCAAGGGGATCGCCGACGACGCCAGCATCAGTGGCGCGCTGATCAACTATCGTGAAAAGGGCAGCCAGATCGAGTACCTCGGCACCGAGGACGTCGATGGCACCGAGGCGCACAAGCTCAAGGTCACGCTGAAGAACGGGGACATCGAGACGGTCTATCTCGATCCCGATCATTTCATCGAGATCCGCATCGTCGGCCAGCGCAAGGTACGCGGCACCGAGACCGAGGACGTCACCGATTTCGGCGACTACGAGCGCGTCGCCGGCGTGTATTTCCCGTTCTCGATCGTTTCCTCGACCAAGGGCGGCGGCGGCCAGCAGCAGATCACCATCGAGAAGGCCGAGGCCAATATCGATGTGGAAGATTCCCGGTTTGCCTTCCCTGCCAAGAGCGGAGGCAAGTGATGAGCACGAGGACCAATTCCATGAACCACAAGACTGGCCGCCTCATGATCGGCTCCGCGCTGGCAATTTTCTGCGCAGCGCCCGCCGCAACGATGGCTGCGGACGCACCGTCGACGGCGCGATTCGATGCCGGCGCGATTTCCGGCCTGGGCGTGCGCAATATCGGCTCGGCGACGATGAGCGGGCGCATCGCCGCGCTCGATGCGCGCGCCGGCAAGGATGGCAAGACCCTGATCTATGTCGGCGCGGCTTCCGGCGGCGTGTGGAAATCGACCGATGGCGGTACGACCTTCAAGCCGGTCTTCGACAAGCAGCCCGTGCAGTCCATCGGCGCCATCACGATCGACCCGTCGAATCCGAAGACGGTCTGGGTCGGCACCGGTGAATCGTGGACGCGCAACACGATCTCGATCGGCAACGGCATCTACAAGTCGACCGATGGTGGCGATTCCTGGACGCATCTCGGCCTCCCGGAAAGCGAACGCATCGTCAAGATCGTCGTCGATCCAGCGGCCAGCGACACGGTCTATGCCTGCGCTCCCGGCAAGATGTGGAGCGATTCGGCCGACCGCGGCCTGTACAAGACGACCGACGGCGGCAAGAACTGGAAGCTGGTCCTGAAGGGATCCAACCTGTCCACCGGCTGTGCCTCGATGAGCATGGATCCGAAGGACAGCAAGGTTCTCTTCGCCAGTCTCTGGGACTATCGGCGCAAGGGCTGGACGTTCCGCTCCGGCGGCGAGTCGGCCACCGCGAAATCGGGCAGCGGACTGTACCGCTCGGCCGACGGCGGCGCGACCTGGACCGAAATCACGGCCACATCCAACCAGGGATTCCCGACCAAGCCGTTCGGCCGCATCGCGGTGACGGTTGCGCCGTCAAATCCGGACATCGTCTACAGCTTCGTCGAGTCGACCGATTCGGCGCTGTACCGTTCGGATGATGGGGGCAAGACCTGGAGTTCGCGCGACAAGAGCCAGATGATGGTCTGGCGTCCGTTCTACTTCGCCAACCTGATCGTCGATCCGCTCAATCCGGACCGCGTGTTCAAGCCGAACCTGAGCCTGATCATGAGCCTCGATGGCGGCAAGAGCTTCGCCAACGTCGGCGGCGGCACGCATGGCGACCACCATGTGGTGTGGATCGATCCGACCAACACGCAGCACGTGATCACCGGCGACGATGGCGGCCTCTGGCAGTCCTTCGATGGCGGCAACAAGTGGTGGAAACAGAACAACCTGCCGGTTTCGCAGTTCTACCATGTCAGCGTCGACGATACCGATCCGTTCCAGGTCTATGGCGGCTTGCAGGACAACAGTTCCTGGGTCGGTGCCAGCGAGTACCCGGGCGGCATCACCAATGCCCAATGGGAAAACATGTACGGTGGCGATGGCTTCTGGATGTTTTCCGATCCGGTCGATCCCGATTACCTCTACGCCGAGGCGCAGGGCGGAACCATCGGGCGCGTCAACCGGCATACCCATGAGATCCGCAATATCCAGCCGATGCCGAACTACGGCGAGAAGCTGCGCTGGAACTGGAACACGCCGATTGCGCTGAGCCCGAACGAGAAGGGCACCATCTACATTGGCGCGCAGTTCCTGTTCCGCTCGCGCGACCAGGGCCAGACCTGGGACCGCATCTCGCCCGACCTGACGACCAACAATCCGGCCCGGCAGAAGCAGGAGGAATCCGGCGGCATCACCGTCGACAACTCGGCGGCCGAGGCCTACACGACGATCTTCTCGATCAGCGAATCGAAGAAGCAGGCTGGCCTGATCTGGGTCGGCACCGACGATGGCAACGTCCAGCTGACCCGCGATGACGGCAAGACCTGGAAGAACGTGGTCGCCAACATCAAGGGCGTGCCGGCGAATTCCTGGATCAACTGGGTCCAGGCCAGCGGCTTCGACGCGGGTACCGCCTACGTTGCCATTGATCGCCACACCTTCGGCGACATGGCGCCCTACATCTACAAGACCAGCGACTATGGGCAATCGTGGACGGCACTTGCGAGTCCGGCCGACACGAAGAGCCTGCGCGGCTATGTGCACGTCATTCGCGAGGATGCGCAGAAACCCAACCTTCTGTATGCCGGCACCGAATTCGGCCTCTGGGTATCGATCGACGGCGGCGCCCACTGGGCGCAGTTCAAGGCCAACGACTTCCCGGCTGTCGCCGTTCGCGACATCGCGCTGCAGAATCGCGATGCATCGCTGGTCCTCGCCACCCATGGTCGCGGTATCTGGATCGTCGACGATGTCACGCCGCTGCGTGCGCTCGATGCAAAGATCCTGGACAGCGATGTCGCCTTCCTGCCAACGCGCATGATCCAGCAGCGCATCAACGTCCAGGGCGGCTGGCCCGAAGGCGATGCCAGCTTCACCGGGCCGAACGCCCCCGGCGGCGCCGACATCACTTACTTCCAGAAGTCCCGGCACCTGTTCGGCAAGCTGAAGATCGAAGTCCTCGATGCCGAGGGCAAGGTGCTCGACACCTTGCCGGCCAGCGTGCGGCGCGGCATCAATCACGTCTACTGGTCGATGCGTGCCGCGCCACCGCGCGTGCCGAAGGCGGCGCAGATCGCATTCAACTCGACCCAGGGTCCACGCGTTCCGCCCGGCGACTACACGGTGCGCATGACCAAGGACAAGGACGTTTACGAAACGAGCATCAAGGTCGGCCTCGACCGCCGCGTCACCTTCACCGCGGCGGACCGCCAGGCGCAATACGATGCGGCCCTGCGCGTGCGCGGAATCTTCGGCGACATGAGCGCATTGTCGGACCGCATCAACGCGCTGCGGGCCCAGGCTTCGGCCGCGGCCGGCAAGCTCGAGGCGGGCAACGGCCTGCGCAAGCAGCTCGAAGCGCTCGATGCCAGCGCCGACTCGATACGCAAGAAGATCGTCGCCACCAAGGAAGGCGGTGCGATCACGGGCGAAGAACGCCTGCGCGAACACACCGATTCGCTGTACGGGGCGATCATGTCCTATGACGGCAAGCCGACCGACTACCAGTTGGCAAGGATCGATGCGCTGCGGCAGGAGCTCGGCGACATCGCGAAGGAATTCGAAAAATTGCAGGCCGGCGACCTGGCCAGGGCCAATGCCGCACTGAAGAAGGCGGGAATGGCGGAAATCGACGTCGCGGCCCCCGGCGCTTCCGGTGGCAGTGGCGGACCGGTGACGTCCGAGCAGCTGCGCGCCATCTGGAGCCGCGGCTGAGGAACGATTCCGCCGCCCCGGTGCCGTCGCCAAGTGCGGGGGTGCCGGGGCGGCATTCGAGGCATTTGCCCGGCAGGCCGCCGCGAAGGCGGACGACGCAGCGCGTCGAGGGCATGCGATTGCGCCGGGTAGTGACGACATTCGTGCCCTTGATGACGGCGCGGTAATGTGATGGTATAACGTAACGATATCGATCCGGCTCCGGACTCGTGGAAATGTGCTTTCCGCGCCGGCGCCACTACAATTGCGGAAATCCGATGCGCCCCATTCCCGTTGCTATAGCCGCCAGCCTTGCCCTGATGTCCGCTGCCCGGGCATCCGAATCCTCCCCCTCCGATCCACAGATTGCCGCCCTGGCCGCACGAATCCAGGCCCTTGAAGCCAACGCCCAGGCCCTGCAGAAGCAGGCTGCCGACGCGCTGGCCGCTGCCCAGGCCGCGCAGGCCGAGCTGCAGCAGCTGAAGGCGGCCGGCCAGGCGTGGGCGGTTGCCGCGGTCAGCGCGCCCGCCAGTGAAGGATCCAGCGTCGCTTCGGCGAATGCGTTCAATCCGGCGATTTCCCTGATCCTCAACGGACTCTACGTGGATCATTCGCGCGATCCCGTCGACTACAGTCGCGCCGGGTTCCCGCTGGTTGGCGAAGGCGCCCCGCGCGGGCCTGGCCTGCAGCTCGGCGAAAGCGAACTCTCGTTCGCCGCCAATATCGACGACAAGTTCTACGGGCAATTCACCGTCACCATGGAAAGCGAGGATGGCGAAACGCATACCGGGATCGAGGAAGCCTACATCGAGACCACGGCGCTGCCGGAAGGCTTCACCGCGCGCGCAGGACGCTTCTATTCGAACATCGGCTACCTCAACAGCCATCACACGCACACCGACTATTTCAGCGACCGGCCGCTCGCCTACCAGGCGTTCCTCGGCAACCAGTACGGCGACGACGGCGTGCAGCTGCGCTGGGTTGCGCCGACCGAAACCTTCCTCGAGTTCGGCGGCGAGGCGTTCCGCGGCGACAACTATCCGGCCGGCGGCGCGGCACACAGCGGCGTCGGCGCGAAGTCCTTCTTCGTCCACGCCGGCGGCGATGTCGGCATCGAGAACTCGTGGCTGGCGGGTGCGTCGGTGTTGCGTGCCGACACGACCGGTGGCGAGGACGGCTTCAGCGGACGCAACAACCTCTACCTGTTCGACCTCACCTGGAAATGGGCGCCGCGCGGCGCGTTCAAGGATTCCGGCATCGTCCTGCGCAGCGAAGTTTTTCTTGACGATCGCAAGGGTATCGTGATCGACCCGGAGGATCCGGATGCCCTGGGCCAGCCCTGGGACGGACAGCGGCGCGGGGCCTACCTCGAGGCGCTGTACCGGTTCAGCCGGACCTGGGACGCCGGCTACCGCTACGACAAGCTCTGGGCCGCCTCGTCCGGGCCCTATGCCAGCGACCACGATCCGCAGCGGCACAGCGCGGCGTTGACTTGGCACAACAGCGAATTCAGCCTGATGCGCCTGCAATTGAGCCACGATGAGCCGCAGCCGCACTTCATCGACAATGTCCTCACCCTGCAGTACCAGGTGAGTCTCGGCGCCCACGGCGCCCACAAGTTCTGAGGAATCGCGCTATGCGCAGTCTGTTTTTCTGCATGATTGTCCTTGCCACGGCGATCAGCGCGCCGGCCCAAGCCAAGTTGCGCGTGTTCGCCTGCGAGCCGGAATGGGGCTCATTGCTCGAAGAGCTGGGTGGCGACGCCATCAGCATCGACGTGGCGACCAACGCATTGCAGGACGTGCACGTCGTCGAAGCGCGCCCGAGCCTTATCGCGAAGATGCGCCAGGCCGACCTGCTGGTTTGCTCCGGTGCGCAGCTTGAAATCGGCTGGCTGCCGCAATTGCTGATGCAGGCCGGTAATCCGAAAGTGACCTCGGGGCCCGGAAACTTCATGGCGGCAAGCCAGGTGACCACGCTGGAGAAACCCGCGAGCGTCGATCGCTCCGGCGGTGACGTGCATCCCGATGGCAATCCGCACGTGCAGCTCGATCCCTATCGCGTGCTGGCGATCGCCAAGGCGCTCGACGCGCGACTGGGTGAAATCGACCCAACCAACGCGGCGCTGTACCAGCAGCGCCTGGCCGACTTCGAAACACGCTGGCAGGCGGCGATCAAGCGCTGGGAAGCGAAGGCCGCGCCGCTCAAGGGCAAGGCCGTGGTCGTCCATCATTCGAGCTGGGTCTACCTGCTGCAATGGCTGGGCATGAACGAGATCGGTTCACTGGAGCCCAAGCCCGGCGTCCCCCCCACCAGTGCCCACCTTTCAAGCCTCATCGACGTGACCAGGAGCGGCGGCGCCATCGCGATCCTCAGCGCCGCCTACCAGGACACAAAACCCGGCGAATGGCTGTCGCAGCGCACCGGCGTGCCAGCCCTGGTCCTGCCGTTCACGGTCGGCGGCGATGCGCAGTCGAAGGACCTGTTCGGCCTGTACGACTCGACGCTGGACAAGCTGCTCGGAGTCCTCAAGTGAATTGGGACGGACTCGATGCGAGTATTCTCGGGCCCGCCTGCCTGGCCGGCCTGATCGTACTCGCGACTCATGTGCCGCTCGGTACCCGGGTCCTGGCTCGCGGCATCATCTTCATCGATCTGGCCATTGCCCAGATTGCGGCACTCGGCGTTATCCTCGCCCAGTATGTCGGCATGGACGAGCACGGATTCGGCGTGCAGGTGGCGGCGGCGGCCGCCGCATTGCTCGGTGCCACGCTGCTCAGCGCCACCGACAAGCGCTGGCCCGAGTACCAGGAGCCCCTGATCGGCACGCTGTTCGTACTGGCGGCAACCGGGGGCATCCTGCTGCTGGCCAACAATCCGCACGGCGGGGAGCACCTGAAGGACCTGCTGGTGGGACAGATCCTGTGGGTCAACCCCGCGCAGTTGTGGACGGCCGCCCTTGCATCGGCTGTCCTGATCGCGGTCATCGCCTGGCGGGGCAGCCGGCTGGGCGGGCTCTTCTTTTATGCGGTGTTCGCCCTCGCCATTACCGTATCGGTGCAACTGATCGGCGTGTACCTGGTGTTCACCAGCCTGATCGTGCCGGCGCTCGCCACCGCGGGGATGCAGGGACGTTCCCGCCTTGTCGCGGCCTACCTGATCGGCGTCTTCGGCTATGTTTCGGGCCTGGCCCTTTCAGCCGTGCTCGACCTGCCCAGCGGCGCGATGATCGTCTGGACCCTGGCTGCTTGCGGCGTGCTTGCGCAGATCCTGCCCGCGGTCAGGCGCTCCCATCCGGCGCACGCTGGGGAGCATGCGCCGGGTGGAGTGCAGGATCCCGGCGCCTAGCGGGGCTATCTTGCTGCACGCAGTGCAGTGACCTTCCTGCCCCACGCGGGAGGAGCGGGTTCTTGCCCGCGCCACCCACGCTCCAGCCTTCGCCGGTTCATGGCGTTCAGGTCTGGCACGCTCCGTGCTTGTCAAAGCTTCGGGCTGCGGTCAGACTGCTGGAATCATGGAGAAAAAGGAATTCGCCGCATTCGGCAAGGTACTCGACCTGCTGCTGGATGCGATTTGTGCGGTCGACAGGGATGGCAAGGTCGTCTACATCAGCGCGGCCTGCGAGCGAATCTTTGGCTACACCGCGGATGAACTGATCGGCGCTTCGCTGATCGATCTCGTGCACCCTGAAGATCGTCAAGCAACCCTGCGCATTGCCGACGAAGTCATGGCGGGCCGACCCCAGCAGGATTACGCGAATCGTTACCTGCGCAAGGATGGAAAGATCGTCCATGTGATGTGGTCGGCAAGCTGGTCCGAAGCCGACCAGCTGAGGATTGCCGTCGCCCGCGATGTGACCGACCAGAAGCGCTCGCAGAACATGCAACTGTCGTTGCACCGGATTTCCGAAGCGGCCCATGGAGCCGACGATCTCGTCGAGCTTTATCGCCGTATCCACGAAATCATCGGCGACCTGATGCCGGCGAGGAATTTCTTCGTGGCGATCTACGACAAGGACGAGGACCTGCTCAGTTTCCCGTATTTCGAGGACGAGCTCGACGAGGCGCCAGCTCCGCGGCGGCTCGACTCCGGCACCTTCAGCGCCGAAGTCATCCGCAGCGGGCAGCCTTTGCTGTTCCGGGCCGATCAGCCCATGCAGCTGCCCGCTACGATCGGGCCCCTGGTGGGCAGCGATTCACTCGACTGGCTCGGCGTTCCCCTGAGATCGAGCAACGGCATCGTCGGGGCCATTGTCGTGCAGAGCTACTCCGGCGATATCCGCTATTCCGAGGACGACCAGAGCCTGCTGCAGTTCGTTTCCAACCAGATCGCCTCCGTCATCGAGCGCAAGAAGAGCGAGAACCGGCTTCGTTATGTTGCCCGGCACGACATGCTGACCGGATTGCCGAATCGCGAATGGTTCGATTCGTGCCTGCAGGACGCATTGGAGCGGCATGCGACAGGTGGCGGGCGCCTGGCGCTGCTGTACCTGGATCTGGATACCTTCAAGGAGGCCAATGACAGTTTCGGTCACGCGGCAGGCGACATGTTGTTGCGCGATGTGGCGCGGCGCATCCGCTCCTGCATCCGCGAATCCGACATCGCCGGGCGCGTCGGCGGTGACGAGATTGCGGTCGTGCTGGATCCGGTCCGCAATCCCGCTGATGCGGCGGTCGTCGCCGAAAAGATTCGCGCGGCACTTGCCGAACCGTTCACGGAAAGCGGGCATTCGATCCGGATCTCCGCGAGTATCGGCATCGCCGTATACCCCGACCACGGGGAGGATCGGGACAAATTGATCCGCCGCGCCGACAGTGCCATGTACAAGGCCAAGAAAAGTGGCGGCAACTGCTGCCTGATGGCGGATTCCTAGCCGGTCGGCATCGAGCAGGGTCGACGGGCGGGAAAGCCAGGTGGCAATGCCTGCGTCGCTTGCGCGGGCCTGTCCCTGAACAAGGTCATCAATTGGCGGACCGGCCGCGACACAGCCACCCCGGCTGGCGCCCGGCGGCGGAATTCCCGGCCAGGGTCACGTGGTGCTCATGAACCCCAGGTCGGGTGTGGCGAAGCGGCCGATGTTCGGGAACACGGTCGACATGTCACCGGACGGAACGCCGTACCAGCGCGCCATGGTCGCCGCGTACTGGTCGACGGACGTAGTCGGGATGATCTGTCCCCAGTCGGCATCGTCCGGGCCGCCCACGCTCAGATTGGGTGGAATCCCGTAGATGCGCCGGCCATTGACCGCTCCGCCCAGCACGAGGTGATGGCTGCCCCAGCCGTGGTCGGTGCCGTCGCCGTTGACGCTGGTGGTGCGGCCGAATTCGGAAGCCGTGAACGTGGTGACCGAGTTGGCCAGCGACATTTCGACGGTTGCGGCGTGGAAGGCGGCCAGTGCACCGTCGAGTTCGGAGAGCTGGTCGGCCTGGTCGGCCAGCTGGTTGTCGTGCGTGTCGAAGCCGCCGAGGCCAACGAAGAAGATCTGGCGCTGCATCTGCAGTGCCGAACGCACGTTGATGAGCCGCGAGATCATGCGCAACTGGCGACCGAGGTGGGTGTCGGGAAACGCCGTGGCCAACGGACTCTCGGCATCGAGTGCGTCGTTGATCATGACCTCGTTGTCCATCGAGCGCCGCATCACCGACGCATATTGACGCTGCAGCGCGTTGCCGTGCGCGGCGTCGCGAAGGGCGAGGAAGACGGCGCGGCGCTCCGGGTTCCAGGGTTGCACGAAGTCGATGCCCTGTGCGCCGCCCTGGCCGACGAAGTAGGGAATCACCTCGTCGCCCGCCTGGAACACGTTTTCCCCGTCGATCGAGATGTTCATCGACAGCTGCTGGTTGGTGTTGGTCTGGTAGAACAGATCGGCGAGGCGACCACCCCAGCCGCGGCGATCCTGCGCGTCGGCGTTGGGTCGCTGCCAGGTCACGGTCTGGTCGCTGTGCGAGAACAGTTGCGCCGGCACGGGCACCGACCCGGCCTGGTACTGGGCCTTGGTGATCGGATAAAGCAGCGGCCCGACATTGGCGGTGATGGCCAGCGGCGATTGCGCCTGGTTGAACAGGTTGCGCAGCAACGGCATCGATGGCGAAAGTCCAAAGCTGCCGCCGCCGACGGGAGCCACGCTTGGGTTGAGGGCAAGCAGGCTGGACTGCGGCAGGGCGAGGCCGCCGCGGGCAGCCGCGTACTCGGCATAGCCCGCCGAACTGGTCGGCACCATCATGTTGAAGGCGTCATTGCCGCCGTAGAGATAGACGCAGACCAGCGCACGATAGTCGGTGCCGAGCAGGCGGCGACCCGATGTTGCCGCGGCGTGTGCGATAGAAAGCTTGCCGGCGAAGCTGGTGAACAGTGCCGAGGCGGCGGTTGCGCACAGGGCGCGCTGGATGAAGTCGCGACGTTTCATGGCATCACCGTTCGATGGCGTATTCGGGGGATGTCTGGATCAGCCAGACCGCGTTCTGCACGCGCTGGCGACGGCCCTGCGTCGTACCGGGCAACGTTTGCAGGTATGCAACCAGGGTGTCGAACATGAAATCCGACATGGTTCGGTTCATGAACAGCAGGTCATAGCGGTCGACCAGGGCCACCGGGTTGGCCGCAATGGATGTTTCCGGGCCGAGGTCGACCACGATGTCCTCCGGCGACTGCCCGCTGTTTCCGCGCCAGTCGTAGAACACCTTGTAGCCGAGGCCGTTGCTGACACTGGCGATCGAGGTGTCGGTGGTGATCTGGAATTCGGGTGCATCCAGTCCGAGCGCCGACAGTTCGCCGGGCGGACGATAGTCGGGCAGGAAGAAATTGAATACGGTCGGCGAGCGCAAGGGTGCCTGTTCGAGGTAATAATCGGCATACCACTCGCGATAGCGGCCGTCGTCCGCGCGGCCATCCAGGGCACGCCACAGCTGACTCAGTTTGAGCAGGGGTTCGCGCATCTTGCCGCCGTTGCTGGCCAGGCTGGGCAGGGTGCGGGCCTCGGTATCCATCAGCACGGCGCGCACCGTGGCGCTGAGGTCGCCGCGCACGCCGATGCCGTTGTTGGCGAACACGGCCGCGACGCGTCCCACATAGGCCGGCGTCGGATTGCTGGTCACCAGCCGCTTGATCAGGTGACGGGCGACGAACGGACCAACGTTGGGGTGGTTGAAGATGTTGTTCAGCGCCGCCTGCATATCGCTGTCGGCGGTGCCGCCTGCGGGCAGGATCCCGCCCGGCAATGCCGATCCGGAATAAGCGAGAAGTTGCTTGCTCTCCTCGCTCGCGTGGTAGCTCTCCCACGGCTGCATCGGCACCAGCCACCAGGCATCCCAGCCTGGATCCGGCCAGTCGACCGGTCCGGACGGGCAATATTCCCATTCCCACCACTGGCCGCCGTTCGTGCGCGGGCAATTGGCCCAGTTCCATCCGGTGAACACGTGGGCGAATCCGCGGATCGTTTCCTGGTCGTAGGTCGGGATCGGCTGGCCGCCAGAGAGCAGCGGCGTCCCATTTGCATTCAACTGGACGAGGCCCACCGAAAACAGCTGCATGATCTCGCGCGCGTAGTTTTCGTCTGGCCGGATGTTTTCCGCCGCGTCCGGCTTGCGGTTCTTGAACATCGACAGGTAGTGGCCCATCACCGGGTTGAGCGTCACCTTCTCGAGCAGATTGCGGTAGTTGCCGAAGGCGCCATCGACGAGGATGTCGTAGTAGTTGGCCATCGCGATCGGATAACCGTCGATCGCACCGCTTTCATCCGAAACCACGAGCAGTTCGCTCAACGCGAAGGCGACACGCTGGCGCAACTGGTCCGGCGCGGTGATCGCGTACTTCCACCAGGCTTCCTGCCGGCTGTTCTGGTAAACCTCGATTCCCGCGGCCTCCTGCGCTTCCAGGTAGGGTCGATGGTGCGAGGCGGGCGCCGCGGCCTGTTCGGCAAGCCAGGTGTTGTAGCCAATCTGGCGCAGGCGGGAAATCTCGGCGAGGCTGGGGCCGAACGTGGCCTGGGTCAGGAAACGCGCGGCCTGGGCATCCGAATACGGACCCTCGGCGCGATGGTCGAATCCGGCGTCGAAGACGTGATCACCGGCCCACACTTGCGGCAGATGCCCGAGTAAGGTCATTGCCAATGCACAACGCCAGAGTACAGAGTTCATGCGCGCCCCCGAGAATGAAACCGTTGCTGGCCAGCACCGGACACTATAGTTTTCGTCCGTACGCCGGTGTGAGGCCAGTCACAACATGAATGGAGTACTGCAGGGGATGGTCCGGACGGTTGTCCCGGCGCTTGCGCTGTTCGCGCCGGTGCATGGCTGGGCGCTCAACAACTGCCTCGATGGCGATTTCCTCGATCAGCGTGGCCTTGCCGATATCGAGATCGCCAACAGCGATCCAACCAATCCGTTCCGTTACCGGCCCCGTTGCGTGACGATCAGCGAGGGTACCCGGATCACCTTCAGGGCGATCCCGAATTTCGGCATGCATCCGCTCTACGGCGGGGTCGTCGCGGCGGGGCAGGCGACGATCGATCCGGACAGTCCAATCGGTTCCATCCCGAACGGTACCGAGGCCGAACGCGTGATCGTTCAGTCCGGCGAGTTCCCGTATTTCTGCGACGTGCACTGGGCGCAGGGCATGACCGGATCCCTCCGCGTTGTGCCGCAGCTCTTCGCCGACGGATTCGACTGAGGCGGCACGCCGCGGATCGGCGCTGCGGGCCGGGCCCCCGCATGAGGACCCGGTCGATGTATCCGGGATGTTATTGTCTGCGCCCACGCTCCGGGGCTCGCGCTTCCCGCGGCAGCCCCGCCTTCCGATTGACGCTGTCGACGCTGCGGGTGCATTCGGGCCGATGGCGCGGATCCATCGATGGCGCAGAGAGGCTTTGTCAGGTTCTGGATGCTGCATGGTAAAGAAGGCAAAAAAGCGCGATTCCGCTGTCCCGGGCGGGCTCGGCGAGGCCGAATGGCGCGAGCGACTGGCCGGGCTTGAACAAGGGGCGCTCAACCTCGTCAGGGCGGCATCTTCGGCGATCGAGCGCCGCCAGCCTGGCGAAGCGCGGCGGGCGCTGGTCGGTGCGCTGGCGCTGGCGCCGCGGCATGCGGAAGTCATGCGCCTGCAGGGCGTCCTCGCCCATGTCGAAGGTCGCTATGGCGAGGCGATTGAAATCCTGCGCGATGCGCTGGCTCTGCGCCCCGATGATGCCTTGATCCTCAACAATCTCGGCAGCGCGCTGCGTGCCGGCGGCGAGCCGGGCGCGGCCGTGGAGATGTTCGAACGGGCCACGCGCCTGGCTCCATCGATCGCTGCGGCCTGGTTCAATCTCGGCAAGACGCTCAAGGCGCAGGCGCGCATTGGCGAGGCACGCGTCGCCCTCGATCGCGCCGTTGCCATTTCTCCCGCCCACCTGCCGGCGCGCATCGTGCTCGGCGATATCCTGAAGGCGCTCGGCGACATCGATGGCGCGGCCGCCTCGTTTCGCGAGGCCTTGCGCCTCAATGCGCGTTCCGGACAGGCCTGGTTCTCGCTCGCCAACCTGAAGACCGTCCGCTTCACGGCGGCAGAGACGGCAAGACTCGCAACCCTGGCCGACGCGCACGGTCTCTCCGACGACGATCGCATCGCCATCGGTTTCGCCAACGTCAAGGCGCTCGAGGATGCCGGCTCCCATGCGCGGGCCTTCGACTGCCTGGTGGCGGCCAATGCCCGCAAGCGGCGACAGGTGTCGTGGGACGCCAGGGCTTTCTCGCGAAAAGTGGATGCGATTCTGGAGGCGTTTCCGGCGGCCAGCGTTGAGGGCGGCGAGCCGGAGCGGGGCAGCGAGGTCATTTTCGTCGTCAGCTTGCCACGCTCAGGCTCGACGTTGACCGAGCAGATCCTCGCGGCCCACTCGAACGTGGAGGGTGCCAGCGAATTGCCTGACCTTCCCGCCGTGCTCGAGGAAGAGTCGCGACGGCGCGGATTGCCCTTCCCCCAGTGGGCGGGGAGTGCGACGGAGCAGGACTGGGAACGTCTTGGCAACGAATATCTCGCGCGCACCGTGCGCTGGCGAATCGAGCGGCCGCGCTTCACCGACAAGGGACTGTCGAACTGGCAATACGTCGGCGCAGCGCTGGCCATGCTGCCTGCGGCGCGCGTCGTCGTCTGCCGGCGCGACCCGGTCGAGACCTGTCTTTCCTGCTTCCACCAGTTGTTCGCGCGAGGACAGGAATACAGCTACGACCTCGACGACCTTGCCGCCTACTGGCGCGACTTCGATCGCCTGTGCCGGCACTGGACGGCGCAATTCCCTGGACAGGCCTTCGACCTGGTCTACGAGCAACTGCTGGCCGACCCGCGCACGACCACGTTGCAGTTGCTCGAGTCCTGCGGCCTTTCCTTCGAAGCAGCCTGCCTGCGTTCGCATGAGTCCGACCGCACCGTGCGCACCGCGAGCGCGGCCCAGGTGCGCGAGCCGCTGCGCCGCGACACCGCGCGTGCCCCGCGCTACGGAGCGGCGCTCGATCCGCTGCGGAGCGCCCTGCGGTCCATCTGACAGGTCATCTCGAACTGGTGATTGTGGGAAAGCTATTGCGCAGCACGTCACGCTTTGCTAGTTTCCGGCGCTGCTGTGCATTCACTTAGTGGCCGGAACTTCTCCTGCGTGAGGATGACGGCTCCATATCATCCTGATTGGGGAGATTCATGATCAATCGCAAATCCTTGCTTGCAAGCGGCATCGCCGCCGCCATGTTCGCCATGTCCAGTGCCGGTGCGGCTGTCCTTCACAGCAGCAATGCGGGAACGGCCGCGCAGCCCAGCTTCCCGGCCCCGGCCGGCGGCTCCGTGATCCTCTATGACCAGACCGACTCGGCCGCCGGAAACGGTGCCCCTGTGCAGAATTTCGAAGCCGCCTACGATATCTACGACGCGGAAGGCGCCGATGATTTCGTCGTCCCCGCCGGTGGCTGGACGATCGACCAGGTCAATCTCGTCAGCACGGTGGGTACGCCGCTGACGACCACGGCATCGGTCACCTTCTATGCCGATGCAGGCGGTGTTCCTTCAGGCACTCCGAGCTGCAGCTACCCGTCCGCTCCGGCGAACGTGGCCGCTGGCGGCACCACGATCACCCTGCCGACCAGCTGCGCGCTCGGTGCAGGCACCTATTGGGTGGCGGCAATCGTCGACGTCAATTTTGCCACCAACGGGCAGATCTTCTGGTCGAACCGCACGGTCCAGTCAAACAGCCCGGCGGTCTGGCGCAACCCGGGTGACGGTTTCGGAAGCGGATGCACGACGTTCACGGCGATGACCACCTGCGGCGTTGGTGGCGGCACCAATCCGGACTTCCTGTTCCAGATCGTCGGTACAGTTGGCGGTGGTGGCGTGCCGTACGCGCCGGCCCGTGAACTGCCGACGCTGAGCCAGTGGAGCGCCCTGGCCGCCATGGGCGGCCTTGCCCTGCTCGGCATGTTCGGCCTGCGCCGCCGTTCGCGCCGCTAAGCCGGATTGGCAAGCGTCTTATTGAAACCGGGGGCCATTGGCCCCCGGTTTTTTTATGCGTGATACTGCCGGTCGATCAGGCAGACTCCAAAAAGCCGAGGTTGCAGCGTGTTCGACATCGCGGTCATTTTTCTCGTCCTCACGGCCCTGCTGGCCTATGTGAACCACCGCTTCGTCGGCCTGCCGACCACGATCGGCGTGATGGTGATCGCCCTGATCCTGTCGCTGGCCCTGATCGGCCTGGAGAAACTCGGCTACAGCCAGTTGCACGACTACGAAGTCTCGCTGCTCGAGTCAATCGATTTTTCCGACGTGCTGATGCAGGGCATGCTCTCGGTCCTGCTGTTTGCCGGTGCCATGCATGTCGACCTCAGCGAATTGCGCGCGTATCGCTGGCAGGTCGGCCTGCTCGCCGTGGTCGGTACGGTGGCGTCGACACTGATCGTGGCCGTGGCGCTCTGGGCATTCCTGCCGGTGGTCGGCGTCGACCTGCCCTTCATTTTCTGCCTCGTGTTCGGCGCGCTGATCTCGCCGACCGATCCGATCGCCGTGATGGGCATCCTCAGGTCGGCCAGGGCGCCGAAAAACCTTGAACTGGTGATTTCCGGCGAGTCGCTGTTCAACGATGGCGTCGGCGTGGTGATCTTCTCGATGCTGCTCGGCACGATCGCGTTGGGCGAGGCGCCGGGCGTGGGGCAGGGCCTGATGCTCCTGTTGCAGGAGGCTGGCGGCGGAATCGCCTATGGGCTGCTGCTCGGCTATGTCACCTATCGGCTGCTCAAGAGCATCGACAGTTACAAGGAGGAAGTGCTGCTCACCCTGGCTGCCGTCCTCGGTGGCTACCTGCTGGCCCACCAGTTGCACGTATCGGGTCCGTTGGCGATGGTCGTCGCCGGCCTTGTCATAGGCAATCACGGGCGCGCCATGGCCATGTCGGACAAGACGCGCGCGCATCTCGACATGTTCTGGGAGTTGCTCGACGAGATCCTCAACTCGGTGCTGTTCGTGCTGATAGGCATGGAAGCCCTGGTCATTCCGTATTCGCCCAACATCGTCGTCGCGGCGATCGGAACCGTGCTGATCACCCTGCTCGCGCGCGCGCTGGCAGTCGGTGCGCCAGTCGCACTGTTCAACTCGCGCTTCAACCTGCCCAGGGGTTCATGGCAGGTGCTGACCTGGGGCGGCTTGCGCGGCGGCATCTCGGTCGCGCTGGCCCTGTCCCTGCCCTTGGGCGAGGAGCGCAATGTCGTGCTCGCGCTGACCTATGCCGTCGTGGTGTTCTCGATCCTCGTGCAGGGCTTGTCGATTGGCTCGGTGGCGCGGTACGCAACACGCCCGCGCTGAGCCTCAGATCCCGCCGATCCGGGCAGGGTCTGTGCGCAGGCGCTGCGCCAGAATGCGAGTGGCATGCGCGCCGTGTGGCTGCACCTGCACGCAGGCGTCGTGACGTTGCACCGTTTGATCTGGGCCTCAACACCTAGGGCACTTCGAAACCGTTGCGGAAGATCGTGTCGTCGATCGCCGTCCTGCGCTCGACGGCACCGAGGTCGTTCGGGCCGTAGAGATTCGGGATCGAAGGCTGGTCGTATCCACGTTCCTGGCCGTAGTAGTCCTGACTTGGCGCGCCGCCGACGAGCCCACACACATCAAGTGCCGGTGACCCGATGCCTGGCGTGAGGTTCGATTCCAGCATCGGGTCGGCGACGATGACGCCGGCCGGAAGTCCGGTGCCGGAATGCCCGATCAGGCAGCCGTCGTGCTCGACGGTCGATGGTCCATTGTCCCAGTTTCGCCATATCAATGTACCGGGCGACCAGACGATGCTGCCGACCAGATTCAATGTATTGCCCGGGCTTGTAGCCAGCGAGGTGAAAATATTGTCCGTGTCATTGGTCAAAATGGTTGAATAGCGCACCGATTGCGGCACTTCGCCGACAGACGCGAAAATTGTGCGGTGGAATGGGACGAACGCGCCAACCGCCAACGAGCGGTTGTTGCGGACGATCGCACCTTCGATCGCCAGCGTGGCATATCCCGCAGCAACAACCGCCGGTGCCCCCTCGTTGTTCTCGAAGCGTGTCCGTTTGATGGTCAGTCGACCCAGGGTCCCGGTCGATGCGCCGGTATTGATATAGATCGCGCCGGGGCCGTCGCTCGCGTCATTGTCGTCGAATGCCGAACAGCCGCTGGCACCGAAGAAGCTGTAGGTGCAGCCGGGTTGTGCCTCGATGCTGGCGTCGAACCGGCCCGAAAGCAGCATGCCGGCTCCCTGGTTGGCCCGGTGTCCAAGCCATATCGTGTTGGTGAAATCGAGCGAAACGCGCGTGGCTGAATTGTTGGACGCATAGAGCCCGCCGCCATAAGTCGCCGAGTTGTTGAGAAACAGGATCGGATTGCCGGGATCGCCGACCAGATGGACAGGATTGGCCGTCGCGCCATCCGTACCAAGATAAATTGCGCCACCGAAGCCACCGCTGGATCCGGCGATCAGCGCCCGATTGTTGTCGATCGACTTGAGATTGCCGCTGCCGGTGCCGACGCCCTCCAGCTTGCATCCCGGGTTGAGATAGATGCCACCCCCATTGTTGGCGTCGTTGAACGAGATCTGGCCGTCGAAGAACTCGACCGTGCCGAAGTTGTTGCAGTAGACGCCGCCACCCAGCGTGATGGCCACGTTGTTGCTGATCGACGATCCGTCGAGGATGTAGAGCTCGGCCGGGCGCGTGCTGGAGGCTCCATTGAGATAGACGCCCGCGCCCTTGCCCGAGGCGTTGTCTTCCACGCGTGTGTCCTCGCGTAGCCAGACACGCGCGTGGCCGCGCACCTCCAGTCCGCCGCCCTCCGGATTGGAAAACGGTGCGGTCTCGCTGCTGCCGCCGATGACCGACGCCCTCGCCCACGCGGTGGTGATC
>DAIMYT010000005.1:9429-28297 GCA_036734345.1 Dokdonella sp. | reverse complement strand
TTGCTGAATATGGTCCACTGTTGGAACGAGCGGTTGCCCGCTTCGATGGTCATCGTGGTGCCGTCGTTACCGCCGCTGGCATCGAGCGTCGAGCGCTGTCCGGCCGTCGGGGCGGCGTTGCTGCAGCTGGCGAAGCCGCCGATGATGTCGATGTCACTGGCGGGCAGGTTCATCGAGACGCCATTCGGAATCGCGATGGTGCCGGACTTGAGCTTGATCGTGTGGCTGGTGTCCGGGCTGCTGGCCAGGCTGTTGATGGCCGACTGCAGGCTCGTCGTGTTGCAGCCCGAGGGGCCGACCGAGATGGTCGCGGCGCGGGCGGCGGAAGCCGTCAGGAGGGCAAGCAGGGCGCCCAGGACAGGGCAGATTGGTCTGAACATGGAAGTTCTCCGCGCAGGGTTGATGTCCATGCATACGAAGAACCGGTGCGGACCGTGCCAGGCCCATGTGAGTCTGGCCTCCACCTATGCCCTGTCATCGACGCCCCCGGGGGATGGGGGCCCGCCACGCGCGCAAGGGACGACTGTTTCAGGATCGGCCAGTCAGCGCTCGCCGACGAATTCGCACGCCACCGCCCGGCCTCGATTGCCAGCTGGCGCTTCGAGTGAGCGCAGCCCGCTGAAAGGCAAGGCCCGGCGCGAAGCCGGGCCTTGCGGGTCCGCCAGGCTCGGCGAAGTCTTCAGAACACGACGGCGGCGCGCTCGCGGCGTTCGATCAGGCTCATGTCGGCCTGGTTGATCAGGCGCAGATCGCGCAGTTCATACGGTGCGCTGGCGCCTGACGCGCGCAGCGCCCCGGCATCGATGCGCAGATCGATCGAACCGTTGCCGGCTTCGAGCCAGGCCGCCGAATGGGCCATCACCGCAGGGCCCAGGCTGCCATCGGTTCGCCTGCCGTAAAGCACGCCGGCGAGCTGGTAGCGGCTGGCCGAAGCCGATTCGACGCCTACCCTCAGGACCAGACCGGCTTCCTTGGCCGGAGCGGCGATCGTTTCGATTGATCCATTGAACCGTGCGCTGGCTACGCTGACCGCGAATGCATTGCGCGCGTCGCGGGGCACGCTGATGCCGCGCGCGGACGCGTTGCCGAAGGCATGGATCTCCCACAAGCCGAACCCGCCCGCGTGGGCCGCATCGGCCTGCACGGTGGCGAGGAAGCTGCCGTCGGCCTGGCGCGTGAAGTGGACGTCCTGGACGTGGCCATCGGGCGAGTTGAGCAGGCCATCGAGCCCGTCGAGCGCGGCGCCGCCTTCCACTGCGGCACGGAATCGGATCGGCTGGCCGGCAAGCGCCGTGTCGCGATCCGCACGCAACGTCATGACGATCCTGCTGGCGGGCTCGAATACATGGACGAGCCAGTCGCCGCTGGCCGCCGGCGCGATCAGTTCGATCGCACCAAAACCCACGGCATCGGCGAGCTTGACGACGACGCTTCCCTGCGGGACATCCATGCCCGCAGCGCGAAGTGCATCCTCGTCCGCGGCCGTGCGAAGTGCTTCGGTGCTCGCGAACAGTTTCCCGTTGGCGCGAATGCCCAGGGTGGCGATGTCGAGCGTGCCACGGTTGCCGGCGTGCGGGCTGAGACGGATCAACGCGCCGGTGGCGCTGGTCGACAGCGGCAGGCCGCGTTGCAGCTGGGCGCCGCTGGCATCGATCCAGTATTCGCGGCTGCGCTGCTCGAACGGTGTCGGACGTGCGTCGAGCGGCGCCTGCGCATCGATGGCCCACGACATCGCGACCGGCCGGCGATCGAGCGTGGCTGTCGATGCCTTGTCCAGCGTGGGCGCCTGGAGTTGCGCTGGAACCTGGTCGGTAGAGCGCGCCGGCAGCAGGCTGCGCGCCGGACCCGCCGCCTGTGCGGTCGAGGACAGCAGCAGGAACGGGACGATCAGGAAACTCAAGTGAATTTTCATCGTTGGGCTCCTCAGAGGTCGTCGCGTAGGATGTTTTGCAGGCCGAAGCAGGCGCGCCGGCTCTGGTTGTGCGACAGCACCTTGCCGCCGAGTCGCGTGGTGTCGCGGAACCAGAGCGTTCCCGCCGCCTGCTGGCTGGTGCACTCGAGGAACCCATCGGAACAGCTGGCCAGCCAGTTCTGCGTGATTTCGAGGCCGACATTGAGTGCGTATCCGCCGCAATAGGCATTCGAGCTGAAGATGCCCGAGCTGACATCGGTGCCGACCACGTTCCAGAAGCCCTTGGGCAGGGACGGACGGCCACTGGTGCCGAGCAGGTAGTTCTGGTTGTAGTAGGCCATCCAGCTGACCTGCTGCATGCGCACGGCGTCGCTCTTGTAGCCAAGCAGCCAGCCGAGCACGGACTCGAACACGTTGCCGCTGATGACGGCATCGGCGAGTGGCGTACCGGCACTCGACGGCGCCAGCGCGTTGACCCAGCGGATCTTGCTGATGATGGCCGGATAGCGGCTGTCCCAGGTCGGGTTCGACATGATCCAGCGCATCACGTTGCCACCGTTGGAATGGGTGATGACGACGAGGTCGGTGATGTTGCGGCTGTTGATGAAGCTGGTCAGCTGCGTGGCCAGGCAACCGGCTGCGCGGCTGTCCCACATGTACTGCTCGAAATCGCAGTTGATGACCGTGTAGTTGGCCTGGTTGACGAGGCCCTGGCGGACGGTATTGACCATGGTCGGTTGCCAGTAGTCGTTGTAGGCATCGCTCTGGTTGCCGGTGCCGTGGACGAAGGCGACGCCGGTTCCGGCACTGGTGGCGTGCGCGGATGCCGTGCCTAGCGCGAGCAGGAGCACAAGTAGATGACGGATCATTGAATCCCTCCCGATGCAGGCCGCGCGAGGCGCGGGCTGCGGATGGACTCCGGCACACACGAGCGATGCGGCATCCATGCCGGCGCAGGGCACGGCGGAGCGGACAGATCAGCTTGCGCCGGCCGCGAATCCCCTCCCGGACCGAATCGGCGCCGATGGAACATAGTCCACAATATGGCGCGTGTCAAACATGCGTTTGATTCAATCTGGCCGGGCCGGATGCGGCAAGTCCGCTGCGCGCGCAATTTGCAGGCGGCCAGCTGCCATTGGCCCAACCGGATAGCGAGCCGGACAAATGCGCGCGGGCCATCGCGCCGCAGGATCATGCGGTGCCGCGAGAAGTAAACGCGACGCATCGATGTGCTGCGCTTGTGTTCGGCCGGTTCTTCGGCAACGGCGCAGCGAACGGTTCAGTGCAATCAGACCTCGAGCGAGGCGAGGTCGCCCTTTTCTTCGAGCCAGCTCTTGCGGTCGGCGGCACGCTTCTTCGACAGCAGCATGTCCATGATCCTGTTCGTGCTGTCGTCACCGCTGCCGGCATCCTCGATGGTCAGCTGGACCAGGCGGCGTGTATCCGGGTTGATCGTCGATTCGCGCAACTGGCTCGGGTTCATCTCGCCGAGGCCCTTGAAGCGGGTGACGTTGACCGCGCCGCGGATCTTCTCGCGTTCGATGCGCTCGAGGATCGCGTCGCGCTCGGCTTCGTCGAGGCAGTAGAACATCTGCTTGCCGACATCGACGCGGAACAGCGGCGGCATCGCGACGAACACGTGGCCTTCGCGCACCAGCGCCGGAAAATGCCTGAGGAACAGGGCCGACAGCAGGGTGGCGATATGCAGGCCGTCGGAGTCGGCGTCGGCGAGGATGCAGACCTTGCCGTAACGCAGGCCGGTAATGTCGTTCTTGCCCGGGTCGCAACCGATGGCGACGGCGAGGTCATGCACTTCCTGCGAGGCCAGCACGCTGCCGGATTCGACTTCCCAGGTATTGAGGATCTTGCCGCGCAGCGGCAGGATCGCCTGGAAGTCCTTGTCGCGCGCCTGGCGCGCCGAACCGCCGGCGGAGTCGCCCTCGACGAGGAACAGTTCGGTGCGCGAAAGATCGCTCGACGCGCAGTCGGCGAGCTTGCCGGGCAGGGCGGGGCCCTGGGTGATCTTCTTGCGCACGATCTGCTTTTCGGCCTTCAGGCGCAGCGCCGCGCGCTCGATCGCGAGCTGGGCGATCTTCTCGCCGATCTCGACATGCTGGTTGAGATAGAGCGAAAAGCCGTCATGCGCCGCGCCCTGCACGAGGCCGGCGGCATCTCGCGAGGACAGGCGTTCCTTGGTCTGGCCGGAGAACTGCGGTTCCTGCATGCGCAGCGAGAGCACGAAGCAGAGCCGGTCCCAGACGTCTTCGGGCGCAAGCTTGACGCCGCGTGGCAGCAGGTTGCGGAAATCGCAAAATTCGCGCAACGCTTCGGTCAGGCCGGTGCGCAGGCCGTTGACGTGCGTGCCGCCCTGCGCGGTGGGGATCAGGTTGACGTAGCTTTCCTGGGTCAGTTCGCCTTCGGGCAGCCAGGTGATGGCGAAGTCGACCGCGCTCTTCTCGCGCTGCTGCGAGGCGATGTAGAGATCGGCTGGCAGTCGTTCGCTGTCGCCAAGCATCGAGCGCAGGTAGTCGCGCAGGCCATCTTCGTAGTGCCAGGTGATTTCTTCGCCACTCGCCTCGTCGGTCAGCTTGACGTTGAGCCCGGCGCAGAGCACCGCCTTGGCGCGCAGCACGTGCTTGAGCTTGCCGAGCAGGATCTTCGGCGAATCGAAGTATTTCGGATCGGGCCAGAAGCGCACCGTGGTACCGGTCTGTTTCCTGGCGACGCTGCCGACCACGCTGAGTGGCGAGGTGCGGTCGCCGTCCCTGAATTCCATGCGATGGACCTGGCCGTCGCGGCGGATGGTCACCTCGACCCGCGTCGACAGGGCATTGACCACCGACACGCCGACGCCGTGCAGGCCACCGGAGAACTGGTAGTTCTTGTTGGAGAATTTGCCGCCCGCGTGCAGGCGGGTGAGGATCAGCTCGACTCCGGGGATGCCTTCTTCGGGATGGATGTCGACCGGCATGCCGCGGCCGTCGTCGCTGACCGAAGCGGAGCCGTCGGCGTGGACGATGACCTCGATCGTCCTGGCGTGACCTGCAAGTGCTTCATCGACTGAATTGTCGACGACTTCCTGGACGAGATGGTTCGGTCGAGTCGTATCCGTGTACATGCCCGGGCGGCGCTTGACCGGGTCGAGGCCGGACAGGACCTCGATATCTGCTGCGTTGTAGCGGCTGCTCATTGGATGCGGCTGAATGAAAGCAAAGACCGCGCATGGTGGCGGCATCGGTCGAAACTGGCAAGCGCCGCGTCCGCCGGCCTGCCGCCGCTGGCGCCATGGCCCGTCTGCGAAGGCTTCGCGCCTCCTTCGGTCCGTGCATCGATGGCCGGACCAGCCAAGGTTTCGTCAGGTTGGCATGGCCACTCTGGATTTCGCCGCGAGCAGGCCGTTGTGCGAAACCAGCAGGGCTGTCAGTTCGGCTTCCGGCAGCGGCCGGCTGATCAGGAAGCCCTGGGCCATGTCGCAGCGATAACCTTCGAGCATGCGCAGCGAGCGCGCATCCTCGACGCCTTCCGCGACTACCGAAAGCCCCATGCTGTGGCCAAGTTCGATCGTTGCCTTGACAATCGTCGCGTCGTCGCTGTCGTCGGCCATGCCCATGACAAAGGACTTGTCGATCTTGAGTTCGTCAACGGGCATGCGCTTGAGATGCGAAAGCGACGAATGGCCCATGCCAAAGTCGTCGATGGCGAGCCGAATGCCGCAGCGCTTGAGCCGACCGAGCATGCCCAGGGCAACAGTGGAGTCGCGCATCACCGCGCTTTCGGTGACCTCCAGCAGCACGCTTGCGGCGGGGACCTCGTACTCCGCCAGCAACGATTGCACGGTGGCGGGCAGGTCGCCCGAAGCCAGGTCCATGGCCGAGATGTTGATCGACACGCCGATGTCGTGGCCCTCGTCCCTCCAGGCCCGGCATTGGCGGATCACGTTGCGCAGCATCCAGTTCGTGATCTGGCCGATGCTGCCGGCATGTTCGGCGAGCGGTATGAATTCCTCCGGCGATATCGGGCCTTTTACCGGATGGTGCCAGCGGACCAGCGCCTCCACTTCGGCGATGTGTTCGCTGGCGAGGGTCAACTTGGGCTGGTAGCAGATCGACAGCTCGTTGTTCTTGTTGGCGTGGCGCAGGTCATGGATCAGGGAAAGCCGGCGCAGGTGCATGGCATCGCGGCCGCTGCTGTAAGTGGACATCGAAGCCCGCGCCTGCTTGGCATCGTGCAAGGCGATGTCTGCGCGGCGCAGCATGTCGTCGACATTGTCCGCGTGGTCGGGATACAGGACGACACCGAGGCTGATTTCCGGATACAGGTTCATCGGATCGAGCGGAACCGGCTCGGTCGAGACATTGATGATTGCCGTTGCGAGCTTTTCTGCCAACGCCTGTCCGGCGCCGGGCAGGACGACGAGGAATTCGTCGCCACCCAGCCTCGCCACCATGTCGTCGGTCCGCACTGTCGCGCGAATGCGCTGGCCGATGTAGGCGAGCAAGCGGTCGCCGATCGCATGGCCGAGCGTGTCGTTGACTTCCTTCAGGCGGTTGACGTCGATCACGAGCACGGCAAAGCGGCCACTGCGCTGTCGCGATTGGTCGAGCAATTTCGACATGTAGCGTTCGACGCTGACCCGGTTGGGCAGGTCGGTCAGCGCATCGTGATAGGCGAGATGCGAAATGTGCCTCTCGCGATCGGCAATGCCACGCTGCATGCCGTCGAAGGCGCGCGCCAGCTGGCCGAATTCGTCGGTCCGGTTGCTGGCCAGCGTGCCCAGGTAGTCGCCGCGCTCGACGCGGTTGGCGGCGTCGGCCAGTTGCCGGACCGGGCGGGTGACGCTGCCGGCAAGCAGCCAGGCGCCGATCAGCGAGGCGAGGAATGAAAGGGTCGAGATCACCAGCAGTTGCCGGTTGAGCACGGCATACGGTTGCATCACGTCGCTGCGGGAGATCTGCAGGATCGCATCGATGCCGCCGGACAGGCCGAGCGGCATGACCTGGGTCAGGTAGTCCTCGTCGAGCAGGTGCATCGTCGAAGCGCCTGCCGGCGGATGCTGCGCCTCGAGCCTGGATGCAAGGCTCGCCTGCGCGCGATCCTCGAGGGTCGAGTACACGCGCAGGCTGCCCGACGGATCGCTTGCGGCGAAAGTCACTTCGAGTCCGGTCAGCGACCTGAATTCCCTGGCCAGGGCCTTGTCCAGGGCATATCCCATGCCGACCCAGCCGACGCGCTGCGGTGAGCGCAGCGGGGCGAGCACGATCTGAAAGGGCTCGCTGCCGGTGCGGCCTACGGCACTGACCATGCCTTCGCGGTCGGGCCTGGAAACAAGATCCGGAAACACGGAGCGCGCGGCGTCCGCGGGCAGGTCGATCGAGCTCAGGCTGATGCGGCCTTCGGCGTCGAGGAGCGCGGTCAGGTCCGCCCTGATGCGTGCGCCATGGCTGAACAGGGCCGCTTGCACCTTGTCCCTGCCACTGGCGGCCATGGCTTCGCGCAAGCCCGGGTCGGAAATGGCCACGCGCACGGCGTCGCGCAGCTGGTCCTCGCGACTCTGCAGGAGACGCTGGAAAACCCGCGCACCCACGGTCAGGCGATCGTCGGCCTGCTGGAGCGCGTTTCCGCGCGTTGCGTAGTACACCGCAACAAGCGTCGGGAACTGGATGACGCCCACCAGCACAAGCAGGAGGAGGATCAGGCGGGTGCGGTAGCTACGCATGGTCAGCAAGCTCCGTGCGCTGGCCGCGGAACGTCGGTTCCGGCGCATTCGCTGCCGATGTTCGCCGGATGGGCATGCCGTCGCCCGATGCGCCGCGATCGCGGGTCGTGCCCGGTCCCGGATTCACCAAGCCGCATTCCATCCTGCATTTCCGTCTTGCGTGCACATCGGCTCCAGGGTACGAACTGCCCGGGCCTGAACGGCCCATCCGGGCGACTCAATGCAGGAATCCGGCCATGTGCCCGCAGCGAGGGCGCGGCGGCAGCTTTGCCGGCCAGCCGGACGCAGTCGGCCAGAACCGTTGGCGGCGCTGCCTTGCCCGGGGTTGCGGGCCGCCGACCCCGTTGTACGAGTTCGACACATCCGCTGCCGATTGGTGCAAGGGGCGGCCGGCCAGCGTCAATCAGCGACAGGCTGCGCGCGACTCGGCCGTCCGGGGTGCCGGGCCACGCCTGGCTGCCGCATGCGGGCGCTCGCGCGACGCAAATGACGGCGGCCAGGCTCCGCTTGCAACGGCGCTGGTCGAAGTCCGCTCTCGCGGCTGCCGCCTTTAGCCGGTAGAATACGGTTTTCCTGCGGATAGCTTTCCATGACCCCCCTGATTTTCGTGACCGGCGGCGTCGTGTCCTCGCTTGGCAAGGGCATCGCCGCAGCGTCTCTGGCCGCCATCCTCGAAGCACGCGGCCTGCGCGTGACGATGATGAAGCTCGATCCCTACATCAACGTCGATCCCGGCACGATGAGCCCGTTCCAGCACGGCGAAGTCTACGTCACCGACGATGGCGCGGAGACCGACCTCGACCTCGGCCATTACGAGCGCTTCATGCGCACGCGCCTGACCGGCAAGAACTCGATCACCACCGGCAAGATCTACGAAAGCGTCATCGCCAAGGAGCGCCGCGGTGACTACCTCGGCGCCACCGTGCAGGTCATTCCGCACATCACCGACGAAATCAAGCACCGCATCTACGAGGCGACCAGCGGTTACGACGTCGCCCTGGTCGAAATCGGTGGCACGGTCGGCGATATCGAGTCCCTGCCGTTCCTCGAGGCGATCCGCCAGATCCGCATCGAACACGGCCCGGAAATGTCGATGTTCATGCACCTGACCCTGGTGCCGTACATCAAGGCGGCTGGCGAGATCAAGACCAAGCCGACCCAGCATTCCGTAAAGGAACTGCGTTCGATCGGCATCCAGGCCGACGTGCTGCTGTGCCGTTGCGAGCAGCCGCTGCCGCAATCGGACCGTCGCAAGATCGCCCTGTTCACCAACGTGCCCGAGAAGGCTGTGATCAGCGCGATCGACGTCGACATCATCTACCGGTTGCCGCTGTGGCTGCACCAGCAGGGTCTCGACGACATCGTCCTCGACCGCCTCAACTTCAAGGCCAAGCCCGCGGACCTGTCCGAGTGGAAGGCCGCGGTCGAGGCCATCGAGCATCCCAAGGACGAAGTCACGATCGCCATCGTCGGCAAGTACGTCGAACACAAGGATGCCTACAAGTCGCTCGGCGAGGCGCTGCGCCATGGCGGCCTCAAGCAGCACACCCGGGTCAACCTGCGCTGGGTCGAATCCGAGGAAGTCGAGCGCCGCGGCGGCGATGCGCTGAAGGACGTCGACGGCATCCTCGTGCCGGGCGGATTCGGCAAGCGCGGCTTCGAGGGCAAGATCGCGGCAGCGCGATTCGCCCGCGAGAACCGCGTGCCGTATTTCGGCATCTGCTACGGCATGCACGCCGCCGTCGTCGAATTCGCGCGCAACGTCGCCGGCCTCGAGAATGCCAATTCGAGCGAGAACGACCGCGCCTGCAAGGATCCGGTCATCGCCCTGATCACCGAATGGACGACCAGTTCCGGCGATGTCGAGAAGCGCGACGAGAGTTCGGACCTCGGCGGCACGATGCGCCTCGGCGCGCAGGAATGCCGGCTCAAGGCGGGCACGCTGGCGCGTGAACTTTACGGCCAGGACGTCGTGCGCGAGCGCCATCGCCATCGTTACGAGTTCAACAACCGCTACCGGCAGAAACTCGAGGACCTCGGCCTGGTCATCTCCGGCAAGTCGATGGACGACCTGCTGGTGGAGATGGTCGAGCTGGCCAACCATCCATGGTTCATCGCCTGCCAGGCGCATCCGGAATTCACTTCCACGCCGCGCGACGGCCATCCGCTTTTCATCGGTTTCATCCGTGCCGCGCGCGAGTACAAGGCCGTGCGCAATGCCCCCGCGGTCGATGCCGTCGTCCCCGCCAAGATCGGAGCCACTGCGTGAAACTCTGCGATTTCGAGGTTGGCCTCGACAAGCCCCTGTTCCTGATTGCCGGTCCCTGCGTCATCGAATCCGAACAGCTCGCCCTCGACACGGCCGGGCAACTGAAGGAAATCACCGCGCGACTCGGCATTCCGTTCATCTACAAATCGAGCTTCGACAAGGCCAACCGCACTTCGATCAGCGGTCATCGCGGGCCCGGCATCGAGGAAGGGCTGCGCATCCTCGCCGAGGTCAAGCGCCAGATCGGCGTGCCGGTATTGACCGACGTGCATGAATACACGCCGATGGAGGAGGTCGCCGATGTCGTCGACGTGCTGCAGACGCCCGCGTTCCTGTGCCGGCAGACCGATTTCATCGTCAAGGCCTGCAGCGTCGGTCGTCCGGTCAACATCAAGAAAGGCCAGTTCCTGTCGCCGTGGGAAATGAAGCACGTCGCCGACAAGGCGAAGACGAGCGGCAATGCGCAGCTCATGGTCTGCGAGCGCGGCGCCAGCTTCGGCTACAACAACCTCGTTTCCGACATGCGTTCGCTGGCCGTGATGCGCGACACCGGCTGCCCGGTCGTCTTCGATGCCACGCACTCGGTGCAGCTGCCTGGCGGCGCCGGCGGCAAGTCCGGCGGCCAGCGCGAGTTCGTGCCGGTGCTTGCCCGAGCCGCGGTCGCCGTCGGCATTGCCGGCATCTTCATGGAAACCCATCCCGAGCCCGACAAGGCGCTCAGCGACGGACCGAACGCGTGGCCGCTGGGAAAGATGGCTGCATTGCTCGAAACCCTGATCGCCCTGGACCACCTGGCCAAGAAGCACGGGTTCATCGAAGCCCACGAATAAGACATCCAAGACCTGCCCCGGAGACATTCGCCTGAACATGAGCACGATCAGCAAGATCCACGCGCGCGAAATCCTCGATTCACGCGGCAACCCGACCCTCGAAGCCGAAGTCACCCTGGCCGACGGTTCGTTTGGCCGTGCCATGGTGCCGTCCGGCGCCTCGACCGGTTCGCGCGAAGCCGTCGAACTGCGCGACGGCGACAAGGCGCGTTACCTCGGCAAGGGTGTCAGGAAGGCCGTGGCCAACGTCAACACCACGATCGCCGATGCCCTGAAGGGATTCGACGCGGCCGACCAGCGCGGCCTTGACGAAAAACTGATCGCACTCGATGGCTCACCGAACAAGGGCAAGCTCGGTGCGAATGCCCTGCTCGGCGTGTCGATGGCAAATGCGCATGCCGTGGCGGCTTCGCGCAAGCTGCCGCTGTGGGAGCATCTCGCCGGCGATCGCGCGCCGCGGTTGCCGGTGCCGATGATGAACATCATCAATGGCGGCGCGCATGCCGACAACAACGTCGACATGCAGGAGTTCATGGTCCTGCCGGTCGGCCTGCCGAATTTTGCCGAAGCGCTGCGCGCCGGCACCGAGATCTTCCATGCGCTGAAGTCGGTGCTCAAGGGTCGCGGACTGTCCACCGCGGTCGGCGACGAGGGCGGCTTCGCGCCGAACCTGAAATCCAACGAGGAAGCGATCGAGACCATACTCGAAGCAGTGAACAAGGCCGGTTACGCCATCGGCAGGCAGATCTGGCTCGGCCTCGACGTGGCCAGCTCGGAGTTCTACCGCGACGGTGCCTACCACCTCGAAGGCGAAGGCAAGGTGCTCAGTCCCGCGCAGCTGATCGAGTTCTACGCGGATTGGTGCGCGAAGTATCCGATCATCACGATCGAGGATGGCATGGCCGAAGGCGACTGGGACGGCTGGAAACAGCTGACCGAACGGCTCGGCAAGAAGGTACAACTGGTCGGCGACGACCTGTTCGTCACCAATACGGCGATCTTCAGGCAAGGCATCGAGAAGCACATCGCCAATGCAATCCTGATCAAGGTCAACCAGATCGGCACGCTCACCGAAACGCTCGACGCGATCGCCATGGCCGAGGCGGCGAACTATGCGTCGATCATTTCGCATCGCTCCGGCGAAACCGAGGACACCACGATTGCCGATCTTTCCGTGGCCACGGCGGCCACCCAGATCAAGACCGGCTCGCTGTGCCGCTCGGACCGCGTCGCCAAGTACAACCAGCTGCTGCGCATCGAGGAGGCGCTCGGCGCGAAGGCGCGCTATGCCGGCACCGGGGCATTTCCGAATCTGCCGGGATTCGATCCTTGATCGCAGGAGCCGGCTAGGTCCACGCCATGTTGCGCTATGTCGCCCTGTTGCTGTTGATCCTGCTGATCGCCCTCGAAGTCAAACTCTGGGTAGGGCAGGGCGGCATGGCTGAAGTATGGCGCCTGGAAAAAAGTGTCGCCGAACAGAAGCAGAAGAACGAAGAGCTGAAGGCCCGCAACGACGCGCTGGCCGCCGAAGTGGCCAACCTCAAGGATGGTGACGAGGCGATCGAGGAACGCGCGCGATCCGAGCTCGGCCTGGTCAAGCCCGGCGAGAAAGTCTACCAGGTCGTGGAGCCGGCCGCGGCCGGGGCGAAGGGCCAAGATGACGGTCGTTGACGGTGGTTTCTGGTGCATCGTCCCGGCCGCCGGGCGCGGCACGCGCTTCGGATCGGACCTGCCCAAGCAGTACGTGGAGATGGCGGGCAAGCCGTTGCTCCAGTGGACTCTGGAACGCCTGCTGTCGCATCCCCGCATAGCGGGCGTGGTGGTTGTCCTGGCCGTCGCCGACCGGCACTGGACCAAGCCGGCGGCAAGCAACGGCAAACCCGTGCTCACCGTGGTCGGCGGCGCGGAACGGTCCGATTCCGTTCTCGCTGGCCTGCATGCATTGCCGCAAGGGGTAGCCGGCGATGCATTCGTGCTTGTGCACGATGCGGCCAGGCCTTGCGTGCGCCTCGCCGACATCGATGCATTGATCACACTGGGCTGCGAGGCCGGGGGTGCCCTGCTGGCGGCGCCCGTGCGCGACACGCTCAAGCGCAGCGACGAATCCTGCCGCGTCATTGCCACCGAAGCGAGGGAATCGCGCTGGCGTGCCCTGACCCCGCAGATGTTCCGCCGCGCCGAACTGATCGCCGCGCTGGAAGCGTCGCGCCAGGCGGGCGTGGTCGTCAGCGACGAGGCCATGGCCATGGAACGGGCGGGTTTCAGTCCGCTGCTGGTCGAGGGCAGCGAAGACAACATCAAGGTGACCACGCGCGCGGACCTGGCGTTTGCCGAATTTCTGCTACTGCGGGATCCGGGAATGGGGAATGGGGAATAGGGAATGAGGAAATCGGTGCAGGCAGTCGCTCCGGATCGGCGTACCCGCTTCTCTTGTTCGAATCCCGGTTTCCATGCGGTTGGCTGAAGGCTTTCGCGAGCCCGCCAAGCGTGTAGTCTATTCCCCATTCCCCATTCCCCATTCCCCATTCCCCATTCCCCATTCCCCATTCCAATGCGCATCGGCCAGGGATTTGACGTTCACGCCTTCGGGCCCGGCAGGCACGTCGTGCTTGGCGGCGTCACGATTGCGCATACGCACGGCCTGGTCGCCCACTCCGATGGCGACGTGGTCATCCATGCGCTTTGTGATGCCGTGCTCGGTGCGCTCGCGCTCGGCGATATCGGACGGCATTTCCCGCCCACCGAGGAACGCTGGAAGAACGTCAGCAGTCGCCATTTCCTCCTGCATTGCGCGGGCCTGATGATCGAACACGGCTACATGCTGGCCAACGCCGACGTCACCGTGATCTGCGAGGCGCCGAAGATCGGTCCCCACGCCGACGCGATGCGTGGCAACCTCGCCGCCGACCTCGGTTGTTCGCGGAACGAGATCAACATCAAGGCGACGACCACCGAGAGACTCGGATTCACCGGCCGCGGCGAGGGCATCGGCGCGCTGGCCGTGGTGCTGCTGCAGCGGCGCAGCAAGCCGGCCTCGGTGATTCCCGAAAATCCGGAACTGCGCACCCTGGTTGCCCGCCTGGACCTGGATACCGCCGAGTGAGCGATCTTGCGTTCGCCCACGGCGGGCCGCCCCTGCGTGGACTCCTGCGTGTCATTCCGGAGGATTTCGAAGTCGATGAAGTGCTGGGTTTCGAGCCCGATGGCACGGGCGAACACAGCTTCCTGAGGATCGAAAAGCGCAATGCGAATACCGAGTGGGTTGCCCAGCAACTGGCGCGTTTCGCCGGCGTCGCGCCGATGTGCGTCGGCTACTCGGGGCTCAAGGATCGCCATGCGCTGACCCGGCAGACGTTTTCCGTGCAGCTGCCGGGCCGTACCGACCCCGACTGGTCCGCAATGGCCATCGAGGGGGTTCGCGTGCTCGAGGCCGGCCGGCATTCGCGCAAGCTCAAGCGTGGCGCGCACGCCGGCAACCGCTTCCGCATCCGCCTGCGCGAGATCGAGGGATCGCACGATGACGCCGAACAGCGCATCGGGCAGGTCGTAACGCGTGGCGTGCCGAACTATTTCGGCGAACAGCGCTTCGGCCGCAACGGCGAAAACCTTCGTGCTGCGCGCGCGCTTTTCGCCGGAAAGCGCCTGGGACGCAGCGAGCGCGGTTTTGCCCTGTCCGCGGCGCGTTCCCATCTGTTCAACCGCGTGCTCGACAGGCGCGTCGTCGACCGCTGCTGGGACCAGGCGCTCGAAGGCGAGGTGTGGATGCTCGCCGGTACCCATTCGATCTTCGGGCCGCAGGAATTGGATGACGCATTGCGCCAGCGACTGGCTGCGTTCGATATCGATCCGACCGGCCCTCTGTGGGGAAGGGGCGAACTGCGCAGCAGCGGGCAGGTCGCCATCATCGAACAGGAGGTTGCCGCCAGCGAGGCCGACTTCGCCAGCGGGCTGGGCGCCGCCGATCTTCGCCAGGAGCGCCGCTCGCTGCGCCTGCGCGCCGCGGAATTTGGCCATGCGTGGCGGGCCGACGGCTCGCTCCATCTGGAGTTCCTGCTGTCCTCGGGCACGTTTGCGACAACGCTGATCCGCGAGATCTGCGCGGTCCATTCCGGCGAGGCCGCCGGTCCCGGCTGAACCCGCTGCAACGAAACGGACCTCCGCTGCGTCCAACCTCCAGGGCACGGACGCGGGGAGCCGCCGGTTTCCCGTCGATGTGCCCGTGGTGCGACAGGCCAGCCGGGCGGCTGGCCGCGGAAATCCGACGGAGACAGCCATGAACCGACTGATTCCCTGTACAGCAGCGCTCCTGCTCGTGATCCTCTGCGGATGCGCCAGCGATGGCAGCAGCCGATATGCGCGTGAGCACAAATTCGTGATCGACCAGGCGTACGTCAACGCCGTCAACCATGCGAGCCGGCAGAACGGCGTGCGGGTGACCTGGGTCAATCCGCCGACCCGACGCGTGCCGGTCGACGAGGGAATCGACCGCTAGTCAGTCCCCGCGCAGCAGGACGAGGACCGCGCCGGTCCCGCCCTGCGCCGGCAACGCCGATGCAAAGGCGATCACGTCGTCGCGCCGGCGCAGCAGCTGTTCGGTCATGCGCTTGACCACGGGTCCGCGCGAGGCCGAGCGAAGCCCCTTGCCGTGCACGATGCGCACGCACAGCTCATGGTGCCGGATGGCGTCGTTGAGGAATTCGCTGACGGCCGTGCGCGCGACTGCAACGGTCATCTGATGCAGGTCGATTTCGGCCTGGATGCTGAACTGGCCGCGGCGAAGGCGCTTCAGCAGCCGTGGAGAACTCCCCGGTTTCAGGTAGAGGATTTCGTCACCCATCTCCAGCATGCCGGGATCAAAGGGCCCGCTGAGCAGTTCGTCGCGCACCGCGGCCTCGTCGATCTCGAACTGCCGGGCCTGCGGCGACGGCTTGCTGGCTTCGGGCCGCAGGTCGGGAACATGCGCCAGCGGGCGCACCGGGCCTATCGCGCTGCGGAACAGGTTGCGATCCTCGCCGGCAACGGCTGGTTCCGGCGTCGCGGACTTTTTCCGCGCCCGGCCTTCCTTCATCGCGTCTCGAAATTCGCGGTTCCTCATGGGTGGACGATTGCACGGCAAACGGATGCTGGCAACCCGCGCGCATCCCTGCGCGGGGTTGGCTCCGGCCCGGCTCCCGGCATGTCGTCGCGGCTGCCGCGGGCGCGACCGTCGTTCAGCGTAGGCGTCGAATCCGGTATGCTTTGGCATTGTCTTTCGCTCCAGGCATTCCTGTCTGCGCACAACGCATGCCGGATGGCCTGCCTGGCCACATCGCAGGAAACAACTCATGCGCGTTCTGGTCAGCAACGACGATGGAGTCGACGCTCCGGGAATAATCGTCCTTGCCACGCATCTGGCCGCCGTTGGCGAGGTTGTCGTGGTCGCGCCCGACCGCGACCGTTCGGGCGCCAGCAATTCACTGACGCTCGATCAGCCGATCCGGGTCAAGCAGCTCGGCGACAATCGCTACCAGGTGGCCGGTACGCCGACCGATTGCGTGCACCTGGCGCTATCCGGACTGCTCGACATCGAGCCGGACATCGTCGTCTCCGGCATCAACAGCGCGGCCAACCTCGGTGACGACGTCATTTATTCGGGGACGGTCTCGGCGGCCATGGAAGGACGCTTCCTCGGCCTGCCGGCGATTGCCGTTTCGCTGGTGACCCGGGACCACAAGGGCATCAACTATGACTCGGCCGCGATGGCGGTCATGTTGCTGATGCGCAAGCTGGTCGTGGATCCGTTGCCGGCCGACACGATCCTCAACGTCAACGTTCCGGACCTGCCGTGGGCGCAGATCCGCGGCTTGTCGGTGGCGAGGCTGGGTCGTCGCCATCGCGCTGCGGCCTGCATCGCGCAAAAGGACCCGCGCGGTCGTCCGATCTACTGGATCGGCCCTCCCGGCGAAGCCGAGGATGACGGTCCCGGAACGGATTTCCATGCGGTCCGCGAAGGCTATGTTTCGATTACGCCGATTCATGTCGACCTGACCCAATACCAGGCACTCGAAAAGGTCGGCGGCTGGGTCAGTTCGCTGCGCATGGAGAGCCATGCTGCATGAATAGCCGGTGGTCGTTGCAGTACCGTGGGCCGGGCCGATGAGCCGGTTCGCCCGGCCAGTTCCCGAGGCGCGCGGTCTTGGCATGACCTCGCAGCGCGCCCGCGATCGCCTGATCGAGCGACTGACAGGCGAGGGCATCCGCGACCGCCGGGTGCTCGATGTGCTGCGCCAGTTGCCACGCCACCTGTTCATCGACGAGGCGCTGGCGACGCGGGCCTATGAAGACACCGCGCTGCCGATCGGCCAGGGCCAGACGATTTCCCAGCCGTATGTCGTCGCGCGCATGACCGAAGTCCTGATCGAGCATGCGATGCCGCGCCGCGTGCTCGAGATCGGCACCGGATCGGGTTACCAGTGCGCCGTGCTCGCGTCCCTGGTCGAACAGGTCTACACGGTGGAACGCATCGACGAGTTGCTGCGCAATGCGCGGCGGCGGTTCCGCAAGCTCGGCCTGTCCAACATCCGCTCGCGCCATGACGATGGCCGCCTCGGCTGGCCGGAAGAAGCGCCGTTCGACGCGATCATGGTGACTGCAGCGGGCGCCGAGCTCGAGGAGGCCCTGCTCGACCAGCTGGCCGCCGACGGCGTCCTCGTCGCCCCGGTGGGTCCGCCCGGTCGCCAGGAGCTGCTGCGCGTGCGTGCCGGCGCCGACGGCTGGCAGCGCGAAAACCTTGGCGCGGTCAGCTTCGTGCCCTTGCTGGGCGGCGTCGCTTGAACGCCGGCCGTGGAGCGGAAATCCGTTGAAACTGTTCAAGCCGCTCTACGAGCGCGCCCTCAAGTGGGCCATGCATCCGCGCGCCGAGCCGCTGCTCGCCGGACTCAGCTTCGTCGAGGCCATCATCTTTCCGGTGATGCCCGAAGTCATGCTCGGTCCGATGGTGCTCGCGCGTCCGCAGCGCTGGGCGCGCCTGGCGACGGTGAGCCTCGTGTTCTCCGTGCTCGGTGCGCTGGTCGGCTATGCGCTCGGGCACTATGCCTTCGCCTGGGCGCGCCCGCTGTTCGAGTCGCTGGGCTGGATGGAGCGCATCGACCTCCAGGTCCAGGAACTGAGCGAGATCGCCGCACAGAGCCCATGGTCGGCCTTCTGGGTACTCGTGATTGCCGGCTTCCTGCCGATTCCGCTGAAGATATTCACCTGGGCATCAGGCATCGTCGGGGTGCCGCTGCTACCCTTCGTGGCGAGCATGATCATCGGTCGCGGCAAGCGTGTGTTCCTGTTGGCCGGCGCCATACGCCTGGCCGGTCCGCGTGCGGAAGCGGCGCTGCACCGCTGGATCGAATGGATTGGCTGGGGCGTGCTGCTGGCGCTTGGCGTGGTAATCATCTACTTCAAGTTCATTCGTTAAGTGATTGAATTTAAATTTAATCCGTCGAAAAGATCCCTGTGCGGTCTCGCCTTCGCCACGGCCCTGGTTCTGGCGGGTTGCGCCTCGACGCCACCAGCGCCGGTCGAGGATCGCAGCCTCGGCGGGCACGGTCGTGGCCGCGAGGGCGCGGCGAGGGAATCGCGACTGGCGCCCGGGAGCTACCGGGTGCGCCGGGGCGACACCCTGTACAGCATCGCGTTCCGCAATGGCCTCGACTATCGCGAACTTGCCCGAGCCAACCGGATCGAGCCGCCCTACACGATCTATGTCGACCAGGTCATTCGTCTCGATACCGGTGCGGTCCGCGATCGCCAGGCCGCCGCCGCGGCTCGCCCTGCGCCCACGCCATCGCCTCGCGTCGCGGCGACAGCGGATCGCAAGCCGCCGGTGGCCGCGCCAGCGGCAGGCAGGCCGACCACCTCCAGTCCTGCGCCAGCGCCGGCCGGCCAGACCGCTGCTGCTCCGCCGGCAGCTGCGCCGGCGCCCGCCGGCGGTCCGCCTGCGGCGGCCGGAACCGCGGCAAGCGCGGGGCTCGTCCTGGGCCGCCCGGCCCCCCGCCCGCCCCCTTCCGCTCCCCGCCCCCCCCCCCCCCTCCCCGCCCCCCCCAACCCGGGCCGCCCCGCCCCCTATACCCCCCCAGCCAACCGACCCCCAGCCGCCCGCCCCCCCCCCCCCC
>DAIMYT010000005.1:0-9419 GCA_036734345.1 Dokdonella sp. | reverse complement strand
GCCTGCGGCGGCCGAAACCGCGACCAGCGCGGGCATCGTCTGGCGCTGGCCGGCCGACGGCCGGCGCGAAGGCGGTTTCGTCGCCGGCGACCAGACCCGCCAGGGCATCGACATCGCCGGCAAATCGGGCGATCCGGTACGCGCGGCCGCGGATGGCGTGGTCGTCTACAGCGGCAACGGCCTGATCGGCTATGGCGAGCTCATCATCATCAAGCATGATGCCTCCATGCTCTCGGCCTATGGCCACAACCGCCGCCGCCTCGTCCAGGAGGGCGATCGCATCAAGGCCGGCCAGCAGATTGCCGAGATGGGATCCTCGAGCGCCAGCCGCGACATGCTGCATTTCGAAATACGCCGGAACGGCAAACCAGTTGATCCGCTGGCCTACCTGCCCGCGCGATGAACCTGTCGTGTCGCCTCCATCGAGCGCTCCGGGTTTTCCGGCCCCGGCGAGTGTTTCAATGCCCGTCTTCGCGGACTAAGCTTTCGTGATGAGCGCAGTCAGTCCCGCGTCCGCGTCCGAACCCGAGGTCGAGGAAATCCTCGAACTGCTCGACGCGATCGAACCTGCCGACGAGGAAGTGCGCAGCTCGACCGGAGCCTACCTGAACGAGATCGGCATGATTCCGCTGCTCTGCGCGGAAGAGGAATGGGCCCTCGCCGAGCGCGTCCAGGAGGGCGATGGCGAAGCGCGCCGAGGCATGATCGAGGCCAACCTGCGCCTGGTCGTGACGGTCGCCAGGAGCTATGTCGGCCGCGGCGTGCCGCTGATGGACCTGATCGAGGAGGGCAATATCGGGCTGATCCGTGCGGTCGAGAAATTCGAGCCGGAGCGGCGCCTGCGCTTTTCGACCTACGCGATGTGGTGGATCCGGCATGGCGTGCAGCAGGCGCTTTCGCACCAGGGCAGGACCGTGCGCATTCCGGTGCATGTGCTGCGCGAGCTGGCCCAGGTCCTGCGCGCCAATCGCGAGCTGACCGCGCAGCGCGGGCGGGCGCCGACGCTGGACGAACTTGCCCAGGCGGTCGGCAAGCGGACCTCGGACGTCGCCGAATTGTTCCGCGTCAACGAACACATCAGTTCGCTCGACGCGCCGATGTCGGAGGGCGACGACCGGACCATGATCGAGCATCTGGTCGATGAGGAGGAAACGCCATCGCCGACGCAGGGGGAAAATGCCGGTGGCGGCCAGTTGCAAGACTGGCTGGCGGCCCTGAATCCGCGCCAGCGGCTGGTCCTCGAAAGGCGTTTCGGCCTGAACGGGGAGCCCGTTCATTCGCTGGCGGAGATCGCCGCGGATTTCGGCGTTTCGCGGGAACGTGTGCGCCAGATCCAGGAGGAGGCGCTCAAGCGCCTGCGTCGCCTGTCCAAGCAGGATCAGGCCAGCGCCTGACCGCGCCCCGGCAACATGAACGCGGCAACCACCCGGCGTCCTTCCGTCGCGAGCAGGTTGTAGGTGCGGCCGGCGGCGGCGTTGTCCATGACTTCCACGCCGATGCCCTTGCGCAGCACCGGCAGCAGCGCGGTCTGCGGCGGAAATGCCTGGCGCACGCCGGTACCGAGGATGACGACCTCGGGATCCAGTTCGAGCAGGGCATCCATCGCCCGGGCGTCGATATCCGCCGGCGCGCGCACCGGCCAGTCCTCGACGACGCTGTCCGGGGCGATCAGGAAGCTGGCGTGCAGTTCCCGGTCCACCACGACCACCGATCCGGTACGCACGGCGCGGATGAAGAAATAGCCCTCCGCGCGGTCATGGGTCAGTTGCATGCGTCGCTTCCTTCTACTTGGGCAAGGGCAGTTTGGGTGCCTTGTCGTTGCGTCGCCAGAGCGTGGCGGTATGGCCGACAACCTGAACGACTTCGGCATCCGAGCCAGCGGTCAGGGCCTCGATCTGGGCCGTGCGCTCCTCGCGGTCACCGCCGGAAAGGCGCACCTTGATCAGCTCGTGATGATCGAGGGCGAGTTGCATTTCGGCGATCACATTGGGCGTGACGCCCTTCTGGCCGAGCATGACGACAGGGCTGAGCGAATGGGCGAGTCCGCGCAAATAGCGCTTCTGGAACGAGGTAAGAGGCATGAACGGAGTCCGAATGCGGATGGGTGGCCCGCGGAGATGCGCGCCTTTCGGGGTATTATGAGGGCAATCCCATGGCTGACAAACGCGCCGGGCGCGGAGTAAATGCGACGTGGCGCGAAGCAAATCCAGTTCCCGCTGGCTCCAGGAGCACTTCAGCGATCCCTATGTAAAGCGTGCCCAGGCCGAAGGCTGGCGCTCGCGCGCGGTGTTCAAGCTTGATGAGCTGATTGATCGCGACAGCTTGCTCAAGCCGGGAATGCTCGTCGTCGATCTGGGCGCGGCGCCCGGAGGCTGGTCGCAGATGGTTCGCGAACGCCTCGGCGACAGCGGGCGAATTGTCGCACTTGATATCCTGCCGATGCAGGGCATCGGCGGCGTCGACTTCATCCTCGGCGATTTCCGCGAGGATGCGGTGCTCAAGCGGCTGGAAGAGGTTCTCGATGGCGGCAAGGTCGATCTTGTGCTTTCCGACATGGCCCCCAACATGAGCGGTGTCGGTGCGGTCGATCAGGACCGTTCGATGCTGCTGGCCGAACTGGCCGCAGAATTTTCACGCGCCCATTTGCGCAAGGGCGGGGCATTCCTGACCAAGCTGTTCCAGGGCCAGGGATTCGATGAATACATCCGGCGCTTGCGCGGTGAATATGCGCAGGTCAGCATCCGCAAGCCCAAGGCGTCACGGGCGCGCAGCAACGAAGTCTATGCACTGGCGACTGGCAAGCACCCTTGATCCAGGGTCACTGCAGGAGGAATCTGGAAAAAGATGAACGACATGGCAAAGACTCTGCTGCTCTGGGTGGTCATAGCGGTTGTGCTGCTGACGGTATTTCAGAGCTTCAATCCGCGAACCGCCTCGACCAAGGACATTCCGTATTCGGAATTCATGCAGGCGGTGCGCGACAAGCGCGTCGACGAAGTGCTCGTGCACAACGACGGGCGCACGGTCGAGGCCAAGCTGCAGGATGGCTCGAACATCCGTACGACCGTGCTTCCGACCGAGCAGTCGCTGGCGGAAATCGAGCGCGACGTGCAGAAGGTCAAGGTCGAAGCGACCGATCCGGGCATGCCGCTGGTCCTGCGCCTGTTGTTCGACTGGCTGCCGATCATCATCTTCATCGGCATCCTGTTCTATTTCATGCGCCAGATGCAGGCCGGCGCCGGCGGGCGCGGGGCGATGTCGTTCGGTCGATCGCGCGCCAAGCTGCAGGGCGAGGACCAGGTCAAGATCACCTTCGCCGACGTGGCCGGCTGCGATGAAGCCAAGGAAGAGGTTTCCGAGCTCGTCGAGTTCCTGCGCGATCCATCCAAGTTCACCAAGCTCGGCGGCAAGATCCCGCGCGGCGTGCTGATGGTCGGTTCGCCCGGCACCGGCAAGACCCTGCTGGCCAAGGCCATCGCCGGCGAGGCCAAGGTGCCGTTCTTCTCGATTTCCGGTTCGGACTTCGTCGAGATGTTCGTCGGCGTCGGCGCCGCCCGCGTGCGCGACATGTTCGAGCAGGCCAAGAAGCAGGCGCCCTGCATCATCTTCATCGACGAGATCGACGCCGTCGGCCGCCACCGTGGCGCAGGCCTGGGCGGCGGGCACGACGAACGCGAGCAGACGCTGAACCAGTTGCTGGTCGAAATGGACGGCTTCGAAGGCAGCGAGGGCGTCATCGTCATCGCCGCGACCAACCGGCCCGACGTGCTCGATCCGGCGCTGCTGCGTCCGGGCCGATTCGACCGCCAGGTGGTCGTGCCGCTGCCCGATCTGAAGGGCCGCGAGCAGATCCTCAAGGTGCACATGCGCAAGGTGCCGCTGGCGGCCGATGTCGAGCCGCTGACCATTGCCCGCGGAACGCCCGGTTTCTCCGGCGCCGACCTCGCCAACCTGGTCAACGAAGCGGCGCTGTTCGCCGCGCGCGGCAATTCGCGCGACGTCGGCATGAACGATTTCGAGCGCGCCAAGGACAAGATCATGATGGGCGCCGAGCGCCGCTCGATGATCATGAGCGACGACGAGAAGAAGCTGACCGCCTACCACGAGGCCGGCCACGCCATCATCGGCAGGCTCGTGCCGGACCACGATCCGGTCTACAAGGTCACCATCATTCCGCGCGGTCGCGCGCTCGGCGTCACCATGTACCTGCCCGAGAACGACCGTTACAGCTACAACAAGGAAAACCTGATCAGCCGGCTGTGCTCGCTGTATGGCGGCCGCGTCGCCGAAGAGCTGATCTTCGGGCCGGACAAGGTCACTACCGGTGCGTCCAACGACATCGAGCGCGCGACCAAGATGGCGCGCAACATGGTCACCAAGTGGGGTCTGTCCGACAAGCTTGGTCCGATCGCCTATGGCGAGGAAGAGGATGAAGTGTTCCTCGGCCGTTCGGTGACCCAGCACAAGAACGTGTCCGACGAGACGGCGCGGCGGATCGACGAGGAGGTGCGCGAGATCCTCGATCGAGCCTACGCCCGCAGCACCGAGCTGCTCACCGAAAACCTGCCCAAGCTGCATGTCATGGCGGAAGCCCTGCTGCAGTACGAGACGATCGACGCCAAGCAGATCGAGGAGATCATGACCGGGCAGGAAGTCAGTCCGCCGAAAGGCTGGACCGACGATTCCGGCAAGGGCCCGGGATCGGGCACCGGAGGCGCCAAGCCGCGCGGCGAAAGCCCGATCGGCGGGCCTGCCGTGCAATCGCGAAGCGGCCCGAACGTCTGATTCCGGATCGCCCGTGAAAACGAAAAAGCCGCCTCCGGGCGGCTTTTTCATGGCGTGGCAGTTGATTGCAACTTGCTCCCGATCAGTGGGCCGGAAGCCGCGAGCCTGCATCAGGTGCTGGAACCTGGAAGCATTGATCGATGTAGCATTGGCCAATTGCCATGCCGATGCGCGGATTTGCCGGCGCCGTACGCAATCCGACACAGGCACCGCCATGTTCGACACGACACCGCATCTCGACTGCGCCGGGCGCATCCTCAAGCTCGATCGGCCCCGCGTCATGGGCATCATCAACGTGACCCCGGATTCGTTCTCGGACGGCGGCGAACACGACCGGCTCGAGGCGGCGGTTGCCCATGGCCTGCGCCTGGCCGCCGAAGGCGCCGACCTGCTAGATGTCGGCGGCGAGAGCACGCGACCCGGTGCCGACGAGGTTTCCGTCGAGGAGGAACTGCGCCGCACCATTCCGGTCATCGAGCGCCTGGCGAAGGAGACTTCGCTGCCGATCAGCATCGACACGAGCAAGTCCGAGGTCATGCGCGCGGCGGTCGGCGCCGGCGCCGGCATGATCAACGACGTCATGGCCCTGCGTCGCGACGGTGCGCTCGAAGCGGCGGCGGAACTTTCCGTCGTCGTCTGCCTGATGCACATGCAGGGCGAGCCGCGCTCGATGCAGGACGCGCCGGGCTACGACGACGTCGTCGGCGAGGTGCACCGGTTCCTGTCCGACCGCGTATTCGCCTGCCAGATGGCGGGCATCGACAAGAAGCGCCTCGTCGTCGATCCGGGCTTCGGCTTCGGCAAGACCCTCGAGCACAACCTCGCCTTGCTGCGCGAATGCGCGCGTTTTGCCGAGATCGCGCCGTTGCTGGTCGGCCTGTCGCGCAAGTCCATGATTGGAAAATTGACCGGGCGCGAGGATGCGGGCGATCGCGTCTCCGGCTCGGTGGCGGCGGCGCTGATCGCCGCGGAGCGAGGCGCTGCGATCGTCCGCGTGCACGATGTGGCCGCCACGGTCGACGCGATGCGCGTCCTGGCGGCGGTGACGTCGGCGCGCACGGCACCTGCCCGCGCTCGCCCGGCATCCCCGGCCGCGCTGTGGGACGACGACTGAGGTGCAGGGCGGTGTCGGCGATGGCTGCCGCGCCTGAACGCGGTGCCAACGAGCACGCCAGCGCTTTTTGCGTTTTAATGGAGGTCCGGCACCCGGCAAGGGATGCGGGTTGCTCATTGCGTGGAGGGCGCACCGATGAAACCGTTCAAGATCTGCTTGGCCATCGCCATGACCTGTGCCTGCAGCCCCTCGATGGCTGCCGAGTCGTGGCAACCCTACGTGACCTCGGGCGGCGCCATGGCCGGCGTCCAGCCCATCGACGCGATGATGGTCGTTGACTGCCTGCTGCCCGGCCAGATGCGACGCTCCGGAGCGATGTCCTACATGGGGCCGCGGCTTCCGGTGAAGACGACCGCGCAGCTGTGCGCCATGCGCGGCGGCGAATACGTCGCCTACGACCGCGCCAGCCTCAAGTCCAGCCTGGCGGTCTGGATGGAGAAGGCCAAGGGCGGCGATGCGCTGGCCCAGTTCTACGTGGGGCAGATCTACGAGAAGGGCATGGACACGGCGCCCGACTACGAGGAGGCGGCCAAGTGGTACCGCAAAGCCGCGGAGTCGGGTTCCAACGAAGCGAAGCTTTCGCTGGCCTCGATGATGGAGAGCGGTCGCGGCATGGCCGTGGACATGACGGCGGCCGTCAATCTCTATCGCGAGGCGATGGGCATCACCGGCAACGAGCTGATCAGCAAGGACGAGGCCGACAGCCGCGTCGCCGAGGTCGAGCGGCGCAATGCGCAGTTGCGCAGCGAGCTTGCCATGCAACGCTCGGAAGCGGATGCCCAGGTGAGCCGCCTGCAGGGCGAGGTCAATGCGCTGAAGTCGGCGAACGCCAGCCAGCAACGCGATGCGAAGAAGATGGCCGCGCTCGAGCGATCCCTGAAGCAGGCCATCGAACAGCGCAGCGAAACCGAGCGCAAGCTGGCCGAAGTCCCGGCAAAGCAGGCCAATGAGACGACTGGCGGGCTGGCACAGACACGCAGCGTTCCGGCGCCCCTGCTTTCCTCAAATCCGGCAACGCCGGTGTCGGCCCAGGGCGTCAAGTTCGGCAAATACCACGCACTGATCATCGGCGTGCAGAACTACATCAGCTACGATCCCCTGAAGACGCCGATCAGCGATGCCAGGGCCATCGCCGACGTGCTGCAGCAACGCTATGGTTTCGAAACGACGACCCTGCTCGACGCGGATTTTTCCTCGATCGTCGGCGGCATCGTGCAGTTGTCGACCAAGATCGGTCCGGACGACAACGTGCTGATCTATTTCGCCGGGCATGGCGTGCTGAATGCGGCGCAGCGCGGATTCTGGTTGCCGCTCGATGCGCGCCAGAGCGAACGTAGCCCGGCATTGCCGACGGAAACGCTGGCCGAGTTCCTCGCCATGTTCAAGGCGCGCAGCGTCCTGGTCATCGCCGATTCCTGTTTCGGCAGCGCGCTGTCCGGGTCGGTCGGTGCCTATACCGGTGGCCCGTCCGAGTATGCGGATGGCATCCCCGGCGGTTATCTCAGCCGCAAGGCGCGTTACGTTCTTTCCTCCGGCGGCCTGAGTCCGGTGCTCGACCAGGCCGGCGATGGACATTCGGTATTCGCCTCGGCCCTGCTCAAGGTGCTGCGCGAGAACAATCGCATCCTGACCCAGACCGGACTGGAACGTGCACTGGTCGAACCGGTGCGCGCCAGTTCGCAGCGGATCGGAATCGTGCAGTCGCCGGACCTGAAGAAAGTGCGCGAGGCTGGCGACGCGGGCGGCGCCTTTTTCCTGGTGCCGCGAAGCGTGCCGGACAAGGGTTAGGGGTATATCCTGCAGGGGCGGAATCGACGCCAATGAGTCCATGCCATTGGAAGACTCACGCCACTGGCGCATGTGACTTGTGCGTCGATGCCAGCCTCGGCAGCGCCCCTTCAAACAGCGGCAGCTCGCGGCGAACGGGATGGGTCCGGACAGGCGCGGAGGCGGGCAGCATCACATCCGGGCAAGTTTGGCCCAGGCGGACGGAGTGGAGCCGCCACGCGAAAAAATTCGGGGAGAGATACATGGCAAACCAACGAAGCATGACGGGCGGGAACGGGATCGCGGGTTTGCTGGGTGTTGCGTTGGTCGCGATGGCCGTGGTGCTCGCCGGCGCCGGTCCCGCGCTCGGGGCGCAGTCGGCGCCAGGGACGGCCCGCCTTGGCACGACCCTGAGCGTGCCGGCGAACAGGCTGGAGCGTGGCGCGACCACCTGGTATCTGGTTCGCGTCGAGAATTCCGCGGCGGTCCAGCATGGGGCGAAAGTGAGCGTTCCGAGTCCGGCCGGCCTGACCAATCGCGGCTGGACGTGTTCGGCCTCGACCGGCAGCGCCTGCACCCGCGCGAGCGGGCAGGGCGACCTTGACGAATCGCTCGATGGCCTTGCCGGGGGCGGCGCCCTCGAATTCCGCATCGATGCCGACGTCGCCGCAGCGCCGCCGGCATTTGTCGACGTGGTCGCTTCGACGCAGCTGCCGGCAGGTGCCCGCTGCGCGGGCGGGGATACTCCGCCCTGCCGCACGACGCTTTCCCTGCCGACCGGGCCGGCCTTGTCGCTGGACGTCAGCGCATCGGCGCTTGCGCTGGCACCAGGTCAGGTCGTCGCCTACACCATTCGCCTGCAATCCACGGGCGAGGGGACGAGCAGCGGCGGCCCGGTGTTGCGCAGCCCGGTACCGAAAGGATTGATCAACAGCCGCTGGACCTGCCAGTCGAATGCCGGGGCCTGTGCGAATGCTTCCGGCAGCGGCGGCATCGAAGAGATGCTCGGCGATTTTTCCGCCGGCGAGGTCCAGTTCCATGTCACCGCATCGGTGGACGCCAATCCGCCCGGCACGATCGTCCAGGCCGCCGCCGCCGCTCCGCCATTCGGCGGCACCTGTGCTGGCAATGCCGCCGTAACGCCATCCAGCCGTCAGGCCGTGTGCACGGCCAGGCTGGCCCTGTCGACGACGCCACGCATCTTCGCCAGCAGGACACCCGACTACAGTGCCGACGGCTACACCGTGGAAAGCCGCTTCATTCTCGAGAACCGCGGCGCCAGCGCGAATGGAAGCACGCTGAGCCTGGCGGTGCCGCAGGGTGTTTCGACCCTGAGCTGGACCTGCAGCGCGGTCGGGGCGACCTGTCCGCAGGCGAGCGGAAGCGGCCCGATCGAGCAGACCGTGGGCGTGTGGCCAACGGCGGGAATCCTGCACTACGACGTAGTCTCCCGTCGTGACCTTGCGGCCCCGGCTGCCCTGGACATCGCAATGGCGGTCACACCGTCGCGGCAGGGAACCTGCGGCTCGGCGGAACTGCGCTCACCGTGCCAGGCGCTGGAAGCGGCGAAACCCGACCACGCCACACTGAGACTCACGCAAGGCGTGGACAAGCTCGGTGCCGCACCGGGCCAGTCCGTGCGCTACACGGTCGATGTCGCCAATGTTCCCGCCGATCGAGCGGCTACGAATGTGGTCCTCGACATCCCGCTTCCCGCCGGCATCGAGGTTTTCGGTTCGTGGACCTGCGAGCC
>DAIMYT010000004.1:29558-70923 GCA_036734345.1 Dokdonella sp. | reverse complement strand
CAGGCTTGCGCCCATTGTCCAATATTCCCCACTGCTGCCTCCCGTAGGAGTCTGGACCGTGTCTCAGTTCCAGTGTGGCTGATCATCCTCTCAGACCAGCTACGGATCGTCGCCTTGGTGGGCCTTTACCCCGCCAACTAGCTAATCCGGCATCGGCTCATCTCATCGCGTGAGGCCCGAAGGTCCCCCACTTTCACCCGTAGGTCGTATGCGGTATTAGCGTAAGTTTCCCTACGTTATCCCCCACAACGAGGTAGATTCCGATGCATTCCTCACCCGTCCGCCGCTCGCCGCCAGGGTTGCCCCCGCGCTGCCGCTCGACTTGCATGTGTTAGGCCTGCCGCCAGCGTTCACTCTGAGCCAGGATCAAACTCTTCAGTTGAACCTTCTAACCATCGGGGTTGCCCCCTAGGTTTGTTCCTGAACGTTTAACCCAAGCATCTTCAAACTATGGCTTATAGCTTTTGCTTGATTCTTGCTTGGACGCTCGTATTGCTTTGGACTTTCATCCACCGCAAGGCGCCCACACAAGATACCTGCGCACACTGTCAAAGAGCTTCGCGGGTGGGGCTTCTACCGCCCCACGGCTGACAACCTTTCGTCGTCACCGAGCCGCACATCATACAACCATTTTTCTGACCGTCAACACCCCAGAACGGCCTTTATCGCTCCGTCCCTGCCCCTCGCGTCCCGCCAGCGGCCACCCGAACCGTCCGTCTCTCCGGACCCGGCGTCAGGGGGCGCGCATCCTAACCGCAGGGAAGCGATTGTGATAGGGGTTCCAGGGAAATTTCCCGAGCAAGGACGCTTTGCCGCACCTGGTGGCCCGATGCGGGCCCGACTGCTCAGGTGCTGGTGAGGCGCACGCGCGAGAAGTTGCGTTTGCCGACCTGCAAGACGCCCTCGAAGCCCGGCTGAAAGACGCGCTGCGCATCGACGACCACTTCGGCATCAATGCGCACCGCATTTTCCTTGAGCTTGCGATTCGCTTCGGAATTGCTCGCCGCCAGTCCGCAGGCCGTCAGCAAGGCCGCCAGGCGCAGTCCTTCGGCGGGAACGGCAATCTCGTTGAGAGGAAGCTGGCTGGTATCGCCCTGGCCGCGGACGACCGCATTCCACCCGGCGATCGCCTGCTCGGCCGCTGCCGCATCGTGGAATCGCGCCGCCAGCTCACGCGCCAGGCGCAGCTTGAGATCGCGAGGATTGAGCTGGCCCGATGCGACGTCACGCTTGAGAACCTCGATTTCGGCCAGCGATATCTCGAAGCTGAGCAGCTCGATCCAGCGCCACATCAGGTCATCGCCGATCCTGAGCGTCTTGGTGACGATGTCGATCGCCGGCTCGTTGATGCCGATGTAGTTGCCCAGCGACTTGGACATCTTGGCCACGCCGTCGAGGCCTTCCAGCAGCGGCATGGTCAGCACGATCTGGGCCGGCTGGCCAAAATGCTCCTGCAGGCCACGGCCCATGAGCAGGTTGAATTTCTGGTCGGTTCCGCCGAGTTCGACGTCCGCCTTCAGCGCCACCGAGTCATATCCCTGCACGAGCGGATAGAGAAACTCGTGGATCGAAATGGATTGCTGGGCGGCATAGCGCTTGGAAAAGTCGTCGCGCTCGAGCATGCGGGCGACCGTGTACTGCCCGGCCAGCTTGATCATGTCGGCTGCGCCCATCGGACCGAACCACTCGGAGTTGAAGCGCACCTCGGTGCGCTCGCGGTCGAGGACCTTGAACACCTGGTCGGCATAGGTGCGCGCGTTGGCCGCGACATCCTCGGTGGTCAGCGGCTTGCGCGTGGCGTTCTTGCCGGTGGGGTCCCCGATCATCCCGGTGAAATCGCCAATCAGGAAAATGACCTGGTGGCCGAGTTCCTGGAACTGCCTCATCTTGTTGAGCAGGACGGTATGGCCGATGTGCAGATCCGGCGCGGTCGGATCGAACCCGGCCTTGATGCGCAACGGGCGCCCCTGGCGCAGACGGCCTTCCAGCTCCTCGCGCTTGATGATTTCCTCGGCGCCGCGACCGATCAGATCGAGTGCGGATTGGATGTCGGTCATGGGTTCCTCATGCGTTTCAAATTCGGATCTGGCGGCGCAACAGATTTCTGCGTTGCCTCGGGCGGGGCCAGGCAATCGCGTTAATTGTTCGTTAATCGAGAAATGTTTTGCAAACCCGCGCCAGTATTGACATTGACGGGGCTCTCGGCGGGCCGTTATGGTACGCCGCCAGTACACGGAACGCGATTGTGACCGAGACAAATCCGCCGACCTCGAATGTCCAACGGATTGCCCGACGACTTGCCGCGCGTCGGCGGGCACGTCGGCAGAATCTCAAGAGCTATCTGCGCAACCCTGCCTGGACCTTCCTGCAAGGGGTCACCGCGGCGCCCGCTTCGTGGCGTCGCGAGCACTGGATCGTCGGCGGCGCGGCGCTCGCGCTGACCATCCTGATCGGCATGGTCATGCCGACCTTTGCCAGCGCCACGCGCAGCGAACCCGGCAGCATGGTCCTGAAGACGCTGCAACTCGATCTTCCACCCCTTCCTGCCGATGCCGACATGGCCATCGCGGCGCTGGCCGCCGATGGCAGCACCGAGCCGCAATGGACCATCGCCGAGGTCAAGCCCGGCCAGTCGCTTTCGGACATCTTCCGCGAACAGGGGCTCAGCCCCTCCGACCTGCAACGCGCCCTTGATGCGCAAGCCGATGCGTCCGCTCTGCGCCGGATCCGCCCTGGCGACGAGTTCGCCTTCGACGTCGGCAGTGATGGAACACTCAAGGCGCTGCGGTTCGACCGCGACGAGAAGACCCGCGTCACCCTCCGGTATTCGGCCTCGGGCGTCACCGAGGCGACCGAGGACCGGGCCGTGGAACGCCGTGTCGAAGTGGCCCACGGGGTCATCACCAGTTCGCTGTTCGAGGCCGGGGACCAGGCCGGCATGAGCGACCTGATGACCCTCAAACTGGCCAACGCTTTCGGCTACGACATCGATTTCGCCCAAGACCTGCGCCAGGGCGACAGCTTCAGCGTGATCTACGACGAGGTCTATCGCGAAGGCGAGCGCCTGCGCGCCGGTGACGTCATCGCCGCGACCTTCATCAACCAGGGCAAGCGGTTCACCGCAATCCGCTATACCAACGCGAAGGGCGAGACACTTTTCTATACCGAGGATGGCCGACCGCTGCGCAAGGCATTCCTGCGCACGCCGGTCGAATTCACGCGCATCTCTTCGAAATTCAGCAGCGGCCGCATGCATCCGATTCTCGGCAAGATGCGCGCGCATCGCGGAGTCGACTATGCGGCGCCCAGCGGCACGCCGATCCGGGCCGCCGGCGCCGGCAAGATCGTCTTTCGCGGCAAGAAGGGCGGCTATGGCAATGCCGTCATCATCCAGCACAGCGGGAAATTCACCACGCTCTACGGGCACATGTCGCGATTCGCCGCCGGCAAGGTGGGCCAGCGCGTCAGCCAGGGCCAGGTGATCGGTTACGTCGGCATGACCGGCCTTGCCAGCGGACCCCATCTGCACTATGAATTCCGTATCGATGGCAAGCACCGCGACCCGCTGACGGTCACCCTGCCCAAGGAAGAGCCGCTGCCGGCCAGCGAACTGGCGCGCTTCAACAAGGATGCGACGCCACTGCTCGCCCAGCTCCGGCAGATCGATTCCCTGCGCCTGGCACGCCGGGACTGAGTCCGCACATGCCGGCGCTGTTCCTGGGCCTGATCTCGGGCACCAGTGCCGACGGAGTCGACGCCGCACTGCTTCGATTCGAACCGGAATTCGCCGTGCTCGCCTCGGCCACCCGGAAATACCCGGCCGAACTGCGCGCTCGCCTGCTCACGCTGACCGCGGAAGGCGCCTCGATTCCACTCGATGAATTCGGCGCGCTGGATGTCGCCGTTGGCAGGTGCTTCGCCGCTGCCGCGCTCGATCTGCTCGCCGCGGCAGGGATTGCTCCGGACCAAATCGCCGCAATCGGATCGCACGGACAGACCGTGCGCCATCGCCCCGGCGGCGACTGTCCATTCTCGTTGCAGATTGGCGATGCATCGGTGATCGCCGAGCGCACCGGCATTTGCACGGTCGCTGATTTCCGCCGCGCGGATATCGCCGCCGGCGGACAGGGCGCGCCGCTGGCTCCGGCCTTTCACGCAGCCGCATTTGCCGGGCACGCACCGTGCGCCATACTCAACCTCGGTGGCATCGCCAATCTGAGCCTGCTGAATGCCGATGGCTCGATACTGGGGTTCGACACGGGCCCGGCCAACTGCCTGCTCGATGCGTGGAACGAACGCCACAACGGCTCGCCGTGCGATCTCGACGGCGCCTGGGCCGGCAGCGGAACTATTGATGCGGGCCTGCTCGCCCTGCTGCTCGACGACCCCTATTACGCCGCACCGCCACCGAAGAGCAGCGGTCGTGAGCACTTCAACCTGGATTGGCTGGAAGACCGCCTGCCCGATCGCACCCTCGCCGCGGCCGACGTGCAGGCCACGCTGCTGGAACTGTCGGCGCGAACCATAGCGAATGCCCTGCAGGCGTTTGGCAACGGCGTGCAAGAGGTACTTGCATGTGGCGGCGGCGTGCACAACGGCGCGCTGATGGCGGCACTGGCCCGCGCCATCGCACCGATACCCCTGCGCAGCACGGCCAGCGCCGGAGTCGACCCGGATTTCGTCGAGGCTGCACTGTTCGCCTGGCTGGCCCGCGAACGGCTGGCAGGCCGCAGCGGCAATCGACCCAGCGTCAGCGGGGCACGCGGACCGCGACTGCTCGGTGCGATCTACGCGGCGCCGCGCTGAAGCCGACGATCATTTCCTGCGCGACTCGGGAGTCTCGAAGGTCGGGCCCGACTCGATCTGCCGAAAGGCATCCATGGCTTCACGGAACGCCAGGTTTTCGGTCTGGTTCCAGACACCGCGCATCGTGGCAATGTCCTGGCGATCCGTTCCGCCGGGGTGTTCGGTGCTCAATCCGAGCGCATAACGCAACGCCCGCAGCGCGACCTCGTTGGTCGACCAGCCGCGCTCGTTGGCCAGCTCGGTCATCCTCGCCAGCGTTGCCCTGTCGATGTCTGAAATCAGGATCTCGGCCATGGCCTGCTGTCGCTGCCCGGTTGACTGAGGATTGTCGCAATATTCGCCGCACTTTTCAGTGCAATCGGACACGCATCAGCGCCCGGCAAGCGAACCATTGCCATCTCCCGGTGGCGCAATGCGCTTCCACAGCCAGGCCAGCAGCAGCAGGGTCGGTATGACCGAAACGCTGCTGATCACGAAAAAAACCGTGTAGCTGGAGGCTTCCACGATATAGCCGGAGAAGCCGCCGATCAGCTTGCCGGGCAGATTTGCCAGCGAGGACAGCAAGGCGTACTGGGTTGCCGTGTAGTGCTTGTCGACCAGCCCGGAAAGAAATGCGACGAGAATCGTTCCGGCGAATCCCTGCGACAGGTTGTCCCCCGAGATGGTGGCGACAAACGTCCACAGCGCCCCGGGATGCATCGACATCAGGATGAACAGCAGGTTCGACAGCGCCACCGCCAGCGCCGCTATCAGCAGTGACTTGCGCACGCCGATGGCGACGACGACGATGCCGCCGAGAAAGGCGCCGCCGATGCCCATCCACACGCCATAGAGTTTGGAAACGGTGGCGATGTCGCTCTTGCTGAATCCGGTGTCCAGATAGAAGGCGCCGGTAATGCTGAGCATCTGGTCGGGCAACTTGTACAGGCCAACGAAGGCCAGCAGGACCAGGCCGAGCAGCCAGCCGTTGCGGCGAAAGAATTCGGCGAACGGCTTTACGTAGGCCTCGACAACGCCGAGCCGGGCCTCGGACTCGATGCGCTGGCTCGAGGGGGGCTCCGGTGCGAACAGCGTGGCCAGGGCGGGGACCACCGCAAGAGCAGCCATGAACAGATAGCCGGCCCGCCAGCCGGCAAAGTCCGCCAGAAAGAGACCCAGCGCCCCGCCGCAGAGCTGCAGCCCGATCCTGTAGCCCAGCGTATAGGTGGCGGCGAGAGCGCCCTGCAATTCGACCGGGGCAATCTCGACCCGATAGGCATCGACCATCGTGTCCTGGGTGGCGCCGGCGAACGCGGTGAATCCGGCCAGTCCGAGGAACAGGGGCACCGACCCGATCGGCCCGGTCATTGCCAGGGCTGCCAGTCCGGCCGCAATGGCGAGCTGTGCCGCGAACAGCCAGCCGCGACGGCGCCCGAGGCGTCCGAAGACCGGCAGTCGCCGGGTATCCAGCAGGGGCGCCCACATGAACTTGAAGACATAGAAGAACGTGAGGTAGCTGACCAGGCCTATCGGTCCGAGCGCCCAGCCGGAATCGCGCAACCAGATCGCCAGGGTGTTGCCGATCAGGAAGAACGGCAGGCCGCAACCGAATCCGAAGAAGAACAATGTGATCGCCGAGCGGTTTCCAAATGCGGAGAGCGCCTTGCGCCAGGCGCGGGGTGCCTCGGCGGCATCCCCGCTCACGGCGCGAAGTCCGTGGTGAAGGGCGCGTGGTCGGAGAACTGCTGCTTGCGCTCGATGGCGCAGGCCTTCAGCCGCTTGCGCAAGCCGGGAGTCAGCAGCTGGTAGTCGATGCGCCAGCCGACATCGTTGGCCCGCGCCGCGCCGCGATTGCTCCACCAGGTGTAGTCCTGCCCCTGCGGATTGAGCTCACGATAGGCATCGACCCAGCCCGGGGCGGAAGTGTTGCCATCGGCACACAGTCCATTGAGCCATTCGCGCTCGGGCGGCAGGCATCCCGAATTCTTCTGGTTGGATTTCCAGTTCCTGATGTCGAGCGCGCTGCGCACGATGTTCCAGTCGCCGCAAAGGACATAGTCGCGTCCACTGGCAAGCCATTCGTCGAGGATCGGCTTGAGCCAGTCCATGACCTCGAACTTGAATTCCTGGCGCAGTTCGCCGGACGAGCCGGACGGGATGTAGAACGAGACCACGCTGAGCTTTCCAAAGCGGGCCTCGATATAGCGCCCCTCATCGTCGAAGGGCGCCCAACCCAGGGCGGTGCGCACCTCGTCGGGCTCGCGTCGCGAATAGATGGCCACCCCGCTGTAGCCCTTCTTCGTCGAGGCGTCCTTGTAGAAGCAATGATGGCCGTCGGGCCGGAATTCCGGGTCGGTCAGCTGGTGTTCCTGCGCCTTGGTTTCCTGGATGCAGGTGATATCGGCCTTTTGCCGCTTCAGCCAGTCGAAGAATCCCTTGCTGGCGGCAGAGCGGATTCCATTGGCGTTGAAAGTGACGATTCTCATGAGAGGGGAATGGGGAATGGGGAATGGAGAATGGTTGCAAGCCTACCGGAAGTGTCGCTTGCCGCGGGCTCGGGTTTCATCCGCGGAGCGACCGGCTTTCACCGCTGGGCGGAGTCTTGCACAATCCACTCCCTGCTCCCGCCCCGTCTCCAGGCCAATGCACGAGTATCAGCGCGAATTCCTCGATCTCGCCATGCAACGCAATGTCCTGCGTTTCGGCGAGTTCACGCTCAAGTCCGGACGGGTCAGTCCCTATTTCTTCAATGCGGGACTGTTCGACTCCGGTGCCGCGCTGAGCGTCGTCGGACGCTGCTATGCCGAGGCGGCGGCCGCTTCCGGCGTGGAGTTCGACCTGCTGTTCGGGCCTGCCTACAAGGGCATTCCCCTGGCCGCGCTCGCCGCTGCCGCACTTTTCGAGCGCCACGGCAAGGATCGCGCTTTTGCCTACAACCGCAAGGAGGCCAAGGATCATGGCGAAGGCGGCAACCTGGTCGGTGCGCCGTTGCGCGGGCGCGTCCTCGTCGTCGACGACGTCATCACCGCAGGTACCGCGGTGCGCGAGTCACTCGAACTGATCCGCAGCGCCGGCGCCGTGCCGGCCGGCGTGCTGATCGCGCTGGATCGGGAAGAGCGCGGCGCGGGCAACCTGTCTGCCGCGCAGGAGGTCACCGCGGAATTCGGCATCCCGGTCATCCCCATCGTGCGCCTCGGCGAACTCCTCGCCTTTGCCGGCGAGCGCGCCGAGCTGGCCGCTGTCCGGCCCCGTCTCGAGAATTACCGTCGGCAACATGGCGTGTGATGCGAGCCGCTGCATTGCGGGCCCGGGCTCGCCTATACTCGATGCTCAGGAGCCCCCAATGCATACCATCAAGATTCGTGCTGCCCTGATCCTGTTTTCGGCGATCTTTGCGATTACCGCGCTTGCCGCCGGCAATGTCCGCTACAAATGGCGGGACGGGGAAGGCAACCTGCATTACACCGACAGCCTGCCCGCGGATGCCGGAGTACGCGGCTACGACGTGATCAATGCCCAGGGCATCGTGGTCAAGCGTGTCGAGCCGGCGAAGACTGCCGAGGAAAAAGCCGAGGCGAAGGTCGCGGCAGAAGCAGCCCGCGCCGAAAAAGCGGCCGCGGAAAAGCAGATGCTGGCCGACCAGCAACTGCTGGCCGCGAGTCCGACCGAGGACGACCTCAAGGAAACCCAGAGCCAGCAAATCGCGATGATCGACCAGCAGATCGCGAGCTTGCAGTCGGGCCTGGAAAGCCTCGAGAGGAGCCTCACGGACCTGCTCGGCCGGGCGGCTGAGCTGGAGCGAAGCGATCGTCCGGTTTCGCCGAAACTGGCGAACCAGATTGCCGACATGCGCAAGAAGATCGAAGACCAGCATGCCGCGATCGATCGCCGCAGCGCGGAGCGGACGTCCGTTGTCCAGGAGTTTGCCGTGGAACTCGACCACTATCGCTCGCTGCGCGCCAAATACGAGCAGCACTGATCGCGCGATCTCCCTTCGCGCGCTGACCGCGGATCCGGCGACAGCCGGCACAAGCGGCCGGCGTTACCGCATCAGGGCCGAAGCGCCGCCTGCAATCGGCGCAAGAGCAGACGCCCGCCGAATCACCACAACGTAGTGCCCGGTCGCTAGAACGGCAACGGCAAGGCCCGGTCGAGCGCCAGCAGCTGCTCGCGGAACACGCCCTGGATGCGCTTCAACGCCGCCTCGTTGTCGGCATCGAAGCGGAGCACGAGCACGGGCGTGGTATTCGAGGCGCGGACCAGGCCCCAACCATCGGGCCAGTCGGCGCGGACGCCGTCGATCGTGGTCAGGCGGGCACCGTCGAAAACGGCCTTGGCCTTGAATGCCTCGATGAACCGGTAGTGCTCGCCCTCGTGCAGCTCGATCTTGAGCTCCGGCGTCGAAACGCCTTTCGGCAGGGCATTGAAGATGGCTTCCGGCGTCCTGCCTTCGAGATCGCCGGCAAGGATCTCGAGCAGCCTGGCGGCTGCGTAGATGGCGTCATCGAAGCCATACCAGCGTTCGGCGAAGAAGAAGTGCCCGCTCATCTCGCCGGCCAGCTGCGCACCGGTTTCGCGCATCTTGGCCTTGATCAGCGAATGCCCGGTGCGCCACATGATCGGGCTGCCGCCGTGCTGCAGGACCAGGGGCTGCAGGTGGCCCGTGCATTTGACGTCGTAGATGATCGTCGCGCCCGGATTACGGCTGAGCACGTCGATCGCGAACAGCATGAGCAGCCGGTCCGGATAGATGATCTCACCGGTCCGCGTGACGACGCCGAGGCGGTCGCCGTCGCCGTCGAAGGCCAGGCCGAGGTCCGCCCCGGTCTGCTTGACGGACAGGATCAGGTCCTGCAGGTTCCTCGGATCGGAAGGGTCCGGATGGTGATTCGGGAACTGGCCGTCCACGTCGCAATAGAGTTCGTGGACCTCGCAGCCGATGCCCTGGAGCACGGCAGGCGCGACCGCGCCGGCGACTCCGTTGCCGCAATCGACAACGACCTTGAGCTTGTTTTCGACCTGGATGTCATCGGTGATGCGGGCGACGTAGTCGTCCAGCAGGTTCATGACCTGCAGCCCGCCCGAGCCACTGCTGTAGCGTTCCTCCGAAATGCGCGCAAACAGGTCCTGGATGGCGCCCTCGGACAGGGTTTCCCCGCCTAGGACGATCTTGAATCCGTTGTAGTCGGGCGGGTTGTGGCTGCCCGTGACCGAGACGCACGAGCCAGTCTGCAGGTGGTAGGCGCCGAAGTAGGTCAGCGGCGTCGGCGCCACGCCGATGTCGATGACATCGCAACCGGCCGCGCGCAGGCCCTCGATCAACGCGCCCGACAGATCCGGCCCGGACAAGCGTCCGTCGCGGCCGACGACGATCTCGCGCAGCCCGCGGTGCTGCGCTTCGCTGCCGATGGCGCGACCGATCTGGCGGGCAATGTCGTTGGTCAGGGTCTGCCCGAGTACGCCGCGGATATCGTAGGCGCGGAAAATGCTGCGATTGACACTGATCCTTTTTTCCTTCGCTGCCGGTGTGGCGGGATCGGCCTTGACCGGCGCCGCAGCCGGGCGGGCTGTTGCCGTGTCCTTGTCTTTCTCCGCCTGCTTCCTGATGGCCTCGGCCAAGGTGATCTCCTGAACCTGTGAACGCTTCCCTGGCCGAAGCGCGGCCGTCGCACCCTGCATGCCGACCTGGCGCAGCCACAGCGCCACGAACCCGCCGAGCAGGCTCAGTGCCGTCATGGCGATCAATGCCCACAGGTTGCGCGTGACAAGGATCTGCTCGTCAGGCGATGCGATCGCCAGGCGCAGTTCCGAGCCCTGGATCGGCACGCCGAGATCGCCCGTCGAATTGCCGCGCGTCGAGCTCGAACTGGCGACCGTCAGGTCGCCGCGCCCGTCGCCCTGGCGAAGATCAATGCGCACTCCGCCGCTGGATCCGCTGGCCTGGAGGATATCCACGACCGTCGACGAGGGCAGGGCGAGATAGGCATAGGCAAGCGGCGCAGCCCCGCCGGGCACGGGCAATGCCAGCACCAGTTGCTGGCCGTCACCGGCGATCCTGTGGATCTGCGCGGGAGCAGGCTTGCGGTTGACCTGGGCCTGCATGAGCATCTGCGCGCGCGAATAGCCGAACCGCTGCAGGTCACGCTCGCGGATTTCCGGCAACTCGGCTCCGTAGAACGAAGCACCGACGAGTTCGGGCCATTCGGCGCGCGCGGCGTCCGCGGCAGCGGTGAGTCCGGCTTCGTCGCCGCTGCCCAGGGCCTCGAGTACCCGCGCGGATTGCACGACTTCCTGAGCCCTGGCGTTCAGCCTGGCGATCTGCGCGCCGATGTCGGCGACCGCTCGGGTTCTCGCCGTCTCGGCCGCCTGGATGCTTCCGCTTTCGCTGTAGACCAGCGAGGTCTGCCAGAGCAGGAAGAAGCCGAGAACCATCAGCAGCGTGGCCACGGCCAGCGGCAGGAGGATTTTCAGACGCGGCAGCAGGGCGGCGAACAGGACGGCCACGCGCGATTTCCCTTTCTTCCTGGCTTTCGCAGGCAGTTCTGTTTCGGCCATCCTGTCTATTTTCGCCTCGCCCACGGTTTCGATCCGACCCGATAGCCTATCAAGGCCACCGGGGGCATGCAGCATGCTTCTTCCCGCTTTGCCGAACGTCCCGCACAAATCCCACTGCCGACGAATGCCTGCCCTCAAGCGCGACCACGGCGCCGCAATCGGGCCCGTACAGGCCTGTCCGGCACCGCCCGGTTCGATCCGGGTCCACTTGTGCGGTCACGCGCGCAGCCGAGTCTCTCCCGGACCGGGCGCTGCGGTCCACTACCTGCGTCCGGAACTGCCGAACCCGCCGCCGCCGCGCTCACTGGGGTCGAAGGACGCCACGACCTTGAGCGAGGCACGCACGATCGGCAGGAACACGAGCTGGGCGATGCGGTCACCCGGGGCGATGGTGAACGACGCCGCGGACCGGTTCAGGCACGAGATCATGAGCGGGCCCTGGTAATCGGCATCGATCAGGCCGACGCCATTGCCGAGCACGATGCCATGCTTGTGGCCGAGGCCGGAGCGCGGCAGCACGATGGCACACAGCGCGGGATCGCGCAGGTGGATGGCCATGCCGCTGGCGATCAGCGCGCAGGCGCCCGCCGCAAGCTCGAGCGGGGCATCGATCATGGCGCGCAGGTCCATGCCGGCGGAGGCGGCCGTCGCATAGTCGGGCAACGGGAACTCGCTGCCGAGGCGCGCATCGAGAATGATCAACTCGACCGGAACCGTCACTGGCGGCTCCGCCCGGGTATCGCCGCGCGGAAGCGCACGGCAATCCGCTCGACCAGGGACCTGGCAAGGACGCGCTTGTCGGCTTGTCCGAGCTCCTCGCGGCCGTCGGACCAGAGCAGGGTCAGCGCGTTGTCGCTGCATTCGAATCCGAGGTCCCCGCCGACCCGGTTGGCCGCAATCATGTCCAGCCCCTTGCGTTCCAGCTTGTCGCGCGCGTAGCGCTCGAGTTCGTCCGTCTCGGCGGCAAAGCCAACCAGGAACGGCCGTCCGGGCATTTCCGACACCTCCGAGAGGATGTCGGGATTCTGCACGAGGTCGAGCACCAGCGGCTTGCCGGATTTCTTCAGCTTCGTGGCCGACAGGGTCTGCGGCCGGTAATCGCCTACCGCGGCCGCCGATATGAAGATGTCGGTATCGCCCGCGGCGGCGAGGACAGCATCGCGCATCTGCCGCGCACTGCGCACATCGACTCGTTCGACACCCGGCGGAGTCGGCAATGCAACCGGCCCGGCGACGAGTCGCACGTGCGCGCCTGCCGCGACGGCCGCGGCAGCGACGGCAAAACCCATGCGCCCGGAACTGCGATTGCCAATGAAGCGGACCGGGTCGATGTCCTCGTAGGTGGGACCGGCACTGACCAGTACGCGCACGCCGAGCAACGGACGCGGCCCGCGGGCCGCCAGCAATTCGCCGACCAGCGCGAGCGGCTCGAGCAGGCGGCCTTCGCCGACGTCTCCGCACGCCTGGCTGCCGGCATCGGGGCCGAACACACGCACGCCACGCTGGCGCAGGACGTCGATGTTGGCGCGCGTTGCCGCTTGCGCCCACATCTGCTGGTTCATTGCCGGCGCCACCGACAGCGGGGCCGCCGAGGCAAGGACCAGGGTACTGAGCAGATCATCGGCGCGACCGTGCGCCAGGCGGGCGAGCAGGTCGGCGGTCGCCGGGGCGATCAGGATCTCCTCGGCCCAGCGCGCCAGTTCGATATGGCCCATGGCAGCCTCGGCTGCCTCGTCCCACAGGCTTGTGCGCACCGGATGGCCTGACAGGGCCTGGAAGGTCAACGGCGTGACGAAGCGTGCCGCGTTTTCGGTCAGGACCACACGAACCTCGGCGCCCGCGTCACGCAGGCGGCGCACGAGATCGGCTGCCTTGTAAGCGGCAATGCCGCCGCCGACTCCGAGCAGGACGCGGACACGCTCCAGCGTGGCTTCACTCATGTAGGAAATTTCTGACGTCACGAAGAGCCCCAAGCTTACCGAAAATCGGGCGCCAGGCCGCTGCCGGATTGCTATTTCGACATCTAAAGTGGTGATTCCCCCCGACCGGCGACCCCCATCAGATGAGCATCCGCAACTGGCCAGACGGCGAACGCCCCCGTGAAAAGCTGCGTACGCGCGGCGGCAGCAGCTTGTCCGATGCCGAATTGCTTGCGGTTTTCATCGGCTCCGGAAGGCGTGGTGCCAGCGCAGTGGATCTCGGCCGCAACCTGCTCGGCAGTGCCGGCAGCCTCAAGGCGCTCCTGCATGCACCGCAGAAGACCTCGGGCCTGGGCCCGGTGGCCTGGTGCCGCCTGCAGGCCGCCCTCGAGATAGGTCGCCGCTACCTCGACTCCGAATTGCGCGAGGCCGAGGCGCTGACCGATCCCGGGGCCAGCGCGCGCTACCTGAAATCGCGCCTCGCCGCCTACCCTTACGAGGTCTTTGCCTGCCTCTTCCTCGACAACCGCCATCGCGTGATCGCTTTCGAGGAACTGTTCCGCGGTACCATCGACGGAGCCAGCGTGCATCCGCGCGAAGTGGTGCGCCATTGCCTGGCGCACAACGCGGCCGCGGTCATCCTTGCGCACAATCATCCATCCGGCGTCGCCGAGCCAAGCGCTGCCGACCGCGCGATCACCTTGCGCCTTCGCGACGCGCTGGCCCTGGTCGATGTGCGCGTGCTCGATCATTTCGTCATTGGCGCCGGCGTGCCGACTTCGCTGGCGCGACGCGGCTGGATCTAGGCAGTCGGTGGATGCCCGATGGCCGGGCTCGCACTATACTCGGCGCAGGATCGGCAGCTGGCGGAAGCGCCCCGTGATATTCGGTTTCCCACGCAGTTACATCGCAGATGCCGTCGAAACGGCCGTGCCCGATGTCTCCGCTGCCCGCGCGCTGGCCGGGGATCGCCTGCGTCCGCTCGACGAGGCTTTGGCCGAGCGACACGGGCAACTGGCTCCGCTGGTTCCGACGCACGCGAATGCCGAAGACTTGCTGGCACGATGCGCTGATGTCATCCGCATCGCCTTCGTGCGCCTGGCTTGCCGTCATGGCAGCCTGAGCGAAGATTTCCATGCCTATCACAACGAAGAGCACATCCTCGACATCCTGCGCGGGCGCATCGGACGACTGATCAAGGCGAATGGCGTCTTCGCGCTGGGCCTGCGCGATTGGTGCATCCTCGATCTTTTCGCCGCCTGCCACGACCTGCGGCAGCGCGAGGAGCCCCTCTACGAGGCCGGCGTGGGCGCCAACGAGCGCGCCAGCCTCGAGGAAACCTTCCGGCTGCTCGACCGTGGCGGCTTCTCGCGCGAGGCTGACGCGGACATCTACCTCGCCCTTGACCTGACCATCGGCGGCAGTACGTTCGATGCGCGGCCGCCGCCCGGCGGCGCCGCGTTCAACGCCGCGGAACTCGTGCAGTCCGGTGGCGCACTGGCGGCCAAGCTCGCGCAGAAGCTCGACAAGCACCGGCCCGGATGGCGCGAAGACGCACGACTGGTCCACGCCCACGACCTGGCCCTGGTCGCGGCCGATCTGGATACCGCCAACGTGGCCGAACCTTTCGCCCGGTTTGCCGCCAGTGCGGAAAATCTCTGCCTGGAGCGTGAGATGCTGTGTCGTCGCAGTCTCGATGCAAACGAGAGCGCGCAACCCGTGCTCGGATTCCTCACCGATGGCCAGGACCGCTTCTTTTTCGACCTGCATCGGTTCAATTCGGAACTCGGGCGTCACGCCTTCGGATCCGCCAAGGAAGACAACGCCGCGCGCCTGAAATCCCTGAGCCTCGGCTTGCGCGCCCGCATCGCCATGCGCGGCAGGCCTGAAAACGGCCGGCAGGTGCTGCAGGCTTACGGGGAGACCGTGGCCGGATTGATCTGAAGGGCCCGGCCGCAAGGAGCGCAGGGCCGGCGAACCTGGCCGGAAACAGGCCGGGACTGGCTGCGGACCATCCCGGTTCGCCCCCCGATGGACACGCATCGCGGGAGCGAAACGCCGGTATTGCTTGGCCCAGCGGGCCGACCACGCGCAAAAACTATACACATGTGCGGCCGCTGCCGCAGTCCGGTGCCCGAACCGCGTAGCCGCGCCTTGCGGCTCAACATTTATCCAGCTAAATCAACGTGTTGGAATATCGCTTGCATTATGGCGACAGGTCGTGGACGGATCGCACTGCCTGTTTGACGCTGCAGGGCAGCATCTTTCCCACAGAGTTATCCACAGCGGGCGCGGGCCGCGCGCAAGGCTTTCCAGACAATCGCTTGGCGAACATTCCTGCCGATTCCGCGCGGACTATTTGCCAAGCTCAGGCCGGACCGCAGATTCCTTGCGCGCATGGCCACCGCTGCTGGCATCCGTGGTTTCGGGATTTGCCTGCGCACCCTACAATAGCCAACCCGCTGCCAATCGAATCCCGCCGTGAAAGACGCCCTGCGCGAGCTGATCCATGGAGCGCTCGCCACCCTGCGTGCGCAGAAAGTCCTGCCCGCTGATGCCACCCCTGGTTTCGTCGTGGAGCGCACGCGAAATCGCGAACATGGCGATTTCGCCAGCAACGTCGCGCTGACGCTGGCGAAGGCCGCCGGGCGCAAGCCCCGGGATATCGCCGTCGCGATCGTCGGGGCCATCGACGATCCGCGCATCGCGCGCATCGAAATCGCCGGCCCCGGCTTCATCAATTTCCATCTGGGTGCGGCGGCGGCCCTTGCCGAAATCCGGCAGGTCCTCGAACTCGGCGGCAACTACGGTCGCAACGCCTCGGGTGCCGGCCGCAAGGTGCAGATCGAATTCGTCTCGGCCAATCCGACCGGTCCGCTGCACGTCGGCCACGGTCGCGGCGCCGCCGTCGGCGACAGCCTGGCCCGCGTCCTCGAGGCCAACGGCTGGGACGTGACCCGCGAGTTCTACTACAACGATGCGGGCGCGCAGATCGACAACCTGGCGCGCTCGGTGCAGTCGCGCTGCCAGGGCATCGAACCCGAGCATGCCGACTGGCCGACCGATGGCTATCGCGGCGATTACATCCGGGATGTCGCCCGCGATTACCTGGCTGGCGCGACCGTGCACGCGGATGGCAAGGACGTCGTGGCCAGCGCGGACGCCGGCGATCTCGACGGGATCCGTCGCTTCGCCGTGGCCTGGCTGCGCCGCGAACAGGATCTCGACCTGCGTGCGTTCGGCGTCGATTTCGATGTCTATTTCCTCGAGTCCTCCCTGTACGGCGAGGGCAAGGTGGAAAGCACGGTCCGCGAACTGGTCGCGGCGGGCCACACCTACGAGAAGGATGGCGCGTTGTGGCTGAAGACCACCGATTTCGGCGATGACAAGGATCGTGTCATGCGCAAGTCGGATGGCGGGTACACCTACTTCGTGCCCGACGTCGCCTACCACGAAACCAAATGGAAGCGTGGATTCGAGCGCGCCATCAACGAACAGGGAGCGGACCACCACTCGACGGTGACGCGCGTGCGCGCCGGCCTGCAGGCGCTCGACATGGGTATCCCTAAGGGCTGGCCCGAGTACGTGCTGCACCAGATGGTGACGGTAATGCGTGGCGGCGAGGAAGTGAAGCTGTCCAAGCGCGCCGGCAGCTACGTCACCTTGCGCGACCTGATCGACGAAGTCGGCCGCGATGCGACCCGTTATTTCCTGGTCGCGCGCAAGACCGATTCGCAACTGATCTTCGACATTGACCTGGCCCGCGCGCAGACCAACGACAACCCGGTCTACTACATCCAGTACGCCCATGCGCGCGTGTGCAGCGTACACCGGCAGCTCGCCGAACGCGGCATCCCTACCGATACCGGTGCGGGGCTGGCTGCGCTGGATCGCCTCGACAGCGAGCACGAGCGCGAGCTGATGAGCGAAATCACGCGCTATCCGGAAGTCGTCGAGGCGGCCGCACTGAACCTCGATCCGCAACTGGTTGCGCAGTACCTGCGCGAACTGGCCGCGGCGTTCCACGGCTACTACAACGCACACCAGTTCATTGTCGAGGAAGCGAGCCTGCGCGACGCGCGCATCGCCCTCGCCGATGCGGCGCGCCACGTGCTCGCCAACGGCCTCGGCCTGCTTGGCGTCTCGGCGCCGGAAAGCATGTAATGGCTTCCCCAACACCCGCCCATCGCGGCTCGCAATGATCTGCCCGGAGAACAGGTAATGGCTTCACGTTCGCGCAAACAGGCCACTCGCGGCGGCTCCCGCCCGGCCGTTCCCGCCTGGATCTGGCTCGGCGTCGGCGTCGTGCTCGGCCTCGTCGTCGCCATGCTGTTCCTCGGCAGCGACTGGGCGCCGATGCTGCGCAAGAAGACCGGCCCGCAGCCGAATCCGGAAGCAGTGGCTCCGCGCGAAACCGACCCGCCACTGGTCGAGGCCAAAGAGAAACCGCGCAAGAACTACGATTTCTATTCGGTGCTTCCGGAAATGGAAGTGGTGATCCCGGATGCGGAGATTTCCGCCAAGGCGCGTGCCGAAGCGGCCCAGAAAGCGACGCCCAGCGCCACGCCGGCAGCCTCCCCCAATGGACGTTACCTGTTGCAGGCCGGCTCCTACCCGACCGCCAAGGCAGCCGATGAGGTAAAAGCGAAACTCGCGATCCTCGGCTTCGTCGCCCAGGTCTACCCGGTGACCATCAACGGCAAGACCTGGAACCGGGTCCGGCTCGGTCCCTACGCCAGCGCCAGCGAACTCGAGACCACCAAGGCGGCGCTGGCCGACAATGGATTCAATGCGATTGCGTTGAAGGAAGAAAGCGGAAACTGAACGCAGGCGGGCTTTCTGCTCCGCTTCCGCTCAGCGGGCAGCGCGCCCGCGAAGATGTCGCGCGCTCGACTGCGCCCACATCCGCGCAAATCCGGGTCCGCGCAGATCCGGGGAGACTCCGATTCACCCCAGCCGTTCGCCCCGGGCGTGTCGAAGGGACCATGTTGCGTGTCCCACCGGACGACTTCCGGTCAAGGTTCGAAAGCCTCGCCACGCACGAAAGCACAACAGCGGCTCGTCCTGGCGGGCCATCCCTCGATGGGCCCGCGCCATCCCCGGGACCGCCGACACGCGCCGGCACAGCAGCGTCCCGCTGCCAGGCGGCCCGGCGGCAGCTGGCTCAATCGAAGCCGTCCGCGAAGATCAGGTCACTCGCCGTCGCCGAATAGAAGACATACACGTTGCCGCCCTGCGCCGCGACGTAAAGGTTGCCCTGGGCGTCCTCGCCGAAGCTGATCGGGTTCATGCCCGGCGTACCGCCGAGGGTTTCGTAGGTCCACGGACTGACCGCCGCGCCCGGGTTGGCCACGATGTAGATGCCGCCCGTGCAGTAGTCGGAAAAGATGTACTGGCCGCGCAGCGGCACCAGCGGACCACGATAGATGTAGCCGCCGGTGATCGAGCAGCCAAACGGACTCGAACCGTGCGCATACTCGAGCTTCGGCGGAACGCTGCCGGCAGGACCGGTGCAGCCAAGCACGTTGCCCGGATAGGTGTGGAACCCTTCGCAAACATTCCACTGGAAGTTCTGCCCTGCGCTGGCGGGGGCCTGGTAGCTCACTTCCTCGTAGCGGTTCTGGCCGACATCGCCGATCAGCATGGCGCCGGTCTCGCGGTCGAAGCTGAAACGGAACGGATTGCGGTAGCCCCAGTTGAAGATCTCGGCGCAATCATTGGGGAAGGAGGCGGCATTGGCGAACGGATTGCCTGGCGGGATGGCGTATGGAGCCGGCTGGCCAGCGGCGACGCCGCACAGGTTGGTCGCCGAAGCCGTGGTGTTGTGCACGTCGAGGCGCAGGATCTTGCCGAGCAGGTAGTAGGTCGGGCCGGTGCCGGTCGTGGTGTAGCAGGTCGCCGGATTGTTGTCGGCCTTCTTGCGTCCCGTGCACTGGGCGAATCCGTTCGGATCGCCCTGCACGCCACCATCGCCGATCGACCAGTTCAGGTAGCCCTGCGGATCGAAATGCAGGTCGCCGCCATTGTGGTTGTTGGCGATGTCCGGCACGCGCAGGAGGATCTGCCCGGTCGGATTGGCCACGTCGGAACTGGCCGGCGTCGCCGTGTAGCGGGCCAGCACGTGATCGTTGCTGGCACCGAGTTGAGTACCGTTGGGCGCCGAATAGGAGACGTAGAACGTGCCGTTGCTGGCGTAGTCCGGATCGAAGGCGAGGCCGAGGATGCCCTGCTCCCCGTTGCAGCTGACATTGATCGAGAGGAACGGCGTCGACAGCAGCGCGCCGTTCTTGACGATGCGGATGGCGCTGCAGCGCTCGATGACGAATACACGGCCGCTGCCGTCGAGGGGCGCGCGGATGCCGATCGGTTCGGCAAAACTCGTGCTGGCGTTGGGCCAGCGCACGAGCTGGAGATCGGCGGGAACGATGGCAGCCGCTGCGATCAAAGGCGCAGCGAGCATCAATCCGGACAAGCCATGAAGGAAGTGTTTCAGTTGCACGGGCGGGCTCCTGGCTACGATTGACCCGCTTTCTAACACGCAACACGTTGAAATTTCATTGCGCCAGGTCGGCATTCCGGCAACGCGCCGTCGTTGTTCAGGCGCGCGACGAGGACGCCGGGGGCGAACCCGGGGAGAAGCAGGAGAACGCCGGGACGGCAGCCTATTTGCCCCGCTTCAGGCGGATCAGCGAGGAAATGTCTTCGTCACCGTGGCCCTGCGCCATCAGCACCGCGTAATCGGCCAGCGATTTCTCGATGACGCTGCGGTCGGTGCCGGCCTCGCAGGCGAGCTCGCGGACGATCTTCAGGTCCTTGTGCAACAGGGCGAGCTTGAACCCGACCCTGAATTCGTCGCGCAGCATGGTCGCGCCGCGCTTGTCGAGGAACCAGTTGCCGGCGGCTCCGGCCAGCAGCGTGGGAATCAGCGTGTCGGCATCGAGCCCGAGCTTTTCGCCGAGGGCGAGGCCCTCGCAGACCGCCTGGGCAATTCCGGCCACCAGCACCTGGTTGACCGCCTTGGTGTTCTGGCCGGCGCCGATCGGACCCATGTGGCTGACTTTCGCCGCATAGCAGTCCAGTACCGGCCGCGCACGGGCCAGCGCCGATGCCTCGCCACCGACCATGACCGACAGCTTGCCGTTGCGCGCACCCTCGACACCGCCGGAAACCGGTGCATCGATGAACTCGCCGCCCGCAGCGAGCATCAGTGCGCGCGCCTCCCTGGCCGTTACTGACGAAACGGTCGAGTGGTCGATGACGAGGGTGCCGGCGGGTGCGTGCGCGGCGATCACCTCGACATCGGCAAGCACGTCGGCATCGGCCGGCACGCATAGCGCGATCACGTTGCACTGCGCGGCGAGTTCCGCCAGCGAGGCGGGTTCGGCAATGCCGAATTCGGCGGCGATGGCGCGCGTATTGGCCGGCGTGCGCGTCCATACCGAAGCGAGCAGGCCGGCACGGGAAAGATGTCCGGCCATGGGCTGGCCCATCGCCCCGAGGCCGACGAATCCGGCCCTGATATCGCTCATTCTGCATTCTCCGCTAGGTAGGTGTAGGCCGTCAGGCCGGCTTCGAGGGCGGCTTCGAGGACTTGCGCCTCGTCACCGCTGATGCCGACCGCGGCGATCTTGTCGCGGTACTCGGCACGCAGTGCCGCGAGATCGTAGCCGACGTAGTCGAGCATGAGGTCGGTGGTGTCGCCGCGGCGCTGGTCGCTGATCTCGTAGCCGTTGCCGGCCAGGCGGACATTGATGGCATCAGTGTCGCCGAACAGGTTGTGGATGTCGCCGAGGGTTTCCTGGTAGGCGCCGACCATGAACAGGCCGAGCAGGTAATTCTCGCCTTCGCGCGGCGCATGCAGGGGCAGGCTCACGTCGACGCCGTCGGCATCGACATAGTGGTCGATGCGGCCATCCGAATCGCAGGTCAGGTCGGCGATCACGCCACGGCGGTCCGGCTCGCGCTCGAGGCCGCTGATCGGAACGATCGGGAACACCTGGTCGATGGCCCAGATGTCGGGCACGGATTCGAACACCGAGAAATTGACGAAGTACTTGTCGACCAGGGTTTCGTTGAGCTCGTCGAGCACCTGTCGATGCGAACGCTCCTCGGGCTTCAGCCGCGTGCGCACTTCATTGACGATCGCGTAGTAGAGGTCGTCGAGCTGTGCGCGGTCGGCCAGCGACAGCTGTCCGAGCGCGTACAGGGACTGTCCCTCGGCCAGGTGGTACTGCGCCTCGTGGTAGAGCTCGGTCGGTGGACGCACGCCGATTTCCACATGCACCTCGCGCAGGCGACGCAGCACGGCGGGCTCGTCGTCGCTCGGCGCAGGTACCGCGCCCGACGGCGATCTCTCGACCTCGCTGACGTTGACCACCAGCACGGCATGGTGCGCGGTCAGCGCGCGACCCGATTCGGTGAGCACGTGCGGATGCGGCAGGTCGTTCTCGGCGCAGGCCTCGGCCAGTGCACCGACGACGTTGGAGGCATACTGGTCGAGGCCGTAGTTGATCGAACATTCCGAGCGCGAACGCGTGCCTTCGTAGTCGACGCCGAGCCCGCCGCCGACATCCATGTAACGGATCGGCAGGCCGAGCTGGGACAGCTCGACGAAATAGCGCACGGCTTCGCGCATGCCGCGCGAGATGTCGCGCACGTTGGACATCTGCGAACCCATGTGGAAGTGCAGCAGCTTGAGCGCGTGCGAAAGCTGCGCCGACTCGAGCTGTTCGACCAGGGTCAGCAGCTGGCGCGGGGTGAGGCCGAACTTGGCCTTGTCGCCACCCGAGTTCTGCCACTTGCCGGCGCCGAGGCTCTTCAGCCGCATGCGCACGCCGAGCAGCGGCTCGACGCCAAGCGCCTTCGCCTCCTCGATGACGAAACGCAGCTCGGAAGGCTTTTCGATGACGATGAAGATTTCCAGGCCGAGCTTGCGCCCGATCAGGGCCAGGCGAATGTATTCGCGGTCCTTGTAGCCATTGCAGATGACCACGCTGCCGCGCCGGGCCAGCGCGAGCACGGCCATCAGCTCGGGTTTCGAGCCGGCCTCGAGTCCGAATCCGGGACCACCGCCTGCGGCCAGCTCGCCGGCCACGTTCTTCTGCTGGTTGACCTTGATCGGATAGATGGCGGTATAGCCGCCCGAATAGTCCCAGGCGGCCATGGCCCTGGCAAAGGCGTCCTGCAGGCGCGCGCGCCGATCATTGAGGATGTCGGCAAAGCGCACCAGCAGCGGCAGGCGCGAACCACGCGCGCGCGCCGCCGCGACCACTTCGGGCAAACTCAGTTCGGCAGCGTCGAGACGCGGACGCACGACGATGTCGCCGTCCTTGCCCACGTCGAAATAGCCCTCGCCCCAGTTCTCGATCGCATAGGTATGGCGGGCGTCGTCTATGCTCCAGGATGTCGTCATCGTTTCCTCCGGATGGCAGAGACGTCGCAGCGGCAGGCCTGGACGCATGGACCCGATGATCGGGAGCCTCGCATGCCGCGGGATCGATCGGGGCGCGCATTGTAACCAAGCCGCCACCTCGCTGCGTGTCGTTTGCATGCTGGAACGTACAGGCGCGGCAATTTGGCCCGGTCCGCGCGAGTCGCGCCGCTAACCGCTACAATCCAGCTTCATGCGCCCCTCGGCCGCGCCGACGGGCAATCCAATTGCACCCAGGGAAGCCCGTATGTCCACCTCAGAGCAGAGCTGGTTCACCGAAGCGCACGAGTCTTCGGGCTCCTCCATCGGCTTTCGCACGCATGCACGCCTGCATTCCGAGCAGACGCCGTTCCAGTCGATCGAGATCTACGATTCGACCGACTGGGGCAAGCTCATGGTCATCGACGGCTGCATGATGCTGACCACGCGCGACAATTTCTTCTATCACGAGATGATGTCGCATCCGGCGCTATTCACGCATCCGCGCGCGAAGCGCGTCGTCATCATCGGCGGCGGCGACTGCGGCACGCTGCGCGAGGTCCTGCGCCACGAGGTCGTGGAGTCCGCCGTGCAGGTCGAGATCGACGAGCGCGTGACGCGCCTGGCCGAGCAGTATTTCCCCGAGCTCTGCGAAGCCAACGGCGATCCGCGCGCGCAGCTCATCTTCGATGACGGCATCAAGTACATGGCCGATTGCGAGCCGGATTCGCTCGATGTGGTCATCGTCGATTCGACTGACCCGGTCGGCCCGGCCGAGGGCCTGTTCAATGCGGCGTTCTACACGAGCTGCTTCAAGGCGCTGCGCAGCGGCGGCATTTTCGTGCAGCAGAGCGAATCGCCGCTGGCGCATCTCGGCCTGATCAAGTCGATGCGCTCGGCCATGCGTACCGCCGGCTTCCAGGCCGTGCGCACGTTGACCTTCCCGCAACCGTGCTATCCGACCGGCTGGTGGAGCGCGACCCTCGCCCGCAAGGGCGCGGATCTCTCGGGGTTCCGCGAGCGCGGCGCGCAGACCAAGCAGTTCGACACGCGCTACTACAACGCCGAGATCCACAAGGCGGCGCTGTCGATGCCCGAGTTCATGCGCGAGGAACTCGGCGAGTAACTCTTCAATTCACAAGGTCACAGCAGGCTCAATACACCCGCAATCGTCGCCGTCATGAAGGTCGCCAGCGAGCCGCCGAGGACGGCCTTGAGGCCGAGCCGGGCGAGGTCCGGACGGCGGCTCGGGGCGAGGCCGCCGATGCCGCCGATCTGGATCGCGATCGAGGAGAAATTGGCGAAGCCGCACAGCGCATAGGTCGCGATCAGGCGGCTGTGCTCGGTCATCTGGTCGATGTGCTTGGCCATGTCGACGTAGGCGACGAACTCGTTGATCACGACCTTCTGGCCGATGAAGCTGCCGACCAGGGTCGCGTCCTGCCACGGCACGCCGATGATCCAGGCGAGCGGCGCGAGGATCCAGCCAAACAGGGTCTGCAGCGAGAGCTCGACCGGATGGCCAAACTGGATGGCCAGCCAGCCGTTCAGGGAGGAGCCTGGATCCGCGCCCCAGGCGTGCGCGCCGAGCCACTGGAACGGCGCATTGAGCAGGGCGATCAGTGCGATGAAGGCGAGCAGCATGGCGCCGACGTTGAGGGCCAGGCGCAGGCCGTCGGCGGCGCCGGTCGCCGCCGCATCGATGACATTGGCCGTCGTCTTTTCGACCTCGAGCTTGACCTGGCCGCGGGTCAGCGGTTCCTCGGTTTCCGGTATCAGGATCTTGGCCAGCATCAGCGTGGCCGGCGCGGCCATGATGCTGGCGGTGAGCAGGTGGGTGGCAAAAAAGATGCGCTGGCCTTCGTCATCGCCGCCGAGCAGGCCGACGTAGGCGGCCATGACCGAACCGGCGATATGCGCCATGCCGCCGATCATGACGGTCATCAGTTCCGACTGCGTCATGCGCTCGAGATAGGGCTTGATCGTCAGCGGCGCCTCGGTCTGGCCGATGAAGACACTGGCGCAGACCGAAGTGGTCTCGGCACCCGATACGTTCATGACCTTGGTAATGACCCAAGCCATGCCCTTGACGATCATCTGCATGATGCCGAGGTGATAGAGCACGCCGGTCAGCGCGGCGAAGAAAATGATGGTCGGCAATACCTGGATTGCGAACACGAAGCCGAACTTCGAGGTATCCATGAAGCCGCCGAAAATGAAATCCGAGCCGGCGCGCACGTAATCGAGCAGCTTGACGAAGCCGGTGGCGATGCCATTGAAGGTTTCGCGTCCGAGCGGCACCTTGAGCACAAGTGCAGCAAACACGATCTGCAGCAGGACGCCGGTGCCGACCAGCTTCCAGCTGATCGCACGGCGGTTCGCCGAGAACAGCACGGCAATCGAAATCAGTACGGCAAGGCCGAACAGGCCAAACGCGATGTGGCCCAAAGCGTCAAACATGGGTGATATCCCCTCGAGCGGCCGTCGAGGTTAGAGCACGCGCGCGGCCCCATGCAAGGCACATCGCAGCGCGCGAGCCCACCTCCACCGGACCCGGCACGTTGCGGATAGAATCCGGCGCAACTGCCGGAGAACGGCACAGCCCCGCGGAAGCAAGTGCCATGACAGAACGATCGGTCAGCCGTACGCCGTACGCGCTGGAAGGCTCGGCGAACAAGCCGGCCAGCCTGCTGCGCTCGGCAGTCGACGAAACCTCGGGCCTGCTCGCCAGCAGCGGCGAGTTGCGCTTCGGCCAGGGCCTGATCGCCACCGTGGTCGCCCTCGGCCTCGGCTTCCTGTGCCTGCTCGGCGTGCTCGCGTTCCATTTCCCCGAATACCTGACCACGCCGGAGCTGCGCCACCAGTATTCGGTCGACGTGCTGCGCCAGGCCATGTTCATCGCCCTGCTGGTCGCCGGAGCGCTGTCGCTGGCCAACCTCGCGATCGGCGTACGGCGCAACCTCAACCTGCTGGCGTTTGCCCTGGTCGTGATCGCCGTCGCGCTCGGCGGCTCGCGCGTGCCGGTCGGCAACTTCCCCGATAACACGCCCTACATCGGCCTGGACTGGTTCATCCTCGACCTGCTCGGCTCGACCCTGATCTTCGTCGCCATCGAGAAGCTGTTGCCGCTGCGCAAGGGCCAGCCGGTGTTCCGCCGCGAGTGGCAGACCGACATGAAGCATTTCGCGGTCAATCACTTCCTCGTCGGGCTGATCCTGCTGACCGTGAACTTCACGATCCACCATGCCTTCGGCTGGATGGTCCAGCACGACTTCCAGCTGGCCGTGCAGGGCATCTGGTTCGTACCGCAGTTGCTGCTCTGCATCCTCGTCGCCGACCTCGCCCAGTACTGGACCCATCGCGCCTACCACGAGATTCCGTTCCTGTGGAAATTCCACTCGGTCCACCACAGCACCAAGACCATGGACTGGCTGGCCGGTTCGCGCCAGCACGTGCTCGAGGTGATCGCCACGCGTGTACTCGTGGTCGCGCCGCTGTTCGTGCTCGGCTTCAGCGAGGCCGTGGTCAATGCCTACATCATCATCGTCGGCTTCCAGGCCGTGCTCAACCACGCCAACGTGCGCGTGCCCTGGGGCCCGCTGCGCTACCTGATCGTGACCCCGGATTTCCACCACTGGCACCACGCCTCCGACGACGAGGCGATCGACCGCAACTACGCGGCCCACTACGCCTTCCTCGACTACCTGTTCGGCACCGCGGTCCGGGCCGACCGGCCATTGCCCAACCAGTACGGCGTGGTCGGCGACTACATGCCCGACGGCTTCGTTGCCCAGCAGATGTTTCCGTTCCGGGCCCGGCCGCAAGCCTGAGCTCCAGCGTGGCAACTGGTCCCAAGGCAGCGGCGGGTTCGGCAGCGGCACAGGCTTGCAGGTAAAATTGCACCTCCCCTCCCATCGATTGGCGCACACGATGCAGATCAAGGGCCTGTTCCCGGTCCCGTTCGGATACGACCAGCACCCGAACCCGGCTCCGCTCAACGCCGCCTTGCGCCGCCTGTTCATCGCGCGCGAGAACGAAGGCCAGCGGCATGCCAATCCGGGCCCGATCACGCTGCGCAACGAGCAGGTGTTCGAGAGCCATTTCCAGCTGTTTTCCTGGCCCGAGCCCGAAATCGCCGAGCTGCGCGATTTCTGCCTGTCGCGCGTCGCCCAGATGGTCTCCGAGCTCAATGGCTACGACGAAGCGACGCGCCGGCGCCTCGACCTGAAAACCGATGCCTGGTTCCACGTGACCCGCCGCAATGGCTTCTTCGGCGTGCACAACCATCCGCTGGCCAGCTGGTCGGGCGTGTATTGCGTCACGGCCGGCCAGCACGATGCCCACCAGCCCGACAGCGGCCTGCTCAACTTCCTGCACCCGCACATCGGCCAGGCCATGTACATCGATCCGGGCAACGAGCATTTCAAACCGCCGTTCGGCATCCAGAACTATGGCCTCGCGCTGCAGCCCGGCCAGCTCGTGCTGTTCCCGTCCTGGCTGCTGCACCAGGTGCTGCCGTTCTACGGCGAGGGCGAGCGCATCACGGTCGCCTTCAACTGCGCGCTGAGCCTGCGCCAGTAGGCGCCCCGCCCGAAGGCGGCGCGCGTGCGCCGCGCCAGCAGGAAGGCCGGATGACCTGATAAACTTCGCGGTCCGCCGACACCCGTCCGGCCACGTTCCGGCGCGCCGTTTGCCGCCGCTGAGGTTCATTGCATGTCCGTCCCGTCCGCCCTCGAGCACCCGTCGATCGACACCGACTACACGCTCGACCACAAGTACACGCGCCGCGAAGGCCGCATCTATCTTTCCGGCGTGCAGGCGCTGGTGCGCCTGCCGCTGATGCAGCAGATGCGCGATCGCGCCGCCGGCATCAACGCGGCCGGCTTCATATCCGGCTACCGCGGCTCCCCGCTCGGCGGCTTCGACCTCGAACTGTGGAAGGCCAAGAAGCACCTGAAGTCCTCCAACATCGAGTTCATCCCGGGCCTCAACGAGGACCTCGGCGCGACCATGGTGTGGGGCACCCAGCAGGCCAACCTGTTCGAAGGCGCCAAGTACGATGGCGTGTTCTCGATGTGGTACGGCAAGGGTCCCGGCGTCGATCGCTGCGGCGACGTGTTCAAGCATGGCAACGCGGCCGGCACCTCGAAGTTCGGCGGCGTGCTCGCGCTGGCCGCCGACGACCATGCCTGCCGCTCCTCGACCCTGCCCCACGGCTCGGAACTCGAGTTCGTCTCGGCGATGATGCCGATCCTCAATCCGGCCGGCGTCCAGGACATCCTGGACATGGGCATGCTCGGCTGGGCCATGTCGCGCTTCACCGGACGCTGGGTCGGCTTCAAGACGATCGCCGAAACGGTCGAGTCCTCGGCCTCGGTCAACGTCAATCCGCACCAGCTCGACATCCTCATGCCGGAGGACTTTGTCCTTCCCGAAGGCGGCCTCAACATCCGCTGGCCCGATCCGCCGCTGAACCAGGAAATGCGCCTGCACCGCTACGCCGTGCAGGCCGCGACCGCGTTCGCGCGGGCCAACCGCATCGACCGCATCGTGCTCGATTCGCCGAAGGCGCGGCTCGGCATCGTCACCACCGGCAAGAGCTACCTCGACGTGCTGCAGGCGCTCGAGTACCTCGGCATCGACGAGCGCGACGCGCGCGAGATCGGCATCCGCGTCTACAAGATCGGCATGACCTGGCCGCTCGAGCCGATTGGCATCCGCGAATTCGCCAATGGCCTCGAAGACGTCATCGTCGTCGAGGAGAAGCGCTCATTCATCGAATCGCAGATGAAGGAATACATGTACAACTGGCCGACGCGCCCGAGCGTGGTCGGCAAGTACGACGAGGAAGGCAACTGGGTGCTGCCCTCGACCAACGAACTGACCCCGGCCATGATCGCCCTAGTCATCGCGAAACGCCTCGCGCGCTTCTTCTCCAGCGAAGCGATCCGCTCGCGCGTCGCCTGGATCGAGGCCAAGGAGCAGGAACTGACCCTGCCGCGCGCGAATTTCCCGCGCGCCGCGCACTACTGCTCGGGCTGCCCGCACAACACCTCGACCGCCGTGCCGGAAGGTTCGCGCGCGCTCGGCGGCATCGGTTGCCACTACATGGTGACCTGGATGGACCGCAGCACCGACACGTTCACCCAGATGGGCGGCGAAGGCGCGACCTGGTGCGGCCAGGCGCCATTCACCGAAACGAAGCATGTGTTCCAGAACCTCGGCGACGGCACCTATTTCCATTCCGGCTCGCTGGCGATCCGCCAGGCGATCGCGGCCAAGGTCAACATCACCTACAAGATCCTCTACAACGACGCCGTCGCGATGACCGGCGGCCAGCCGGTCGACGGCACCCTGACCGTTCCCGACATCGCCCACCAGATGCGCGCCGAGGGCGTGCAGGCGATCATCGTGGTCTCCGATGACATCGAGAAATGGTCGCGTCCGGAGATCTTCCCGGCCGGCGTCGAGTTCATCCATCGCGACGAACTCGATGCCGTGCAGAAGCGCATGCGCGAGATCCCCGGCACGTCCGTGCTGATCTACGACCAGACCTGCGCCACCGAGAAGCGCCGCCGGCGCAAGCGCGGCAAGCTCGAGGATCCGAAGAAGCGCGTCTTCATCAACTCGCTGGTCTGCGAAGGCTGCGGCGACTGCGGCGAGAAGTCATTCTGCGTCTCGGTGTTGCCGAAGGCCACCGAATACGGACGCAAGCGCGAGATCGACCAGTCCGGCTGCAACAAGGACTATTCCTGCGTGAAGGGCTTCTGCCCGAGTTTCGTCACCGTGCACGGCGGCGGCCTGAAGAAAGCAAAGAAGGCCGGGGCCGGCGAAGTCGATTTCGACAGCCTGCCGATGCCGACGATGGCATCGAACCTGGATCGCCCGTGGAACATCCTCGTCACCGGCATCGGCGGTACCGGCGTGGTCACGATCGGCGCGCTGATCGGCATGGCCGCGCACCTGGAGGGCAAGGGCAGCACCGTGCTCGACCAGACCGGCCTCGCCCAGAAGGGCGGCGCGGTGACCTGCCACCTGCGCATCGCCAGGGATCCGTCGGAAATCCATGCCGTGCGCATCGCCGCCGGCGAGGCCGATCTCGTGCTCGGCTGCGACATGGTCGTGGTCAACGATTACTGGGCGCTGTCGAAGATCCGCGCCAAGCGCTCGAACGTGGTCCTCAACACCTACGAGGCGATGCCAGGCACGTTCACCACGCATCCGGACATGCAGTTCCCGGCGCAGAAGATCATCGACGCCGTGCGCACCGCGCTGGAAGGCGACGAGCCCGAACTGATCGACGCCACCCAGCTCGGCACCGCCCTGCTCGGCGACACCATCGCGGCCAACCTGTTCATGCTCGGCTATGCCTGGCAGAAGGGCTGGGTGCCGGTCAGCCTCGACTCGCTGATGCGCGCGATCGAACTCAACGGCGCCGCGATCGAGATGAACAAGACCGCGTTCAACTGGGGCCGCATGGGCGCGCACGACGTTGCCCTCGTGCGCAAGGCCGCCGGCGTCGGCGCGGCGAAGCTGCCGTCGGGCGCCATCCCCTTGTCATTGCCCGTGCGCAGCACGACGAACTCCCTTCTCCCCCCGGGAGAAGGTGCCCGAAGGGCGGATGAGGGTTCGGTTCCGCCGGGCATCGGCGAAACCGCCGATGCCCTCGACGACCTGAGCCTCAGCACCTCGCTCGACGAGCAGATCGCACGACGCATCGAATTCCTGACCGGCTACCAGAACGCGGCCTACGCCGCGAAGTACAAGGCGCTGGTCGACAAGGTGCGCAGCGTCGAGCAGCAGAAGACGCCGGCTTTCACCAGCCTGACCCAGGCCGTCGCGCGCTATGCCTTCAAGCTGATGGCCTACAAGGACGAGTACGAAGTCGCCCGCCTCTACACCAGCGGCGATTTCGAGAAGAAGATCCGCGAGACCTTCGAGGGCGACTACAAGATCCACTTCCATCTCGCTCCGCCACTGCTGGCGAAGAAGGATGCGGATGGCCATCTGCGCAAGGCCGAATACGGCCCCTGGGTGTTCAAGGCGTTTCGCGTGCTGGCCAGGCTCAAGGGCCTGCGCGGCAGCGCGCTCGACGTGTTCGGCTACACCGCCGAACGCCGGATGGAACGCCAGCTCATTTCCGACTATTTCAGGCAGGTCGATGAACTGCTGGCCGGCCTCGACAGCGAAAACCACGCGCTCGCCGTCGACATCGCCTCGGTGCCCGAGCACATCCGCGGCTACGGCCACATCAAGGAGCGCTTCCACGCCGACGCGATGAAGCGCCAGGACGATCTGCTCAGCGCGTGGCGGAATCCTTCCGTGGGCCGCAACGCGGCCTGAGGCCGCGAACTGCGCCGGCGCCCTGCGGGGATCGTCGGCTCAGGTCCGTCCGTTGCGCCCATGGCCCGCGCGGAGCAGGCGGGCAGTCATTCCGGAACGACAAAGCGGCCGACACCGTCGACCGCTTTGCGGGATAAAACACGCACAGGTCCATCCGTGGTCCTGTGCGTGGGGGGACGGTCGACGCTTTACTGGACGCCTTCGAACGCGGCCAGGTAGCGACCGGCGGCCACCGCGTAGGCGGCACGCGTCACGTTGGCATTCGGATCGAAGTAGGCCTGCACGGTCGGCTGCAGGTCGTACGGACCCTGGGTGATGACGAAGCGGGCGTTGAGCAGGCCGAGGTCGAGGGCGTACTGCGCATAACCGCGCATCGAAGCCGGGACGCTCGCCGAATCGAGGACCGGAACGCGCTGACCCATGAAGAACGCGGTCATGTTGCCACTGAATGCCCGCGCTTCATCCTGCAGGGCCAGGCTCTGCACGAGGCCGTAGGCCACGTCGAGTCGGGTGACGTTGTTGTTCGGCTTGAACTGTCCGCCGATCAGCTTCATCACGCCGTCCTGCTGCTGCGAGAGGTTGCGCAGCGGCGCTCCGATGGCGACGGCCGCCTCGGCGAACGGATAGGCCGGGTTGCTCGTCGACAGGTCGGTGAAGCTGCGCTGGCCGGAGAACGGCAAGGCCTGGCGTACGTTGGACCCCATCAACAGGTACTGCGCCAGTTCGCTGCGCTTGATGTTCTGGTCCGGACGGAAGCGATGGTCGTTGTAGCCATCGACGAGGCGGTTGGCGACCGCGTACTGGATGGCCGCGCTGGCCGGATGGCCGGCGATGTCGTCGAGTCCGGTGTAGCCGCCGCTGTTGAGGAAGCTGATGTTGCCTTCGATGGTGCCCGGCAGGCCATAGCCGTTGGTGGCGCCAGCCGGATCAAGGGGTACGCCGGACACCGAGCCGATGCCGCGCACGGTGATCTTCCAGACGCCGGGCTTGGCCGCCGCGCCGACCGTGATCGTCTCGCCGAGGACCGGCAGGGCGATCGACGAACCGTAGCGCTCGCCATCGGGATCGGTCAGGACCAGGGCGACCGTGTTGTCCCAGACTTCAGCGCGCGCGCTGACATAGGCCACTTCGGGGCCGACCGTGAAGGACTGCTCGGTGACCGGTCCGACCGGGGCGAAGTCGATCGAGAACGGGATCGGCGCGCCGCCCGGAACGACGATCGCATTGCTGTTGAACGGACGCAGCGCATTGACCGTGCTGCCGTAGTCGTTGCGGATGCCCTGGGCCGCGGCCACGGCGGCATAGGCATTGATGTGGCCGGCGCCGACTTCCCAGGTCTCGCGACCGGTCATGTTGGTTGCCGTGCGCTCGATGATGTCCTTGACCTGCAGCGGGGTGAGGTTCGGATTCGCCTCGAGCATGAGGGCGATGACGCCCGCCACGTGCGGCGTTGCCATCGAGGTGCCGTCCATCGAAGCATAGAACGGCAGGTAGGCCGGATCGATCTGCTCGACGTCGGCGGGCAGGCTGAGCACGGGCAGCGAGCCGGTGCTGTCGCGTGTCGAGATGACGTTGACGCCGGTGGCGACGATGGTCGGCTCGTTGTAATAGGTCCACTGGTGGCCATCGGGCATGGTGAAGCTGCGCGATTCGCCACGCTTGCCGCGCGAAGAGAAGTCGGCGAGGTTGCCATCCTTGGTGCCGGCGCCGACCGAGATCACCCACGGAGCCTGGGCATACGGGTTGTGCGTGTCTTCGCCCGGGCCGTCGTTGCCGGCCGCGAAGGCGACCACGATGCCGCGCTTGAAGGCTTCGTAGGAAGCGATGCTGACCGGATCGGTCTCGTCGAACGTGCCGGAAGTGCCCCAGGAATTGGAAATGACGCGGATCGGGGAATTGAAGCTGAACTGGTTGGTGACCGCGTAGTCGAGGCCGCCGACGGCATCAAGGATCAGCAGGACGCCGCCCGAGCCATAGCCGACCAGATCTGCACCGGGAGCAACGCCACGATACAGTCCGTTGGAACGCGCGCCGCTTCCGCCGACGGTGCCCGCGCAATGGGTACCGTGACCCGAGCCAAAATCAGTATTTGGCTGCCCCTCAAGGTAGGTGATCGGCAGAATGCTGTCCCAGGATGCGAGGTTGGTCAGCGCCTGGACGTTTTCGACGACATGGTTGCCGAACTGCAGGTCCATGTGGGTGGCATCGATGCCCGAATCATTGATGACCACGGTCACGCCACGACCGCTGTACGGTACGGCACGACCGAAATCACCGGGATTCTCGGAAACGCGGGCTGCGCCTGAGATCTGGCGAGCCTCGTGATTGAAGTAGCGCAGTTCGCGGTTCGGGTGGATCGAGTAGACATCCGGCTGCTGCGCCAGTGCGTTGATGACGGCCGGGGTGGCCTTCACGCCGGCGATTGGCAGCGAACGCATCGTGATCGCCTTGTGCACGCCGAGCGAGCTGAGCGTTGCGACCTGGGCCGCGCTCAGCGGCGTGGACTGCTCGTAGGAAACGACGACCGTCAGCTCTTCGCCGGGCAGCGTGGTATTGAGTTGCTGGACGAGGTCAGGGCTGATGTGCGCATCGGCCAGGGCCAGGCCGCTGGCCAGCATGCCAACGGCGAGAACCGAGAGTCGCAGCGAGCGCGACGTCTTCTTCATGTGCGTCGAGACGCGCTCGGCGGGGGACGTGGAATCGAACCAATTCATGGACTTGCTCCGGCAGGAAACCCGACATGGGTTGATGGTGAGCACAGCATCCCGCCCCCGGGCGGATTCATGAATGGGGAAAAACCCGGTCTTGGCATAGGTGAAACCCCTCAGAGACATTCGAATGCGAACGGGTTATTCTCGATGCTCATTTTGCGGAAGGGAGGCCGTACCATGCATTGCAAGTCCATGAACGGGCAGGCAATCCATCGTGGAGGTTCCCTTATGTTCCTGCTTTCCCGTCGCCCCGTACGCTGGCTGCTCGCCTTCGCCGTCGCCAGCCTCGCCTCGCTGGTACAGGCCCAGTCCCTGCCGGTCGACGTTGTCGTCAGCGGCAATACCGCCACCGTGCGGATCGGCACGCCAAGCATGCCGATCGCCGACCTCAGCCTGAATTTCGACGACGCCAGCGGCTTGTCCGTATCGAGCCTCGGGATCAGCGCGGAAACCGTCAGCCTCAGCGATCCGGCGCTGCTCGCGCGTCTCTCGAGCTTGTCCCTGCAGACGGTGCCGGCCTCGTTGCCTGTGCTGATCACGGTCGAGCCACCGACCCTTGGCGGGCTTTCCTTCCGCCGGCTGGTCAATGTCGAGGTCCACACCCATGCGCTGGTGTACACGCCAGGTTCGCGCTTTCGCCTGTTCAAGGCGCCGCTGGGCGGGGCGTTCTTCGACATTACCGGCAGCGTGCTGCCCGGTAGCGTGCGCACCCGCGGCACAACCCCGGGTTTTTCGCAGTTCCTCGTCCTCGCCGATCCACGTCCGACGAGCAACGTGGTCGTGACCAAGCTGGCCAAGCTGCGCGATCAGGTCGCGGCTGTCCAATTGCCGCTGCGTACGTCGCTTTCCGGTTATCTGGACGATGTCCAGGCGGGCGTGGAAGCCGCCGACTTCCCTGCGGCGATTACCAGCCTCGATGCATTCCGTTCGCTGGCAGCCAGCCAGGCCGGGCTCAGCATTCCGCAGGAATGGCGCGCCCTGCACGATGTGCAGAACACGGCGGGCGAACTCCTCGCGGGTGCCGACACCCTCGCCTTCAGCATCGGATTCCTGCGCGATTACGGCAACTGATCGCGGCGCAGGAGCAGCGGCCTTTCGAACATGCCGAGTGGCTGCGCGCCATCGGCATGAGGCATTGAAGGCGCGTTGAGGCTACGGTCTGCCCGTCATAGCCGGCGGTCGCAGGGCAGGTGCAAGCGGCCCCCTTGCCGGCATTGCCGCTTTCTGCTGATCGCGAGTGCCCGCTCGCGCGTGTGATGCGCACAAGCCGGTTTGAAGCCGGCGCAAACCCGTCCGGGCACCCATGGCGTTCAGCTTTGGCGATGACTGGCGCTACTATGAAGCCATGTCCGCGATCCTGACCGCGTATCTTCCTGCCGCCGCCGCCGAAACCTGCCTGCTGCGCAACCAGCAACGGGTCCGGATCGGCCGCGGCAGCGAGTGCGACTGGTGCCTCGATCATCCATCGATTTCGCGGGTGCATGCCGAGATCCTGCGCGACGGCGACGCCTGGCGGCTGCACGACAGCGGCAGCAAGAACGGTTGCTTCGTGGAAGGCACGCGAACCATCGATGCGAAGCTCGACCAGCCGACCTGGTTGCGCCTCGGTGACATCCCTTGCGAATTCACGCCGCTGGATACGCAAGCGGCCCAGCGCATCGAGCAGCGGGCGACCCGTCGGCGCCAGTCGTCCGTCACCCTTGCGGGTCGCATCGCCCAGCATACGGCGCTGCCGGATGTGCTCGACGAGACCCTGCGCTCCGTGGTCGAGCTGGCTGAGTGCGAGCGCGGGTTCATCCTGCTCAACGGGCCTGACGGGCTGCGCGTGCGCTCCTGCCACGGGCTCGGCATGGACGAACTGCGCACGCGCCGGTTTGCCGGCAGCATGGGCGCGGCGATGAAATCCCTGACCACGGGCAAGGCCGTGGTCCACAATGGCGTCGCCGCCGATGCCGACCTCGCGCAACGCGAATCGGTACTCGATGCGGGCCTGCGCGCCCTGGTCTGCCTGCCGCTCAAGATCGGCGATGCCGTCGTTGGCGTCGTCTATGCCGACAGTCGTGGCTCGGGCTCGACGATAACCGCGCTCGACCTCGAGCTGCTGGTCGCCTTCGTCGAGCGTGCCGCGCTCTGGATGGAGGCGCGCCGCGGCCAGGAAATCCTCGCCGGCGTCAGTGCCGCGCAACTGGGCAAGGCCACGCCGGGCTCCTTCGCATCGCTGGTGATGGAAGGTCAGAATGACCCGTGATCGCGACTTCATGGTGACCGCCACCGGCATCCACGAAGAGGCCGGGCTGGCCGCCGGCACGCTCGTCGCCGAGCGCTTCCGCATCGAGCGCCAGCTCGGCATCGGCGGCATGGGCGTCGTCTACCTGGCCACCGACATCGCGCTCGACGTGAAGGTGGCGATCAAGCTGCTGCGGCCGGATACCGCCCAGCGCCCCGAGTCGTTCGAGCGGTTCAAGCAGGAACTGCTGCTGGCGCGGGAAGTTTCCAGCCCGCACGTGGTCCGCATCCACGACATCGCCGTGCACGAGAGCGCAGGCCACGATCGCCGATGGCTGATCAGCATGGCCTACATCGACGGGCAATCGCTCGAGCGGGTGATCGACAGCAGCGGCCCGATGGATGTCGAGGAAGCGTTGCGCATCACGCGCCAGCTCGCCGTCGGTCTCGCCGCGGCGCACGCGCGCGACGTCATCCACCGCGACCTGAAACCCGCCAACGTGCTGCTGGACAAGGACGGAACCGCCTACATCAGCGATTTCGGCGTGGCCCGTTCGTTGCGGATCAGCGGCCTCACGCAGACCGGGGGAGTGATCGGTACGCCCGATTATCTGTCTCCGGAGCAGGCGCGCGGGGCGCCCGTCGACGGCCGCTCGGACCTCTATGCGCTCGGCCTGCTCCTGTATGAAATGCTCGCCGGCAAGCCGGCATTTTCCGGCGGCACTTCGGCCGAGTCGCTGACCCAGCGCCTGCTCGGGCCGCCGCCGCCGATCCGCAAACTGCGCAGCGACGTGCCGACGTGGGTCGAAGCCCTGCTCGACCGCCTGCTCAGGCCATCGCCCGCGCAGCGGCTGCCGAACGCGGAAGCGGTCGTCGCCGCGATCGACCAGCGCAAGGTTCCGCGCGACCTGCGACCGGGCCGACGCAGCCTGATCGCTGCCGTGATCCTGCTCGGCCTCGGCTTCGGTGGGCTCCTCTTCTGGTACTGGCCCGAACGCGGCCTGCTGCTGTCGCCGCCGCCCGACCGGCTGCTGGTCATGCCGATCGTCCACGACGAGGGCGATGCGGACCTCGAGCCTGCACTGGCCGGCTATGCCGAACACCTGCGCCAGGGACTCGCCGCCCTGGATGGCGCAGTCGTCGTCGACGGTGAGCGCACCAATGATGCGATCACGCGCATCGGCATTGCCGCCAGCGTGGCAAAGGACCCTGCCCTGCTGGCAGCTGCCGCTGCCAGCCAGGTATTGCGCACACGGCTGGTGCATGTCGCGGATGGCTACCGGTTCAGCGCGACGATCTCGTCGGCAGAAGGCCAGCCGATCACGATCGCGCCGGCGTCCAGGCATGCGGACGTGATCGAGGCCGCGCGTGCGTTCGATGCCGAAGTCACGACTGCCTGGCGTCCGGGCCAGGCGTTTCCGGCCGACCTGCTGCCGCGCTCGGAGACCGCGCTCGCCGCTTATGGCCGTGGCCTCCTCGATCGCCGCGGCGGACGCATGGATTCCGCCATCACGCAGTTCAGCGCGGCGATTGCCGAGGACGCCGGCTATTCCGCCGCCTACCTCGGCCTCGCCCGCGCCGCGCGCGACAGCGGTCGCGCCGATGCCGCGCGGGATGCCCTGGACAAGGGCCTGCAGGCGCGCGGTTCGGCGACCCTGCGTCCGGCCATGCTTGAGTTGAAGGCGCTGGTCGAGGGCGATCCGGACGCGGCCATCGCCAGCCTGACCCGGTACCTTGCCGTGCATCCGGACGATCTCGACGCCGGGCGACGACTGGCGACGCTGCAGGGCGAGAGCGGCGACTTCGAGCCAGCCCTGGAGCGATTGCAGGCCCTTTCGCGTCGCGACGCGGAGGATCCACGATTGTGGTTCCTGCTCGGCAAGTATTCGATCCTGCACGGCAACCTGCGTCCCGCGGTCGAGGATTACCTGGTGCGGGCCATGGTGCTGTTCAAGCGCAGCCGCAACGTCTACGGCGAATCGGAAACCGTCAACGCGCTCGGCGTCGGCTATGCGCGCCTCGGCCAGACCGCCGATGCCGAGGAACAATATCGCAAGGCCGTGCAACTGCGGCGGGCGCTTGGCAACACGCGCGGTGTCGCCACGACCCTGCGCAACCTCGCCCAGCTCGCCACGATCCGCGGCCAGTTCGCCGAGGCCCAGCAGCAACTGGCCGAGGCACGCGACCTGTTTGCGAGCCTCGGCGACCAGGCCGGTTCTGCCGCCGTCGACAATGAAATCGGACTGCTCGCCGAGGAGGAGGGCAAGTACGCCGATGCACTGGCCGCCTTCAAGCGCGCCCTGCAGATGCGCGAACGCGAAGGAGACCGCCAGGGGATTGCCGAAAGCCAGAACAACATCGGTTACGCGCACTTCGTGCTCGGCGACTACGACAGTGCCCAGGTGTTCTGGCAGCAGTCCCTGGCCACCTCGAACGAACTCGATGACCCCGCGGGCACGGTCCGCGCCCAGCAGAACCTCGGCCTGCTCTATCTGCAGCGCGGACGCTGGCAGGAAGCACGGGCGCTGCTCGAGGAGTCGCTGGCCACGGCCCAGCAACGACAAATGATCGAAGAGGCGGCGGTCAGCGGTCGCAACCTCGCCGAACTGGAGATCCTGGAAGGACGCCTCGCCGATGCGCTCGGACACATCGGCCGCGCACGCAGACTGTTCGCCGAGCGCGAGGACCAGCGCGGCCTCGTCGACATCGGCCTCCTGCAGGCGCGCCTGCAACTCGGCGCACGCGACCGTGCAGCAGCCCTGGCCACGCTGGATGAACTGGACAAGTCCGCCTCCGAAGCGTCGGCCGAGCAGAAAGCCAGCACCCTGCTCCTGCGCGCCGAGGCCGGCAAGGGCGATGCGGATACGCTGGAGGCAGCGCGCAAGCTCGCCGAGCAGTCCGGCGTTCGCGCACTGCTCGTGCAGGTGCTCATCGCGCTGCGCCAGGCCAGCGCGGACGAGGTTCGCGCGCTCGGCAACCTGCCCCTGCAACTGGACTGGCTGGTGACGGAACTCGGCGCGCTGCCGGCTGCCGACAAGTCGCGCGCAGTCCAGCTCTATGGCGAAGCGCGGGCCCTGTTGCGCGATCATCCCGACGCACTGGCTGCATTCGACCTGCATCGCCTGGGAAGCCGTGTTCTGCTCGGTTCGGATCCGGCGTTGGCCGAAGAGGCTCGACGCGATGCCGGACTGGCGCTCAAGGCCCTGCGCGACGGCGCAACGCCGGCGCAAAGGCAAAGCATCGACGCCGACCCCGTGGTCGCCGCCTTCGAAGGGGCCACGCATGACCGCTGAAGCCCAAGCCACCCAGGCCCTGCTGGAAGACCTCCGCCAGCGCTACACCGAACTTCTGAAACGCTTCGAAGGCAACCAGGCGGAGTTGCACCGTCTTGCGCGATCCGTCTACCGGGTCCAGGAGGCCGAACGGCGCCGCGTGGCGCTGGAGCTGCACGACGGGCTCGGCCAGAACCTGACCGCGCTGAAGAACCAGCTTTCCCTGGTCAAGGACGCGCTGCAGCCCGACCAGACCGAGGCGCGCGAACGCATGAGCGCGGCCATTGAACTGTGTTCGAACACGCTGGCCGATACCCGCGAGCTGTCGCGCTTGCTGCGCCCGCAGATCCTCGATGATTTCGGCCTCGAGGCCGCCCTGCACTGGCTGGTTCGCACCCTCGTCAAGAGCAGCGAGCTGCAGATCGAGATCCAGGTCGATCCGCTGCCGGCGCTCGACCGCGACGTGCAGACGGTGCTGTTCCGCATCGCCCAGGAGGCGCTCGGCAACACGCTGAGGCATTCCCGTGCGCGGGAGGCGATGATCAAGCTCGGCCTGCGTGCAGGCTGGCTGCGCCTGACCATCTGGGACGATGGCGAAGGCTTCGATGTCGATGCCGCACAGGCGGCGGCAAGCCGCGGCCAGAGTTCGGGGTTGGCCGGCATGCGCGAGCGGGCGATGCTTTACGGCGGGAAACTCAGCGTGGAATCCGGCAAAGGCGGAACCTGGCTGCGCGTCGCGCTGCCTGAGGGCATACTGCACGGATGAAACATGTCGCTCTGGGGCTCGGTCGACTTCGCGTGCTGATCGCCGACGATCACACGATGGTTCGCGAAAGTCTCGTCGCCGTGCTCAACGCGAGCAATCAGTGCGACGTGGTCGCCGAGGCAGCCGATGGCATCGAAGCCGTGGAGAAGGCCATTGCCCTGCGCCCGGACATCGCCATCCTGGACATCGCGATGCCCGGACTGAACGGCATCGAGGGGGTTCGCCGCCTGCATGAGGAAACGCCGGAAACCCGCACCCTCGTGCTGACCATGCACGACGAGGAGGAGTACGTCCTGCGCGCGGTTCGCGCCGGCGCCTCCGGCTACCTTCTCAAGGACAGCCCGACCGCCGAGCTGATCGCCGCCCTCAACGACCTGCGTTGCGGGCGTGGCCACTACGGCGCCTACGCCGCGCGCATCCTGGCCGAACAGGTGCATCAGCCCGACCGCGTGCTGGACGACCCCTACGGTTCGCTGACCCCGCGCGAGCGCGAGGTCTTCCACCTGCTCATCGAAGGCATGACGACCAAGGAAATCGCGCGCAAGCTCGAGGTCAGCGTGAAGACCGCCGAAAACCACCGCTCGCGCGTGATGGACAAGCTCAAGGCGCGCAATGTCGCCAACGTCGTCCGCTACGCGATCCGCAAGGGCCTGATCGACTGAGCCGCGCGTGCGGGTCGCCCCAGGGCTCAGGCATAGACGTCGATCCCCGCGGCGACGCGCTCGCGCAGCCCGGCAAGCATCTGCCGCTCGCTGAGGTCGGCCGCCCAGCCGGGTCGCAACTGGAAATGCGGCTGGTCGACGAGGGTCCGCCAGTTGCCGCCCCATTCCAGGCCGAGCTCGACGCCTAGCGTGCCGACCGCCTTGTACATCGGCGACTCGCCAAGATACTGATTGCGCTCGAACAGGCCGATGTCGAAGGCGATGCCGAAGTTGTGGTTGGAATAGCCGCCGCGCGCGTTGGTGACAACGTTGCCGGGGCGCGTACGGCCCTGCGCGAAGAGCGCATCCTGCTCGGCATACGTGCGCAATCCGCTGATGATGTTGATCGTGAGGTCGTGCTCGCGGGCCTTGAAGTAGAGTGCCCGTGCATAGGGCTGCGCGCGCGGATGCAACCTGCCGATCACCTTTTCGCTGCGCGCATTGGCGAGATCGCCTACCTCGGTCAGGGCCACGTCGGGCGGTGCCCCGCGATCGACGATGCGCTTGTAGATGGCGCCCCAGGTCTGCGGCCCGGCGCGCCCATCGACGCCGACACCAAGCTTCGCCTGCACGGCACGCACCATGTCTTCGATCTGCATGACGACTCCCCACGAGTGCTGCGGCCTCCGAGCATACGCCGCACGCCTGTCAATACAAGGTGTACATCAGCACTTTGTT